>NZ_JBJQLL010000011.1:0-170431 GCF_046486405.1 Escherichia sp. WS338 | reverse complement strand
ACAAAATGAGTCAAAAGTGATCTCCATCGATGTTATTCAGCGATCTGTTCAAATGTTATTACCCGATCTCGATGGAAGTTATTGAGTGATCTCCTTTCATGAAAATACGCAGGTGGAACAAAGTCAGTAAACATCGGGGGATTTATGTACCAATAAGGGATATGTGCCCTTGCCATTTTTTAAAAGGAGTCTCTGTGTACAAAAAAGAGAGGAACAGGCCATTCGATCTACTCGTTGATTCACATCAGATAATGAGTGTATATTTCGGTAGATAGCTTGGGTTCGGGAACAGTGAATGTCTTAAGTTTCAAAAGGTTGGATTAACCTCTTGACTGTGGCCCCCGCAACCAACACCTATGATGCTGATAAACCGCAATGTGTTTCACAAATTGCGGTTTTTTTGTACCTGAAATCTTCCTTAGCTGAACTCACAGCACGTTTTTTATCTCCCTTCCTGCAAAGAAATCTATTATCGACCTGGCAACGTATATCCCGGTTTGCTGGTATGACTCAACGGTGGCGGCCGCAATATGCGGCGTTGTAATGATATTCCTGGCATGTAGCAATGGGCTAAATTGCGCTAGCGGTTCAGAGCTAAACACATCCAGCGCTGCAAAAACATTTCGTTCTTCAATTACCTGAAGTAAAGCACCCTCATCCAGCAACTTTCCCCTTGCGGCGTTGATGATAAGAGCACCATTGCGCATCATCGACAAATATTTATGACTAATGAAGTTCTCCAGCTCCGGAGAAAATGGCAAAAGAACGATGATGACATGAGACTGCATAAAGATATCTTCAATTGATACGAACTGAACTCCATCTTTGCCTGCGGCCTGGAAATCGGGTTGTTTGTCAAAAGCTAAAAGCTCAACATCAAAACCAGATAACCTTTTCGCCAGTGTTTTGCCAATATTGCCGTAGCCAAGCAGGCCAATACGTTTACCTTGTAACTCGCAGCCATGCGACTCGCCCCAATAACCATTTTGCATTGCATGATAGCTACCGGGGATATTTCTCATGCTCGCAAAAATAAGACCGATGATAAATTCCGCGACTGCATTTGAATTAATCCCAACAGCATTATTGACCACAATACCTGATTGTCGAGCCGTATGAAGATCAATATTATCAATCCCTGTCCCGAATCTCGATATTATTTTCACTCCTGGTAGTCGCGATAACGTATCCGCTTGATAACAATCTTTTCCGGCAATGACTGCGCAAATAGATTCTCGTAATACTGTGGATTCTGATTTAACCAGATGCTCCACATTATTCTTGATAATAAGGTTAAAATGATTTTCTCTTAGCAGCTTGCTGGCAGAAACACAACGCGCTGAAAAGCTGGGAACGGTGACCAGAACGTTTTTCATAGCTGACACTCACATCAATGAACGCCACCCCAAAAGATGGCGTGACCGGTTACTGTTTTATATTCTAAAATTATGAGTTTGCTTTAATACCGAGCGCACCTCCTGGATGATATAAGCCGAAATCAGCACGAGTAAACTTTTTCAATTCGGAGAGCGCAAGCGCCACCGCATCACCAACAACCAGAACGACTGTTGATGAGCATGACGGCGCTAAACCTAAATTATCCGCCTCACTTTTTACGGGAATTTCAACGGATAAATCACAACTTATCGCAAGCGATGAGCGATGACTGCGGGTAAAGGAGATCAAATAATTACCCATTTTTTTCAGACTAGGTAGTGTTGCCAGGATTTCTGTCGTCTCACCACTGTTTGAAATAAGAATAACAACATCATCTTTCGCCACCATCCCAAGATCGCCGTGTACGGCTTCAGTACCGTGAACAAAAAACGAGGGAGTTCCAGTGCTGGCAAATGTTGCGGCGAGTTTTCGGGCAATAATACCGGACTTACCGACACCAATAAAAACAACTTTCCCCTGACAAGACTGTAATACTTTAATTAAATTTGCGACCTCCGAAAGGGGGGAATCAATAACTTCTTCAACTGCTTTATGTTCGTTACGCATAAAATGTTTAATGAGATGGATAAGATCCGTACTGTTCATTTTTATTTTCCTTGATTAATATTTTTAATTACACTCGCAAGACGCGTAAGCCCCATATATAATTTTTCTCGACCGCAGGCCAGGTTCAGACGAAGGTAGCCCTCCCCCTCCGTTCCATAGACATTCCCCGCCATAATGCCCACTTTGCCTTCATGAATTAATCGACTGTAGAATTCATCAAAGGAATAACCAATAGCAGAGCAATCTATCCACGAAAAATAGCAACCATCAGCTGGCCTTACGATCAATTCTGGAGTATTTTCGTTCAGATACTGCTGGGTGAATTGAATGTTAGAGGCAATATGTGCCTTTAATGACTTTAACCATCCCTCACATTCGTTATAGGCAATAATAGTTGCAATTATATTCAGTACGGATGGGGAGTTTACAAAATCGCGATATCTTGATATCGTTCTGAACTTATGATTAAAATTATCGTCAGTTGAAATCATATACGATCCTGTTAGCGCAGGAACATTAAATGTCTTCGATATCGAATTAAACACCACTACTTTTTCTTTTTTTATTTTAAGCGCAGATGTAAAGCTACGATTAAAAACAAAATCACTGTGAATTTCATCTGAACATAACCAGACATTATGTCTTGCACAGCTTGCAGCGATTTTATGCAGATCTTCTTCCGACCAGACGGTTCCTGTCGGGTTATGAGGATTACATAATAACACCATCTTTGCGCTTTGAATCTTAAGATCAAAATCTTGCCAATTGATAGCGTAGCCCCCCTCATTTTTTATAATCAAAGAGGCTGTCAGAATATTTCTCTCACTATGTTTAATTATATCAAAAAATGCATTATAGACAGGTGTAAAAACGAGAATATTATCACCATGCGATGTCAATAACTCTATTGCTTTAGCAATGGAGTACATCACGCTTGGGCTATAGGTTATCCATTCTGGTTTGATTTCAGTTTTATATTGTTGATGATACCAATTGACTATCGCATTCAGATAGTCATCATGCTGCCAACGGCTGTACCCTAAAATCGGGTGTTCCAGACGTTTTCTTAATGCCCTGATGATAGCTTCCGGTATCGGAAGATCCATATCTGAAATAGAGAATGGTAATACATCTTTTACACCAAATCTGTCCTCGCAAAAGTCCCATTGGGTACAATATGTTCCTTTGCGGGAAATAGGAGTATTAAAAACATCCATCAGCATATCCCCATGTAGTTATCCATATCCCGACGCAAGGCGATGACTTTAGTACCGATAATGACTTGTAGGGTATTTTGATCAAGTTTAACAACCGCAATTCCGCCAGCTCTTTTTATTGCTGCCTCGTCAATCAATCCCATATCTGCGATTGTTAAACGTAAACGAGTTACGCAATTATCCAGGGATTTAATATTCTCTTTACCACCAAGTGCCTTAACCATCTGCTCCGCTGCTTGCAGCTCTGATTTATCAAGCGTTGGGATATCCGCTATAGCCGTATCCTCATGAGCGTTCAGCGTGACAGGACTGGACTCTTCACGGCCTACCGTCATCAGGTTAAATTTGAGAATAGTCCAACGGAACACAAAGTAATAAATAAAGAAATAGGCCACTTCGACACACATCGCTATTGGCCAACCTGTTCTTGTGCCACGCAATACGCCAAAGCTAATAAATTGAATCAGATCGCCAGTAAATCCCATCTTCACGCCCATATATGGCAAGACCATGTTGGCGAAGCCATTCATAAAAGCATGGAAGACAAATAGCAGTGGACTGACAAATAAGAACAGAAACTCAATCGGTTCGCTGACGCCGCCAATAATGACTGTAAGCACCCCGGAAATAAGCAATGCTTTGATAGCTTTTCTGTTTTGAGCATGAGCAGTGCGATACATCGCCAGCGCGGCACCAGCCAGACCATACTGAATCATCAGTTTGCCCTGTTCCATTTTCCCCGCCAAATCCAGCGGAATGACCGCATTCTCTTTGACGTACGCCATAAACATGTTCAGGGTGCCATAATACTCTTCGCCGCCGATCACTGCCGATCCGCCGATGGGGGTAAAGCGGAAAACTGACGTCACCAGGTGATTTAAACCAAAAGGTATCGTCACGCGTTCGGCGACTGCATAGAAAAAATAGCCAACAGGACCGGAAGTTGAAATCCAGTGGCCAATGAGCATGAAAAGATTGAAAAATGGCGGCCAGATAAAAGGGATGATCAGACCAAATCCACTCATCACAATCAGTGTAATAATAGGCACCAGGCGTGGACCACTATAAAATCCTAATGATTCAGGAATACGTAAGTTAACGATCTTTTTATACATACTGGCGACTAATAATCCTGCTATAATCCCACCCAACACACTGGTATTGTAGGACTGGATTCCCAGAATAATGGTTTGCCCATGTGTCGACATTTGATCAGCAGCGACCAATAAGTCATGTTGTTTAAGATAAAAGTTCGTTCCCAGATGCATCGCCATGAAACCAATTAAGCCAGAAAAAGCGCCATAGGCTTTATCCTCTTTCTCTTTTAATAACCCCAGAGGTATAGCTATCGCAAACAATACAGGTAAATTGACAAAGGCAAACAAACCAAGGCTAACAATAAAATCAAGAATGGTTTTAATTACGGGAATAGCCAGTAGTGGAATTAATTTTGCCATATCATCGCTGGCTAAACCACTTCCTAGCCCTAACATCATGCACATACACTTAGCAGAGCGATGGGATACATAAATGCCTTTCCCAGGCTCTGAAAAAAACTCCAGGCTTTCTTTTGTTTCATGCGGGTTATCTCATATAAATGTTATATATAATTAGTCCATTAATACTTTGGTGCGAATAGAGAGATATAGTTTTTCTTCCAAAATCAATTCATATTTAAAAGTGGCGTACAAATACCTTTCAATTTCATGAATTGCGCGCTGTAACAGAATGTCTTTCTCAAGAAACTGTTCATAGAGATCACCAATATCTTTCTGTTTTATTTTTTCATTGCATAATACGCGACTTGAAAAATATTTAAGGTGTATCATGAACCTGGAATAATTAAATGAACTTCTGTCCACCTTTCTGTTATAAACAACTTCAATAAGCCCCGTGATTATTTGCGACAACTCAATAATCCGTACTGATTCATAATCAACTGAATTTTCATAATTATTTAAGATATGCAATGCTATAAAACCAATCTCATCATCAGGAAGTTGAACGCTGAATTGCTCATTAATGATAGTTAATGCATCGCGACTTATCGCATACTCTGCTTTGTACAACGCTTTGATTTCATCAAGGAAAACATTATTAATTTGTATGCCTGAAGCGACTCGGGATATTGCATTCGAAATATGATCAGCAAGAATCAATAGTAGCGATGGATTGAGATTTTTTTCGAGATTGTTCTCCGCATATTGCACTATTTTTTCGGCAACAAAAACATACTCGATATCCACATGCTCAATCAATTTGTAGAGTTTATTTTTTTGTTCATTTCTGACATAAAAAATCCGGTTAGCCGGATGCTCAGGGACCGACATTCCATATTTTTTGTTGTAACCGACGCCAGGCCCAGAAATGATAACCTCCTGTCCATTCATCGATGCCTGTACACAATTATTGTTCATGACTTTTTCGATGATCATTCCATAGCTCCAAAAAAAAAGGCAAGGCACGTCAGAAGTAATAACTACTTCAAACATTGCCTTGCCTGATTTAACAGTTACAAGATGATTAACTAATGCATATACATTACACGGAATTGTGCTTAATTAAAGAGATGGTCGGCTTATTTTTCAAGCCGACATTCAAATATTCGACATCAGTCACAAAACCAACGTCTAATATTCAGGTAAATATTATCTATTCAACGAAATATAAATTCATTGAATAAATAAAAACATTATCCCCTTCTCGCCAGCGTCGCCCCATCGGCAAAATACGCCTTTATCCCTGCGAGGATTGATTCCGCAACTTCCTGCTGGAAGGTTGCCGTTTTCAGTTTACGTTCTTCCTCAACGTTACTGATAAACGCCGTTTCGACCAAAATGGAGGGTATATCAGGCGCTTTCAGCACGGCAAACCCGGCTTGTTCAACCTGATTTTTATGCAGCTTGTTGATTTTACCGAGCTTATTCAGCACCGCTTTACCAAACTTCAGGCTGTCGGCAATGGTCAGCGACTGCACCATATCGAACATGGTGTGGTCGACATAGCGGTCACCGCTTTTGCTCACGCCACCAATCAAGTCCGAGGCGTTCTGGGTTTGTGCCAGATATTTTGCCGCAGTACTGGTTGCACCTTTGGTTGAGAGCGCAAACACAGAGGAACCGCTCGGCTGACGACTGGTAAAGGCGTCGGCATGGATAGAGACAAACAGGTCGGCACGCTGTTTCTGGGCTTTTGCTACGCGCACTTGCAACGGAATGAAGATGTCTTCATTGCGCGTCATGTACACCTTCATATTGCCCTCTTTCTCGATCAGAGAGCGCAGACGGCGAGCTATTTGCAATACCACGTCTTTTTCGCGCGTTTTGTATTTCCCCACCGCACCGGAGTCTTCGCCACCGTGGCCAGGGTCAAGCATAATGACAATCGGACGATCGCGCCCTGCTTTACCTGGTTGTGGACCACTTTGCGCTGGCGGCACCTGCTTTTCGAGGTCGCCTTTGTTGTAATCCTCCAGCAGCGCCAGCAGCGGGTCCTGCATATCCTGTGCATTGGCCGGATAGAGGTCCATCACCAGACGCTCTTTAAACCCGGCGACCGGCGCAAGGGCAAACAGCTGCGGTTTTACGTTTTGCTTTAATTCAAAAACCATGCGTACGGTTTGCGGGTCAAATTGCCCGACGCGCGCCGACTTGATGAACGGGTCGTCTGCACGAATTTGTGCCGCCATCCCCTTGAGTACCGAGTTCAGGTTTACATCTTCGATATCCACCACCACGCGTTCCGGGTTACTCAACGCGAACTGCTTATATTTCAGCTGACGATTTGATTCTACCGTCACGCGGGTGTAGCTGGACGCAGGCCAGACGCGCACCGCCACGACCTGGCTGACCGCAGCCAGGCTGACCTGACTTACGCTCAATAGCCACATGGCACCCGCGCCTTGCAGTAAACGACGACGGCTGATTGCAGTGTTGGATCCTGACATGCCTCTCCCGAGCAAAAGAAATCTAAGCTGTGTAACAAGTAAACGACCAATTTGACCGGAAACTTTAGCGAAAGACGCATAATCTGTCATCTATAAAACGGTAAACATTCTTTTTATATTCACGGTATTACTGATAAAAAACTCTCTCCCGCATAAAATTTACACTTGCACCCTGCGAAAAAACAGAATAAAAATACAATAATTTCGAATAATCATGCAAAGAGGTGTACCGTGGTAAAGGAACGTAAAACCGAGCTGGTCGAGGGATTCCGCCATTCGGTTCCCTATATCAATACCCACCGGGGAAAAACATTTGTCATCATGCTCGGCGGTGAAGCCATTGAGCATGAGAATTTCTCCAGTATCGTTAATGATATCGGGTTGTTGCACAGCCTCGGCATCCGTCTGGTGGTGGTCTATGGCGCACGTCCGCAGATCGACGCAAATCTGGCTGCGCATCACCACGAACCGCTGTATCACAAGAATATACGTGTGACCGACGCCAAAACACTGGAACTGGTGAAGCAGGCTGCGGGAACATTGCAACTGGATATTACTGCTCGCCTGTCGATGAGTCTCAATAACACGCCGCTACAGGGCGCGCATATCAACGTCGTCAGTGGCAATTTTATTATCGCCCAGCCGCTGGGCGTCGATGACGGCGTGGATTACTGCCATAGCGGGCGTATCCGGCGGATTGATGAAGACGCGATCCATCGTCAACTGGACAGCGGTGCAATAGTGCTAATGGGGCCGGTCGCTGTTTCAGTCACTGGCGAGAGCTTTAATCTGACCTCGGAAGAGATTGCCACTCAACTGGCCATCAAACTGAAAGCTGAAAAGATGATTGGTTTTTGCTCTTCCCAGGGCGTCACTAATGACGACGGTGATATTGTCTCCGAACTTTTCCCTAACGAAGCGCAAGCACGGGTAGAAGCCCAGGAAGAGAAAGGTGATTACAACTCCGGTACGGTGCGCTTTTTGCGTGGCGCAGTGAAAGCCTGCCGCAGCGGCGTGCGTCGCTGTCATTTAATCAGTTATCAGGAAGATGGCGCGCTATTGCAAGAGTTGTTCTCACGCGACGGTATCGGTACGCAGATTGTGATGGAAAGCGCCGAGCAGATTCGTCGCGCAACAATCAACGATATTGGCGGTATTCTGGAGTTGATTCGCCCGCTGGAGCAGCAAGGTATTCTGGTACGCCGTTCTCGCGAGCAGCTGGAGATGGAAATCGACAAATTCACCATTATTCAGCGCGATAACACGACTATTGCCTGCGCCGCGCTCTATCCGTTCCCGGAAGAGAAGATTGGGGAAATGGCCTGTGTGGCAGTTCACCCGGATTACCGCAGTTCATCACGGGGCGAGGTTCTGCTGGAACGCATTGCCGCTCAGGCGAAGCAGAGCGGCTTAAGCAAATTGTTTGTGCTGACCACGCGCAGTATTCACTGGTTCCAGGAACGTGGATTTACCCCGGTGGATATTGATTTACTACCCGAGAGCAAAAAGCAGTTGTACAACTACCAGCGTAAATCCAAAGTGTTGATGGCGGATTTGGGGTAAGTGGTGGAAATCGCCAGATGCGACATGCGCAATGCCTGGAGGCATGATAAACACGCTAGCATCGCATCAGGTATTGACGCTCATCGTCGGATGCGGCGTGAACGCCTTATCCGACCTACATCAAATCAAAGGTGTTGATGGCGGATTTAGGGTAAGCGACGGAAATCGCCAGATGCGCATATGCGCAATGCCCGGAGGCATGACAGGACGCGCATGCGTCGCATCAGGCAATCACGTTTATTCCCGCGAACTAAACAACGCCGCCAGACCACTGCGCCGCTCAGTACGAGTGGCGATTGCCGCACTTAATATGCGCTCATCGGCATACAGCGACAGACGGCGACGCGCGCGGGTCACTGCGGTGTAAACCAGCTCTCGCGTTACTACCGGCGTGCGTTGACTCGGTAAAATCAACGCCGCATGGTCGAACTCCGATCCCTGCGATTTATGTACCGTCATCGCCCACGTCGTTTCGTGCTCTGGCAGGCGACTCGGTTGCACAGACTTAATATTGCCGTCCGGCATCGCAAACCAGACGCGCGTCCCCTGCCCGCGATCCAGCGCAATACCAATATCGCCATTAAACAACCCAAGCGCGCTGTCATTACGGGCAATCATCACCGGTCGGCCTTCGTACCAACGAGAGTGCGGATGACGATGAATTTTGCGCTTCTGTTGCATAAACTGCTCAATTCGCTCATTCAGTCCAGCCACGCCAAACGGCCCTTCCCGCAGGGCGCACAAAAGCTGGTACTCATTGAACGCCTGAATGATTAAATCCGGCTCGGCACGCGCTTGCAACAGATCCAGATAACGTCCGTAACCCGCAAGAGCTTCCTCAAGCATCGCAATATAATCTTCGCCGCTCTGTAAAAGTCGTTTTTCGATATCAGTAAAATCCTGCTGAAAAACGGTTTTCACTACCGTTTTATCACCACGGTTAATCGCCGCAGCTAACTGACCAATGCCAGAATCGCTGCCGAAACGATAGCTTTTTTGCAGCAGGCAGAGGCTGTCGCGCAAAGATGCCGCTTCTGTGCCAGTTCCTGCTGGAACGTGGCTTCCCGTCAGGCGGCTCAACTGCCCGGCACGCTCGGCGGTAAAGCCCGCGTTGGCATAAGCGCAGATATCGCCCAGCACAGCCCCAGCCTCAACCGAGGCCAGTTGATCACGATCGCCGAGAAAGATCACTCGCGCATGATCGGGCAAGGCGTCGATCAGTCTCGACATCATAGGCAGATCGATCATTGACGCTTCATCTACCACCAGCACATCAAGATGCAGCGGGTTACCGGCATGATGACGTAAACGCTGGCTACCCGGCTGCGCACCCAGCAATCGGTGCAAAGTGCTGGCATCTTCCGGAATGCGTTTCTTTTGTTCATCGGTCAGCGGTAATTGTCGCAAAGCCTTGCCGAGAGATTCGGTTAAGCGCGCGGCAGCTTTACCCGTTGGTGCAGCCAGACGGATACGGCAGCGTTCTCCGTCGGCCATTTGAATTAAGGCTGCCAGCAACTTCGCTACGGTGGTCGTTTTACCGGTGCCAGGACCGCCGGAAATCACCGAAATCCGCCGCGTCAGCGCCACTGCCGCCGCAACTTTTTGCCAGTTAATTTCATCGCTTACTGGAAAAAGTTTGTCCAGGGTTTGCGCCAGTAGAGCTTCATCAACCTCAATGGCATGATTCACTTCGTTGAAAAAGCGTGCCACTGTGCGCTCGTTACACCACATGCGATTCAAATAAAGACGATCACCACAGAGGATCATCGGCGTTGGTTCATCTCCCCGGCTGACCGCTTGTGAAGCCAGCAAGCATTCTTCCCAATTTTGTAACTCACCGATTTCGCTGACGCAGGTTGCTAACAGCGGATGTGACGCCTCGTTATTTTCCAGTCGTGAGAGCGGTAAACAGACATGCCCTTCCCCGGCGTCGTGGCTTAACAGGGCTGCCGCGAGGGTGACGGCAGGATGTTCATCTCCCGCCACGGTCAGGGCAAATTGCACATCCAGCGGGCGTAACTGTTTGTGCTCCACAGCTTCCAGTAATTGCTTTTGCAATTTCATTACGCCTCCTCCAGGGTGATACCGGCAAACATCTCATCCATCAGGTCAATCAACCCGGCGTTGGGTCGGGTCGCGTAGATCCCTTGTTGCGGATGTTCTTTATCAACACCACGCAGGAACAGATAAATAACGCCGCCAAAGTGGCGCTCATAGTCGTAATCAGCAATGCGATGGCGCAGATAACGGTGCAGCGCCAGGGTATAAAGCTGATATTGCAGATCATAGCGGTGTGCCTGCATTGCCGCTGCCATAGCCTGTTGGGTGTAAGCAGAACTGTCTTCACCCAACCAGTTGGATTTATAGTCGAGCAGGTAATAACGCCCTTCGTGGCGGAACACCAGGTCAATAAAGCCTTTTAACATGCCGCGTACCTGCATGAACTCCAGCGGCGGGCAGCCAGCGGATAGCGAGTCAAACTGGCGAATTAGTGCATCAAGCTGGCTGGCGATGAGCGGTTCGCTAATCGGCAGGTAAAACTCCATCTCCACCTGTTTATCGCGGTCGGAAAGCTGACTCAGGCTAACACCCGTTTCATTGAGAGGTGCCTGGAGGACAGCCGTGATCCACTCGGTCAACACCGGTTCCCACTGCGATTCAAAGCCGCCGAGTTCCAGTTTTTCCTGTACCCAGTTCGGGTCAACCGGCTGGGTAAAATCGAGGTCTTCAAACAAACTGTGCAAGAATGTCCCCGGTGACGCACCGCGCGGGAACTGATGCGGTGTTAACGTCGGTTCGTCAACGACGCTGACCACGCCTGCGGCATCAACATCCAGCCGTGGCATCAGATCCTGAGCGATACCGTGACCACGCTGCTGCAAACCGGAGTAGCTGGTGACACGCCAGTTATCGCCGGGCAATCGTTGTAGCGTCCTCGCATTCAGTTCTGCAGTTATAGCATCATTAACCTGCCAGGGCTGGTTATCACCAGTTTGTGCCGTTTGCCAGGCAATATCATCATCGCATAACGCTTCAATACAGGTGCGAAGCCCTGCCGCATCTTGCGGTTCCCCTTTTTGCAGCAAACGCCCGAGCGCACTTTGGTGGACGTCGGTGTCACCTTTTTTATCGCCACGACGGCGCACCAGCGGTGCAACGCCGAGACTGCAATGCCAAACCGAACGCGTCAGCGCCACGTAAAGCAAACGCAGATCTTCCGCCAGACGTTCGGCCTCCGCGAGATCGACGCTTTCTGGCGCAGCGTTAAGATCCAAAACTGCCTCAAACGAGTGGCGATCGTGATAGAACGCCTGATCCTGGACGCGGAAATTGGTAATAAATGGCAACCAGACCAGCGGATATTCCAGCCCTTTTGATTTATGGATCGTGACAATCTGCACCAGATGTTTATCACTTTCGAGGCGCATTTGTTGGCTGGAGGCATTACTGTCTGGCTCGAGGATATGTTGCGATAACCAGCGTACCAGCGCATGTTCACTTTCCAGCTGCGTTCCGGCTTCTTGTAGCAATTCGCTGATATGCAAGATATCGGTAAGACGCCGCTCACCGCCTGCTGTTGCCAGCAAGTTTTCTGCAATGTTACGCGCCGACATCAGCGCCCGCAGCATCGGCATAACGCCACGTTTGCGCCAGATTTGCCGATAACCATCGAACTCTTCGACGACCGCATCCCACGCATGTTCGTCATTATTCAGCGTTTCAATATCCAGCGCATTCAGCCCCATCATTGACGTTGCCAGCGCACTGCGCAGGGTGTTCTCACGTTCGGGAGTCATCACCGCCTGCAACAGCCAAAGCATCTCCTGCGCTTCCAGAGTTTCAAAAACACTGTCGCGGTTCGAAAGGTAAACGGAAGGGATTTCCAGCAGCGTTAAGGCATCGCGCACCTGGGCGGCCTCCTGGCGGCTGCGCACCAGCACACTGATGTCCGAAGCACGCACCGGACGCGCGTCGTCGCCGTTCATCAGCAACGCTTCGCCCCGCTGTCCGGCTTGTAGCCAGTCGCGGATTTGCGCAGCACATACCTGCGCCATGGTACTTTGATAGTCGCCAACGCCGCAGCTTTCGCCTTCCATCAGCCACATTTTCATCGCAGGCTGCGTTTCACCTTTAAACACAAAACGTAACGCCTGATTTTTGCCGGCAGATTTCACAGGAATAAACGGTATTTCACGAAACATGAACGCGTCATCAGTCTGGCTGAAAAGTTTGTTAACGCTGTTCACCATTCCCGGTGCGGAACGCCAGTTGGTATCTAAGGTGTAGTGAGCATGAACTTCGCTACGCGCCTTCATATAAGTGAAGATATCCGCACCCCGGAATGCATAAATAGCCTGTTTCGGGTCGCCAATCAGCAACAATGCGGTTTCCGGCTGATGGTGCCAGATACGGCGAAAAATTCGGTACTGCTGGGGGTCGGTATCCTGAAATTCATCGATCATTGCCACCGGGAATCGCGTACGGATCGCCGCTGCCAATACCTCGCCGCTTTCACTACGCAGCGCGGAATCGAGCCGACTTAACATGTCATCAAAACCCAATTCGCCACGGCGGCGTTTTTCACGCGCTACTGTTTCGCGGATCTCAGCTAATGCGCGAGTGATCACCAGATCGCGGATCGACAATGGTTCTGCAAGCAGTTGATCGATCGCCTCAAACAGTGGATGTCGCGGGGTTTCCCCCCCGGCTTTCGTGCGATCTTCTAAGAAACGCTGAGAGAATTTTTCCAGCGACTCTGGCAACTGATAACTGTTGGTCTCTTCTTCTGCCCAGGCGCTGATCTTGTCGATCCATTTAGCCTGATTGCTACGGTTAAACTTGCGTCGATCAATACCAGAAGATTCGATCAGCGCATCCAGTTCACCCACCGCGTCGCGCCACTGCTGTTTTACCGTATCAATACGCGCCACAATTTGCGCGTGGCGGGAAGCCAGCGTTTCATCATCGGGCGGCGGCGCTTTGATAACCGGCGCTTCGCCTTGCAGATAACGATTAATATCGCGCAGTAACGCCTGCGGCCCTTTCCAGGTTTCAAAGACGACCTGGGCAATTTCACGCGGCAGCGGGTAGCAGTGGCGACGCCAGAAATCGGCGCAGGCCTGGTAACGTAGCAGAGACTCATCTTCAATCAGCTGCTGCTCAAACAGCATGCCGGATTCAAAGGCATTCAGGTTGAGCATGCGCTGGCAAAAACCGTGAATAGTAAAGACTGCCGCTTCATCCATCTGCCGTTCGGCTAACAACAACCACTGCGCGGCTTGCGCTTTATCGTCGATCTCTTCCAGCAGGCGTTCGTACAGTGGATTGTCGGTGGTTTCACGCAGACAGGCGATGCGCAACTCGTGGATATTGCTACGGATACGACCGCGCAATTCTGCCGTGGCAGCCTCGGTAAAGGTGACCACCAGCAGTTCTTCAACGGTCAGCGGGCGGGGAAAGGCGGCAGAACCGCCTAGTCCAAGTAACAGGCGCAAATAGAGCGCCGCAATCGTAAAGGTTTTGCCTGTGCCGGCAGAGGCTTCAATCAGGCGCTCGCCCTGTAAGGGCAAGCGCAAAGGATCTAGTGTCTCGGCGACATCACTCATTCTTTTCACTCATCAGGGGCATTGTTTGCTGCAACGCGCTGACGTTCTCCCACACTTTCCAGCCTTCAGGATGCACATATTCGGCTTTCCCGTTCTGGCTGCCGGAAATCTGCGACAGAATAGCCATGCCTTGCGGCTCGACCACCGCCTGATGGAAGAAATCAGCAAGTTTTTGCGGCGTCAGCAGTTTTATCTGGGCCACGATTTTATCACGCGAATCGAAGCGCATATTGCCGCGATCGAAATCTTTACTTAACTTCGATGCTTCTTCGCCGAGCGTTTGCGGTGCCTGCAGCATCTGGGTTATTACCGCCTGCTGGATTTGCGCAAACTCCTCTGGCTTCATCGCCCGCAATTTTGCCTCTGCGGTTGGGAAAAACGCCTTGTAACGCTCCCACAAGAATGAAGGCTGTTTATCATTGCTTTGCAAAAGGAAGCCCATGCCCCACTGACGCCCCACGCTCATTGGAAACGCAAACACGGCATAGCCCAACTGTTCTTCGGTACGCAACTGATTGTAGAACCACGGCTGTACGATCTGCCCCAACAGAGAGCTATAGGCTGAGCTGGTGTATTCATCGTAGCCAGTCGGTACAAATACCGCTGCCAGTGCGGAGTCGGTGCTGTTACCGGCTTTTTCAAAGATGACAGATTGTTTTTTATCGACCACGACATCTTTGTTACGGCACCACTCCGAACCATCAGCGCCCAACTGTTTTTGCACATCGCGTGCCAGCGTTGTTGCCTGGGCTTCGGTCATGTTGCCAATAACCATAAACTCTGGTCGAGCCCCTGATTTTAAGGCGTCGCGATAGGCCAGCACCTCTTTCAAAGTGATTGAAGGCAAAATTTTGCGCCGTTCATCTCGCGAGAAGTACGGCACTTGCGAGAGCATCTGCGCGGGCATAATCGCCTGCTCGAACGCTTTGCCCTTTTCTGCGGAATCCATCATCTGGTTATACCAGGACTTCGCCTGCTCAAGCTGATCTTCCGTAGCGGTATAGCTAAAGTACCCCTCGAGCAATGCCTGGAACAGCTGCGGCAGACGCTGGGTGTAACCATTAGCATTAACCATAAGGCCGTTGTTAGCGTTGGTGGAAAAACTAATGCCACCAACCGACGCCTGGTTGCTTAACTGATCAAGCGCTAGCCCGGCAAGATAATCATTGAGCGCAAACATCACCTGATTGCGGGCGCTGTCCATGGCTTTCGGATTACGCAAAATCAGGCTGACATCAGCTTTGGGTTCGCTGGAAAAATAACGGCTTGGCGCATAGACCACACGCAGATTCGACTCATCAACAATAAGCTCTGGATGGTCATATTTCTTCTCTGACTTAATCAGCGAGAAATCGTCAGGAATATAGGGGTTAAGCTCTGGCAAAGAGAGCGCAATGTCGGCGGCTTTTTTCTGCCAGTCAGCGAAAGTTTGTGCGCTAATTTTATCGACCTGATACGGCGCATCGACAAAGTAAGCCGTTTTGTTGTGCGGCTCTTTCGGGCTGATATACCAGATACGCGCATTCTGCGGCGTCATCATCGCCAGGCGTTCTTTTACTGCTTTAGCGTCGTACCGATCGGCAATATTGACTGCATCCAGCGTATGCTCAACAGGAACGCGAATCATGGTATCTGCCAGCCATTCGACGTAATCCATATCACGGGTGATTGACGGATAACGAAAGTCGATATCCAGCACATTCGCCAGTTCATCGAAGTATTGTTTATCAATCCCTTTTTCGCGTAACAGATTGAGGTAGCTAAAAATGGCCGCCACAACCTGATCGCGATTCGCCAGACCTTTATCGGTTAAAGACGCAGAGATCGCTAATACGCCGCTGTTGCCGTTGACGATAGGATCGGAATTGGCGCTAATGCCCTCAACTAATCCCTGCTTTTGCAGCCAGTCAGAAAGTGTACCTGGGCTGCGATTACCGATCAGATAGGTAATCAATTCATCCGTTTTACTACGGAACTTCGCTGAATTGTTATCGATGCGAAACTCAACGCGCAGAACTTTACGCGGCAGCGCCGGGACGTAATGAATGATAATACCTTTTTGCGCGTCGGTGACTACCGGCACGGTGATTTCCGGTTTTTTGCTCTCTTTGTTCGGCACGCGACCAAAGGTGTCCGCCGCCATTTTTGCCAACTCCGGCAGCGGTTTATTGCTGTAAATAACCGCCTTCATCAGATTGGCAGAGTAATATTTCTCGTGAAAATCTTTCAGCGCCTGCTGCACCGGATTTCCGGGTTTGTCGCTTAAAGTTTCGAGGTTACCACCAGAAAACTTTGAACCGGGGTGTGCCGGGTTAATGGTTTCTGCGCTGACCTGTGCCATGCGCATCCCGTCACGCGTACGCGCCATGGTTAATTCGGCATTCACTGCATTACGTTCACGTTCGGCGTATTTCTTGTCGAGCAAGGGTTCTGCAATAGCGTCCGCCAGGCGGTCTACCGCACCGGGCAAGGCGTCGTTCTCAACTTCCAGATAGAAAGCCGTGCGATACGGTGCCGTGCTGGCATTGTGACTGCCGCCGTGCATTTTGAGATATTCGGCCAGACTGTCAGCCTGCGGGTACTTTTTCGACCCCATCAGACTCATATGTTCAAGGTAATGTGCCAGCCCCTGGTACGCCTCGGGATCTTCCAGCGACCCAACGGGCACTACCAGCGCCGAGAGCGATTTAACCGCCTGCGGATCAGAAACCAGCAAGACCACCATACCGTTATCCAGACGTATAGCCTGATACTGGCGGTTATCTTTATCACTTTTACGGATGGTTTCCTGAATCGGCTGCCATCCCGTTTCTGCCTGACTTAAGGGTGCCCAAAGGGCAACAAACAACAATAATGCTTTGAACCAGGTGCTGCGGGGCATTCACGGACCTCATAATCAACTTTATTTTCTGGCCAGATTCAACAGGTTAACGCAAATCATCTGCCAGAATTTAATCTTGTGCTGAACGAGTCAGCCTATGTCTATATATCCATCAGTCCGTGACTGGTGCGCATCATAAAGCAAGCAGATATATTGCGCAATTTTTATACAGCACTCATGACTGATTAAAGCGAAACAGCGGTAACAGGAAACGTTGCGACTGTTCAACGATAGCCTCCATTGTCTCTGGTGTTAATTGCCGCCAGAGCCGTTGATACCAGATATCATCACCTTCGCCACGCACCATCATGTTGCCTTCGTAAGCCTGAAGGAATTTCGTACGGGCTTTTTGTAACGTGGAATCGTCATCCAGCATGGCATCGTTTTGCGCGTCATAACAGGTTTTTAGCCACGCGCCGCCACTTTCAGGTAACACCAGCAATGGCGCGGACATTCCTTCACGATACCCCTCAATCAGTTGTGAGAGGTAATGCAAAGCCTGTTCGGCTGCAAGCGGCGGAAAACGCCACTCGCCGTCTTTGCGTAGAAAAAGGCGACTTTCACCATTACCACCGCTGGCACAGTAGACAAGGTGTTCCAGCCAAAGTTGCATTCCCTGCGCCACACTTAATAAAGAGGGACGCCAGCGCAACAGGCCATCCGGCTGCACCTGCGGCAACCAGCCAGTTATCTGCACACCGTTGCAGGCGAGATCAATTTCCATACTCTGCCCCAGCTGGCGACAGGCAATGACTCTGTCGGCAAGCTGCTGCATCTCCTGGCACTGTGTTTCCCAGAAAATTTCACCAAAAGCGCCATACGGTAAATCCCCCGCCGCCCGGAAGCGGCGGAACAAGCGTTCGGCATCATCCTGCTCAACCAGTGCATTCAATAACTGCTGATTGATTTGATAACGGCTAAGCCCTTCCAGAATAAATGGCTCGGTGTCGGGGATTTCGCTGTCTTCAGTACGGAAGTTCACCTGCAAACGCATCTGGAAGAACGCCCGTACCGGATGTGCCCAGAATCGTTGTAGCGTTTCCAGCGGCACGGTTTCCGGTAAGGTAAACGGCAGCGGCTGAACAAATTCAGAATGTGCTTTACCAGCCTGGCTGGCCGCAGGTAGCCATTCACGAGCATAGCTTTGTCGTTCGCCTGGCTGGTAGTTTTGCGGATCAAACGGCATCCGGGTATGGAGGCAAGTAAGATGCGCTTTTACCCTTGCCTCGCTTTCATCACAGTTGAGCGCTTCATCGCCCGGTAGATAATGGCTTTGCCCGATGTAGTCGATCAGTTCCTGCACCAGTACCGACGGGAAACGTTCACTGTTATCCTGAATAGAACGCCCGATATAGCTGATATAGAGTTTTTGCTGCGCGGAAATTAACGCTTCCAGGAACAGATAGCGGTCGTCATCGCGACGGCTACGGTCGCCACGCTTCGGTTTCTGGCTCATCAGGTCAAAGCCCAATGGCGCAAGCTGGCGTGGATAAACGCCGTCGTTCATTCCCAGCAGGCAAACCACTTTGAATGGGATGGAACGCATTGGCATCAGAGTACAAATGTTAACCGGTCCGGCGAGAAAACGCTGGCTGATACGTTCCTGATCCAGGCGCTGTGCCAGTTCATCACGCAATAGTGACAGCGGCACCGCGTCGCCATACTGCGCACCTAAACCTTCGGCGATAATCGCCTGCCATTGTTGTTCGATCAGCGTCATCGCCGCTTCGGTTTCCGTATCCGGCAGGAAGAAGGCGTTGAGCATATCGCGACAAACCGGCAACCACTCTTCCAGCGGACGCTCCTGGGCCAGCCCGCGACGCCAGATGTTTAGCTGCATTAGCAGTGAAGCCAGATGCCCCACCAGTTCTGCAATTAAGCCGCTCGATTCATCATAAGGTAGAACCGATTGCCACTCGCCCTGCGCGCTCTCCATCGCGTAGCCCAGCAACATACGCGTCAGGCCAAATCGCCAGGTGTGTTGTCCGGTGGCGGGGAGTTCCAGCTCGCGAACGTTGTCGTCATCTATCCCCCAACGAATGCCGGATTCGTTGACCCACTGGCGTAAATAACGCAGCCCTTCTTCGGTGATGTCAAACCGCGCTGCCAGCACCGGCACATCCAGTAATGCCAGCACGTCTTCCGACACAAAGCGGCTGTCTGGCAGCGATAACAGGCTGATAAACGCTTCAAGTACAGGATGCGACTGCCGCGCCCGACGGTCGGAAATGGCGTAAGGCAGGTAACGATCCGCAGGTGCGCTACCAAACACAGCCTGAATAAACGGACTGTAGCTGTCGATATCAGCCACCATCACGATGATGTCGCGCGGAGTCAGTGTCGGGTCTTCCTCCAGCATCGCCAGCAGGCGATCGTGTAAAACTTCAACTTCACGCTGCGGGCTATGGCAAACGTGGAAGGTGATACTGCTATCCAGTGGATCAAGCGGGCGTTTGTTATCGCTACGGGAAAACTCTTCGATGTTCACACCAGCAACGGCGCGGTTTTCCAGTTCCAGAATGTCAGACTGAATATTATGCAGCAGGTTATCTGGCGTCACATCGACAAAAGCGTCCAGCTCCTGGCTGCTCTCCAGGTCAGAAAGGAGATAAATGTAGTCGCGCCCAAGCTTGCCCCATGAAGCCAGCAGCGGGTTGCCGACATCCTGTTCACCATCGCTGTTAAAGAGCTGCCCGGCATTTTCGCTGTCGCGAAATAGCGGTAATTCGCGATCTTCAAAACTGTGTCGGCGCTGGCGAGTCAGTAGTTTCGCCAGATAAGCTGGATCTTTAATGTCGCCCCAGTAATAACGGCAGGGGTTGGTAAACAGGAGATGGATTTCAATATGTTTACCCAGCGCCTGTAGCGCCTGGAGATAAACAGGCGGTAACGCGGAAATACCGCATATAAAGACGCGCGAAGGTAACCCCGGCGGGCAGGTCGTCGCGGACTCCAGCGTTTCGATAAAGCGCTGATAGAGATTGGCGCGGTGCCAGCGCGGTTGCCCGAGTTGATGGGTATATTCCACCAAAGCCTTCCACAACGGCGCTTGCCAGGCCTGTGCTTCTCCCAGCCCTTCAACCAAATGTCCTGTTTCCCACTGTGCCAGCCAGTCCGGACGATAGACCAGATACTGGTCAAACAGGTCCGCCGCTTTTGAAGAAAGCTGGAACAGTTTTCGCTTGTCGCTATCGTCAGTCAGATAATGCCGCAACAGGGTAAAGTCTTCGCGCTCCAACAGTTGCGGCAGCAGAGTCATCAGTTTCCAGCTCATGCTCTGTTTGTTAAAGGCGCTCTCTTTGGGGATTTCCGGTAACACCCGGACGAACATATCCCAGATAAAGCTCGCTGGCAGCGGAAAATCAATGTTTGCCGCAATACCAAACTTTTGCGACAGGGTCATTTGCAGCCACTGCGCCATACCGGTACTTTGCACCAGAATCATTTCTGGTTCGAAAGGATCGTCCAGCCGTTCGCGTTCGACGATAAACTCCATCAACGCTTCCAGCACGTCCAGACGATTGGAATGGTAGACCCTTAACATAGCGGCTCCTGACTACTGACGATTCGGGCAATGCAGGCGGGTCATCTCGCCTTCTCTGCCCCCGGGTGAAACTAGCGTAACGCTGATGCTGACACATCCCGCCTGCGATGTCTGCATTCGGTTGACCTGCCAGTGGGCAGGTGGCGAATTCGCGCGCAGTTGCGTTTGCTGCCAGCCATGCCGCCAGAGCTGTTGGTACTGGTTTCTACTGGCAAGACTGTTCATTAATGTTCGCTGGAAACCCGATAACGCAGTGACAATCATCACCATCAGCACCATTGCCAACATCACCTCCGGGAGGCTAAAGCCTTGTTGATTCTTCAAGGAAGCTGACATAACGCCCCCTCTTTCAGCGGACAAAAATCGCTCCAGCCGCGTGGCGAAAAAACAATGTTTCCATCGATGACTTCGCCTGTTCGCCACAACGAAACGCCTTCATAACCGGCAATCAATAAGGCCTCATTATCTGCCAATAAACGCAGACAAACCCGGGCACCGGTGGCAGCGTACAGTAAGCACTGAACTGCGGGCTGTGTCTGCCAGGAGTGCATTTTTCCCCACTCCAGCGTCGACTGAACGATGGCCTGGCGGCGCAATGACTGACTTTCCATGCTCACGCGAGAGGCAAAACTGCGATCCTGCTGACTCATTCCTTGTAATAGCAAGCTACCCAAAACCAGCAGCATCAGGACCAGAGCCAGTGACGAAACACCCTTTTCGCGGTTCACAGGTTGAATCCTGTCACGCTATAGCTGGCATCCACCACGGTTTGCGGTTCAGACTTACTGGCAGCACGCATATTAACCGTCAACACCGGCGAGAAGCCGCTGACATCCTGACGTACGACCTGAAAAGTGTCGATAATGATGGCATCCGGATTAGTGACTTTATCCCAGCCCTTACCTTCACAGGATGTCGCACCGCGTAGCGTTTCCAGCACATGCTCCTTCAGACGAAATCCAATCTGATCGGACTCTTTTACCGGTTCGCGATCCCAGATACCGTTACTGTTCGCATCCCACTGCACAATGATACAGTCACCCTGTCCGACAATTTCCAGCCCTTCGCCGGTACAGCTGCCATGACAATAACCCGCCCTCTGGAGATGCTTCGCGACGGTAAATACCCGCAGCCAGATTTCATCTTCCAGCGCCAGCTTACGGGTGCTCGTTAAACTTTCACGCTGTAACGCAGGCAGAAAGCGTGCAGCCCCCAGCAACAATACGCTACTGATCGCCATAGCAATCAACACTTCCAGCAGAGAAAAACCTTGCTCTTTTACAGGCATCCTTCTGTTTCTCCTTGCTGACAAAGCCGGAGTCTTCCCCACGGCGAAACCACCAGCCACCACTCGCCCGTTGAGTTTTTGAAGCGAATATGCCCGGCCCATGCGGTATTGCGCAGGCCAAAGAAAGCAAGCGAAGGTGTCAGGTCGCTCATTTCGACTTCTGGCCAGCGCGGCACAAAGACCAATGGTGAACTGCCATGACAGGTATTCGCCCCAGCAACGGAACTCACAAGGCACCATAACGTCCCCTCCCTGATAAGACTGATACTGTGGTCGCGGTTATGCCAGTTGGCATCTTCACGTAAATAGAGCAAATAGTCCCGCGCCTGGCTGGCGGTTTGCCAAAGCCGTTGCGACTGCTGCCAGTATTGCCAGCCATAGAGCCCACTTGCGCTTAGCATGACCAAAATCAGCATCGCGACCAGCGTTTCAATCAGCGTATAACCACGTTGTGTTTTCATGCCGGCAGTATGGAGCGAGGAGAAAAAAAGACGAGGGCCAGTTTCTATTTCTTCGGCGCATCTTCCGGACTATTTACGCCGTTGCAGGACGTTGCAAAATTTCGGGAAGGTGTCTCGAAGAATTTAACGGAGGGCAAAAAAAACCGACGCACACTGGCGTCGGCTCTGGCAGGATGTTTCGTAATTAGATAGCCACCGGCGCTTTAATGCCCGGATGTGGATCGTATCCTTCAATCTCAAAGTCTTCGAAACGGTAGTCGAAGATGGATTCGGGTTTACGTTTGATAATCAACTTCGGCAGCGGACGCGGTTCGCGGCTTAATTGCAGATGAGTTTGATCCATATGGTTGCTGTACAGGTGCGTGTCGCCACCGGTCCAGACAAAATCACCCACTTCCAGATCGCACTGCTGCGCCATCATATGCACCAGTAACGCGTAGCTGGCAATGTTAAACGGCAGGCCGAGGAAGACGTCACAGGAGCGCTGATAAAGCTGACAAGAGAGTTTGCCGTCTGCCACATAGAACTGGAAGAATGCATGGCACGGTGCCAGCGCCATTTTATCCAGTTCGCCTACGTTCCACGCTGAAACAATAATGCGGCGGGAATCCGGGTCGTTTTTCAGCTGGTTCAGTACCGTAGTGATCTGGTCAATATGACGACCATCCGGCGTTGGCCAGGCGCGCCACTGTTTACCATACACTGGCCCGAGGTCGCCGTTTTCATCGGCCCATTCGTCCCAGATGGTGACATTGTTTTCGTGTAGATAAGCAATGTTAGTGTCGCCCTGCAGGAACCACAGCAGTTCGTGGATGATGGAACGCAGGTGGCAACGTTTAGTTGTCACCAGCGGGAATCCATCCTGCAGGTTAAAACGCATCTGATGACCAAAAATGGAAAGCGTTCCGGTTCCGGTACGGTCGTTTTTCTGTGTGCCTTCGTCGAGCACTTTTTGCATCAGTTCTAAATACTGTTTCATGGTTCCTCAGGAAACGTGTTGCTGTGGGCTGCGACGATATGCCCAGACCATCATGATCACACCCGCGACAATCATCGGGATGGAAAGAATTTGCCCCATGCTGATGTACTGCACCCAGGCACCAGTAAACTGCGCGTCGGGCTGGCGGAAAAACTCAACAATGATGCGAAACGCGCCGTAACCAATCAGGAACAAGCCTGAGACAGCTCCCATTGGGCGCGGTTTACGAATATACAGGTTGAGGATAATAAACAGCACCACACCTTCCAGCAGCAGCTCGTAAAGCTGTGATGGGTGGCGCGGCAGCACACCGTAAGTGTCGAAAATGGATTGCCACTGCGGGTTGGTTTGCAGCAGCAAAATATCTTCTGTACGGGAGCCAGGGAACAGCATGGCAAACGGGAAGTTCGGGTCAACGCGGCCCCACAATTCACCGTTAATAAAGTTGCCCAGACGCCCGGCACCAAGACCAAACGGAATGAGTGGGGCAATAAAATCAGAGACCTGGAAGAAGGAACGTTTAGTACGGCGGGCGAAGATAATCATCACCACGATAACGCCAATCAGGCCGCCGTGGAAGGACATGCCGCCGTCCCAGACACGGAAAAGATACAGCGGATCGGCCATAAACTGCGGGAAATTGTAGAACAGAACATAACCAATACGTCCACCGAGGAAGACGCCGAGGAAGCCCGCATAGAGTAAGTTTTCAACTTCATTTTTGGTCCAGCCACTGCCCGGACGATTCGCCCGTCGTGTTGCCAGCCACATTGCAAAAATGAAACCCACCAGATACATCAGGCCGTACCAGTGAAGCGCCACGGGTCCTATTGAGAAAATGACCGGATCAAACTCCGGAAAATGCAGATAGCTACTGGTCATCTGTCACCACAAGTTCTTGTTATTTCGCTGAAAGAGAACAGCGATTGAAATGCGCGCCGCAGGTTTCAGGCGCTCCAAAGGTGCGAATAATAGCACAAGGGGACCTGGCTGGTTGCCGGATACCGTTAAAAGATATGTATATGATCCGCGCTATAACCCCCCGCGAATCAGCCCGCCCATGCCGCGACGCTCCATAAAGGCAGCAACCTGATGGCGAACTTCGGTCGCCAGTTGCGCTTCCAGACTACGCTGCGCAAGATTTTCTGCTTCGGCAAAATCAATGCGCCGCAGCAGGTATTTTACGCGCGCTACAGAACGTCCGTTCATAGACAAATGGCGATACCCAAGCCCAATGAGGATTGCCACGCACATCGGATCGCCCGCCATTTCACCGCACAAACGGAGATCGATTCCATGTATTTCCGCTTCCCGGGCGATCATCGCCAGAGCTCGTAACATTGCAGGATGAAGACTGTCATAAATGTTCGCAACCCGGGTATTGTTGCGATCAACGGCAAGGATGTATTGCGTCAGATCGTTGGTGCCAACAGAGATGAAATCGACCCGCTTTGCCAGATGCGGCAGCATAAATACCATTGACGGCACTTCCAGCATGATGCCGATACGTGGTTTGGGAATTTCGTAACCGATCATCTCCTCGACTTCACGTCCGGCACGTTCAATCAGGCGGCGTGCTTCGTCAACTTCATCGAGGCTGGTGACCATCGGCAACAGAATATTCAGGTTGCCCGTAGCGGCATTAGCACGCAGCATCGCCCGCACCTGGATCAAGAAGATCTCCGGCTGATCGAGCGTAATGCGAATCCCACGCCAACCCAGGCATGGATTCTCTTCGCTGATCGGCATGTAAGGCAGCTGCTTATCTGCTCCGACATCCAGCGTACGCAAGGTGACGGGTTTATCATTAAACATTTGCAGCATCCCCTGATACTGCGCCACCTGTTCTTCTTCCGACGGAAAACCACTTTGCAGCATGAATGGGATTTCAGTGCGATAAAGTCCTATGCCATCAATACGGCTGCCCAGTTTTTCTTCATGTTCCGGGCTTAAACCGGCATTGAGCATGACTTTAATGCGTTCGCCGCTTTTTAACTGGGCGGGTAAATTGACGTCATCTTCCGCCAGACGGCTAAGCTCGATCTCTTCACTAATTAGCCGCTGATATTCTTGCAGCAGTACCGGCTCCGGATCGACCAGCAATTCACCGCGATAACCATCGACGATCAGCGTCCGACGATGCAGTACCGAAGGCTGAATATCCGCGCCCATCACGGTAGGTATCCCCAGCGCACGTACCATGATCGCAGCATGGGAGTTGGCAGCGCCATCGCGCACGACAACACCGACTAAGCGATCCTGGGGCAGCTCAGCAAGCGTTGTCGCTGACAGTTCATCTGCCACCAGAATGAAACGTTCCGGCCAGGCGTTCGGCCCTTGATTAGCGTCATCAAGATGAAACAGCAATCGCTGGCCCAGCGCACGTAAATCGCCAGCCCGCTCTTTGAGATAGTTATCGCTTAGCGCGGCAAACTGTTCGGCAAATTTTTCAATGACCGTTTTTACCGCCCACTCTGCCACCGAGCCTTTATCAACCTCGGCAAACAATTCGCGCCGCAGCCGGGTATCCGAAAGCAGGTGTGAGTAAAGATCGAAAATAGCCGCCGTTTCTTTTTGTGCACCGGCGGCAAAGCGTTTGCTGTAGCGGCGAAACTCGTTTGCCGCTTCTTCCAGCGCCCCGGTCAGTCGTTCGCGTTCCAGAGCCGGATCCAACGTTGATGCCTGATACACCTGTTCCATTAAAGGTAACGTGGCATCCTGCCAGCCTTCGGCAATCGCTACACCAGGCGCTGCCGGTAATGCACGGATTCGCGTCTGGCGATATTGCCCAAACAAGGCAGTCAACTGCGACTGAGAAAGAATCGCTGCCATCTGGGTGGCAAGCGTCACCAGGAAGGATTCTTCACTTTCGTCATACTGGCGCAACTCTCGTTGCTGTACCACCAGTACACCAAGCAACTGGCGACGTTGAATAATTGGTACGCCTAAAAACGCGCGGAAACGTTCTTCTTTTACGGAGGGGATGTATTTGAAGCTGGGGTGCTTTTGCGCATCTGCAAGGTTTATCGGTTCCGCCAGCCTGCCAACCAGGCCGACGATCCCTTCATCAAACGCGAGCGTTACAGTGCGACCACGTGGTTTTTTCAGCCCCCGGGTCGCCATCAGGTAGTAACAACGTCGATCATGATCGGCCAGGTAGACCGAACAGACCTCGGTATCCATCGCAAGACAGATGTCGGTAACCAGAATATTTAACGCCTCATTCAGGCGTGGTGCGCTGGCTACCTTTTCGACTATTTCGCGCAGGCGAGTGAGCATAATTGGCGTGACTTAACCTCTTTTACGTCGATAAGCAGATGCGTTTTGTGGTTTTGGCGTATTTTCCTGCAGTGACATCACCACACTCGCGAACTCTTTCATTACCCTACGGTAGACATCACGTTTAAATGACACCACCTGTCTGACTGGATACCAGTAACTTACCCATCGCCAGCCGTCAAACTCTGGTGTACTGCTGGTTTGCATATTGATTTCTGCATCGCCGCTCACCAGCTGCAAGAGAAACCATTTTTGTTTTTGGCCGATACAAACCGGCTTCGTGTCCCAACGCACCAAACGTTTCGGTAATTTGTAGCGCAACCAGTTACGCGTTGAAGCAAGGATTCGAACGTCTTTGCGGCTTAATCCTACTTCTTCAAACAATTCACGGTACATCGCCTGCTCTGCGGATTCTCCGGGGTTGATTCCGCCTTGCGGAAATTGCCAGGAGTGCTGACCAAATCGCCGGGCCCACATTACCTGCCCCTGGCGATTACAAATCACGATACCTACGTTTGGGCGGTAGCCATCGTCATCAATCACCGGACTACCTCAAAATAAAGCTTTATATACGAATGATTGTTTCATACTCCAGGAAGACGGTAAACCACTCTCTGCAGGGCATTACACACTAATAACAATTGAATAACTCACAGTTATGTGCAGAGTTATAAACAGAGGAAGGGGTGGATAGCCGTTTTTATTCACCTTTTCTGTGGATAGAGTTGTGAAGAACTACGGAATTACTACGGGAAAACCCGGAGCATTCTGAATAAGCCCGATATAGACATTTTAAAATATTCATTATCAGTCAATGCATTACATGTAATTTGAGTAATAAAAAAGAGTAGTTCGTGACCCAGGTCACACCTCTCATTTACGGGTTGGCGAAAGATCAACCAATGCCGTATTTATCCACAGAATGTGCCACTAAGTTAAGCACTGAACCACTAAAAACTGGAGTTTCGTCGCACGTCAAGGCTGTAAATGGAAACAGTAGTGAAGGTTTTTCACAGTTATCCCAGCTTTCTGTGGATAACATGGTGTAAGATCCTGTTTATTTTCAGTGACCAGATTTGGAAAACCCGTTGCAGTGTTGCGCAACTCGATTACCGGCAACCTAAAAAGCAATATAAATCAGAGAATTGAACAACGCATGTGGAAAAAGTTACACTGCGAATATTCGGCACTTAATTGCTGTTTGTTTTTTAACCAAGGTATCATGACATGTCCCAACCTCGCCCACTGCTCTCTCCTCCCGAAACTGAAGAACAATTGTTAGCGCAAGCACAACAACTTTCTGGTTATACATTGGGAGAACTGGCGGCACTTGCCGGGCTGGTTACGCCGGAGAATTTAAAACGCGATAAGGGCTGGATTGGCGTGTTACTGGAGATCTGGCTAGGTGCCAGCGCAGGAAGTAAACCTGAGCAAGATTTTGCTGCCCTGGGCGTGGAACTTAAAACTATCCCTGTGGATAGTCTTGGTCGTCCGCTGGAAACAACATTCGTTTGTGTTGCCCCGTTAACGGGTAATAGCGGGGTGACCTGGGAAACCAGCCACGTACGCCACAAGCTCAAACGCGTACTGTGGATACCGGTTGAAGGCGAGCGCAGCATCCCGCTGGCGCAGCGTCGCGTAGGATCACCGTTACTGTGGAGCCCGAATGAAGAGGAAGACCGGCAACTGCGCGAAGACTGGGAAGAATTAATGGATATGATTGTTCTCGGTCAGGTTGAGCGGATCACCGCTCGTCACGGGGAATATTTGCAGATACGACCGAAAGCAGCGAATGCGAAAGCGCTTACCGAAGCCATTGGTGTCCGGGGCGAACGGATTCTGACGCTGCCGCGCGGCTTTTATTTGAAGAAGAATTTCACCAGTGCGCTACTGGCCCGTCATTTTCTGATCCAGTAGCCATCGCTTTGACCTGCCGCTTTCCGGGCATATAATTACCGCTTCATTTTTTTGGCAGGGCTTTTTAGATGTTATTTGCATGGATAACCGATCCTAACGCCTGGCTTGCGCTCGGTACGCTGACGCTGCTGGAGATCGTTCTTGGGATCGACAATATTATTTTTCTTTCTCTGGTGGTGGCAAAGCTCCCCACAGCACAACGTGCTCATGCGCGGCGTCTGGGGTTGGCGGGAGCCATGGTTATGCGTCTGGCGCTGCTGGCATCAATCGCCTGGGTTACGCGCCTGACAAATCCGCTTTTTACAATATTCAGTCAGGAAATTTCCGCCCGTGATTTGATCCTGCTTCTGGGTGGCTTGTTCCTTATCTGGAAAGCCAGCAAGGAAATCCACGAATCCATCGAAGGTGAAGAAGAAGGGCTGAAAACACGCGTTTCATCATTCCTCGGCGCTATCGTGCAGATTATGCTGCTGGATATTATCTTCAGCCTCGACTCGGTGATTACTGCTGTGGGTCTGTCAGATCACCTGTTTATTATGATGGCTGCCGTGGTGATTGCCGTAGGCGTGATGATGTTCGCCGCGCGCTCGATTGGTGATTTTGTCGAGCGCCATCCTTCGGTAAAAATGCTGGCGCTCTCTTTCCTGATTCTGGTGGGCTTTACCCTGATTCTGGAAAGTTTCGACATCCACGTACCGAAAGGTTACATCTACTTCGCGATGTTCTTCTCTATTGCGGTTGAAAGCCTCAACCTGATTCGCAACAAAAAGAATCCGCTCTGATACTCCGTACGCTCTCCTGCGGGAGGGCGTACTCACTCCTGTTACCCTCACAGTTTAAGATTTTCCTGCTTTCAAGATATATAAC
The DNA here is from genome assembly GCF_046486405.1 of Escherichia sp. WS338. Classification (NCBI taxonomy): domain Bacteria; kingdom Pseudomonadati; phylum Pseudomonadota; class Gammaproteobacteria; order Enterobacterales; family Enterobacteriaceae; genus Escherichia; species Escherichia sp. WS338. The sequence goes on along the minus strand of NZ_JBJQLL010000011.1, from coordinate 140,879 downwards.
GTCGGTTTATAAACAGACTATTATCATAGGTGGGCCAAATGAGGATAACCGGATGAAAAAATGGGCAGTAATAATTTCTGCAGTCGGACTGGCGTTTGCTGTTTCCGGGTGTTCCAGTGATTACGTCATGGCGACCAAAGATGGCCGTATGATTTTGACCGATGGAAAACCTGAAATTGATGATGATACCGGGCTGGTGAGTTATCACGATCAGCAAGGTAACGCGATGCAAATTAACCGTGATGATGTTTCGCAAATTATTGAACGTTAACAAATAAGGTCAGCATCCGGCTGGCCTTAAGATTTTTCTCTTTCCCTTTTCCCTTCCCTCTGCCATTTTTATATTCCTTATGTCGTGATTATAAAAAGGAAACGGCTATGCAATATCACCGTATACCCCACAGTTCGCTGGAAGTCAGCACGCTGGGGCTTGGCACGATGACGTTTGGTGAACAGAACAGCGAAGCCGACGCCCACGCACAACTCGACTATGCCGTCGCTCAGGGCATTAACCTTATCGACGTTGCCGAAATGTACCCAGTACCTCCGCGCCCCGAAACTCAAGGGCTAACCGAAACCTACGTCGGCAACTGGCTGGCGAAACATGGCAGCCGCGAAAAGTTAATTATCGCCTCCAAAGTGAGCGGACCGTCGCGCAATAATGACAAAGGCATTCGCCCGGATCAGGCGCTGGATCGGAAGAATATCCGTGAAGCGCTGCATGACAGCCTCAAGCGTCTGCAGACTGATTACCTCGATCTCTATCAGGTGCACTGGCCGCAGCGCCCAACCAACTGCTTCGGCAAACTCGGTTATAGCTGGACGGATTCTGCGCCTGCGGTTTCGCTGCTGGATACGCTGGACGCACTGACAGAGTACCAACGCGCGGGAAAAATTCGTTATATCGGCGTGTCGAACGAAACTGCATTTGGCGTAATGCGCTACCTGCATCTGGCGGACAAACACGATCTGCCGCGTATTGTCACCATTCAGAACCCTTACAGTCTGTTAAACCGCAGTTTTGAAGTAGGTCTGGCAGAAGTCAGCCAGTATGAAGGGGTCGAACTGCTGGCCTATTCGTGCCTGGGTTTCGGCACGCTGACCGGGAAATATCTCAACGGTGCAAAACCCGCTGGCGCACGTAATACACTCTTTAGTCGGTTCACCCGCTATAGCGGTGAGCAAACGCAAAAAGCCGTCGCGGCGTATGTTGATATAGCCAGACGTCATGGCCTGGATCCTGCACAGATGGCGCTCGCTTTTGTACGCCGTCAACCGTTTGTTGCCAGCACTCTGCTGGGCGCAACCACGATGGAGCAGCTGAAAACTAACGTCGAAAGTTTGCATCTGGAGTTAAGCGAAGACGTATTAGCTGAAATTGAAGCGGTACATCAGGTTTATACTTATCCGGCACCATAAGATTAACGCCGGTTAAAACCGGCGTTAAATATTAATGACGGCGCTGCCAGATCCACAGCGCCGTTATTGCCAGCGCAAATAGCGCACCGAAGCCAATGCCAATGGGCACGACCGGGATGCCTACCATTACCGCCAGCGAGTAAATGCCCAGCATCAACAACATGGCGCTGTTTTCGCCAAGGTTTTGTACTGCAATTGCATTCCCCGCCCCGACGCTTTTTTTACCCCGTTCCTGTAGCAACGCATTGAGCGGAACGACAAAAAAGCCCCCCAGCACGCCAATCAGCATCAACAAGGCATAGGCTGACAGCAGCTCGTGTTGCAGGGAGAAAATCAGTACCACCACGCCAATCAAAATCCCGGCTGGCATACAGCGTGACACGGTTTCCAGCGTAACTAACTTCGCTGCCGCACCAGCGCCAACCACGATACCAATCGCTACCATCGCGTTGAGATAGGTCGGCGTAGCGTTATCGGTAATGCCCAGCGCCACCGGTACCCACAGCACCAACAGGAAACGCAGCGTGACACCCGCTCCCCAGAATAAACTGGTGCCCACCAGCGAAAAACGCGTTTCACCATTGCGCCATAGCGAGGTGCAGGCATTCAGGAAACTGCGGGTCATGCTGATGAGATTCCAGGACTGCCCCGGACGCGCCGCCGCCAGTTTAGGAATGTAGATATTGGCAACGACCGCACCACCGTAGGCCAGTGCGCATGCGGCCAGGGCGACCAGGACATGCCAGTCAGCCAGTACACCACCGGCTACGGAACCGAGCAAAATCGCCGCTATGGTAGAAGCTTCCATTAAACCATTAGCTTTCACTAACTTACTACCCGTGGTTAATTCGCCGAGAATACCGTATTTCGCCGGTGAATAGGCTGCAGCACCAACACCCACCAGCGTATAGCCGAGAAACGGATTGATACCAAAGCAGATACTGGCTGCGCCCAGCAGCTTCAGGCCGTTGGCAAACATCATCACCCGGCCTTTGGCGAAGCTATCCGCCACCTGTCCGACAAACGGCGCAAAAAGAATGTAAGCACCTACAAACACCATTTGCAGGATGGGCTGGCTCCACTCCGGATAAAACTGCGCTTTCAGTAACGCCAGAGTGGCAAACAGCAGCGCATTATCGCCAAACGCAGAGAGAAACTGCGCCACGATAACCGCTTTCATCCCCTTCGACCACAACGAAGTGTTAGTGTGCACTGACTCACTCATCGTGTTGTTCCGCTTCGTCTACCCAGCTTTTCAACGTGACAAAGTCAGGTTTGCCGCTGCCAAGTAATGGCATCTGTTTCAGATAGCGAATATCGCGCGGTACAGCAAGCTCCGGCACGCCGTGCTCGCGGGCATACTGTTGCAACTTATCGCGCGTCAGTTCGTTATCTGTGGTGAAAAGCACCAGCGCCTCGCCTTTGCTGGCATCGCTCTTAATCGCAGTGGCATGGACTTTATCTGGCGAAACACCAAGTGCCAGTTGTTCCACCATTTCCAGCGACACCATTTCGCCTGCAATTTTGGCAAAGCGTTTTGCGCGGCCCTGAATCTGCACAAAGCCCTGCTCGTCGAAACGCACAATATCGCCAGTGTCATACCAGCCGCGCTCCATTTCGCCGCGAACATTCTCGGCGGTGGGCACTTCCAGTACACCTGGCTTCTCCACCCGCAGATAGCCGTTCATTATGTTCGGCCCTTTCAGTTGCAGGCGTCCGCCCTCTTCGATACCAGGAACCGACAACAGGCGCGCATCCATTCCTGGTAGAATACGCCCTACCGTACCGGGTTTCGCCGCCATCGGTACGTTGATGGAAACGACAGGCGCGCACTCGGTCACACCGTAGCCTTCAAGGATGCGCAGGCCAAATTTATCCTGCCAAAGCTGTTTGGTACTTTCTTGTAGTTTTTCTGCGCCTGCCACCACATAGCGTAGACGGTAGAAGTCATACGGGTTGGCGAAACGCGCGTAGTGACCGAGGAAAGTCGAGGTACCGAACAACACGGTGCAACTGCGGTCATACACCAACTCCGGCACAATGCGGTAATGCAGCGGGCTTGGATAAAGGAACACCTCTGCACCTGTGAGCAGTGGCGTAAACAGGCCTACCGTCAGCCCAAAGGAGTGAAACAGCGGTAACGCCGACATAAAGCGATCGTTGGTGGTGAAGTCGGCAATCGTTTTAATCTGCTCGACATTCGCCAGAATGCTTTTATGGCTATGGACGACGCCTTTCGGATGGCCTTCAGAACCGGAGGTAAAAAGGATCAGCGCCTCTTCTTCCGGCTGCTGTTTTACCTGTGCCAGACGCGGCATCAGCAAATGAGCGAAGATCCATACTTTGTCGGCAGTGGTGACATCTGCTTTTAAATCTTCCAGATAGACCCAGCGCACCTGAGTAAGTTGCTCCGGCAGATGCCAGAGTTTGCCTTTATCGAGAAACTGACGGGAAGTGAAAATGGTTTTGATTTCAGCCGCCGTAATAGCACTGGTCAACCCTTTTACCCCGGCGGTGTAGTTCATCATTGCGGGAATGCGGCGACGGGCGATGGCCCCAAAAATCACTGCCGCACTGATGCCTGCATTGGGCAGCATTAAGCCGATGCGTTCGCCTTCAACACTGTATTTTTCAAGGATGCGTCCAACAAACAGCGTTTTCGTAAGCAATTTGCGATAGGAGTCCGGGGTAAAGTTAACGTCTTCGACACATTTCTTCCCGGCTCCGAAGCGGTACATTGCGCTCAGTAAAGATTCGTACAGCGTTTCACGCGGGCGCACCGCCATACGCGCTTCCATCATTATTTGATGCAGCATTTCGCCAGCGATTTTGCGACGGTCACGGGCACGCGGCGCATCCGGCATCTCCACCTGCGTTGGTGGCAAAATATGCAGAGTAATTTGCGGGAACAAGCGACGTTTAACCAGACCTTTCAGGCGGCTGAAGTGCGTAAGTTCCGCCCCTTCAATACGCACAGGAATAACCGTTGCACCAGACTTCGCCGCGACAAATCCCGCGCCATCGTAGATTTTCATCAGCGAGCCAGTGGTGGTGATGCGTCCTTCAGGGAAAATCACCACTGGTCGGCCCTGTTCCACCAGACGTACCAGATGTTTAATCGCCATAGGTTGCGTCGGGTCGAGAGGAACAAAGTCGATAAATGATTTCAGCCAACGCATATACCACTGTTGGCTTATTGAGGTGTAAACGGCAAATACCGGACGTACGGGTAAAAACAATGCCAGCAGTATGCCATCAATAAAAGAGACGTGATTAGGCGTGATTAGAACGCGCTCGCCCTTCAGTGCCTTGGTGTCACCCGTAACGCGAACGCGATACAAAACACGGCACAAATTTCGAAAAAAGCTAAAAAGCATTCCAACTCCCTTTGCTCTGATTCAGTAAAAGCGAATGGAGGGAGATTACACGAGATAAAGAACGCGAGCGACAGTAAATTAGGTGCGAAAAAAAACCTGCGCATCCGCGCAGGTTGGTGCAAGAGACAGGGTACGAAGAGCGTACCGAATAATCTCACCAATCAATACCTCTGGGATCTTGATTGTGGTCTGCACAACGACTCTTCGCCAGCGAGAAAACGCAAAGGAATGAAGGGAAATGCAACGAGGTGTGTAAATTGTCGGTTACTGTTACAGATTGATGACCGGCAAAAAAAAACCTGCGCATCTGCGCAGGCTGGTGTAATTCATGTGCTCAACCCGAAGTTGACTTCACCTATCAATACCTCTGGGATCACCACTTTAGCAACCTGAAGCCAAACGCCACCAGCGGTCAATCGCAACAGCGTTTCGCAAAGTGTAACCAAAGGTTTGCAATCTCTTTTTTTGTCTTACTTATTTGCGTTTGGCTCACATTCCCACAATGAAAACACGCCGCCCCTTGAACCAACGGGCGTTTTCCGTAACACTGAAAGAATGTAAGCGTTTACCCACTAAGGTATTTTCATGGCGACCATAAAGGATGTAGCCCGACTGGCAGGCGTTTCAGTCGCCACCGTTTCCCGCGTCATTAATAATTCACCCAAAGCCAGCGAAGCTTCCCGGCTTGCTGTGCATAGTGCAATGGAGTCTCTTAGCTATCACCCGAACGCCAACGCCCGTGCGCTGGCGCAGCAGACCACTGAAACGATCGGTCTGGTCGTTGGTGATGTTTCCGATCCGTTTTTCGGCGCAATGGTGAAAGCGGTCGAACAGGTGGCTTATCACACTGGTAATTTTTTATTGATTGGCAACGGTTACCACAACGAACAAAAAGAGCGTCAGGCCATTGAGCAACTGATCCGCCATCGCTGTGCTGCGCTGGTTGTCCATGCCAAAATGATCCCGGATGCCGATTTAGCCTCGTTAATGAAACAAATGCCCGGTATGGTGCTGATCAACCGTATCCTGCCTGGCTTTGAAAACCGTTGTATTGCTCTGGACGATCGTTACGGTGCCTGGCTGGCAACGCGTCATTTAATTCAGCAAGGTCATACCCGCATTGGTTATCTGTGCTCTAACCACTCTATTTCTGACGCCGAAGATCGTCTGCAAGGGTATTACGATGCCCTTGCTGAAAGTGGTATTCCGGCCAATGACCGGCTGGTGACATTTGGCGAACCAGACGAAAGCGGCGGCGAACAGGCAATGACCGAGCTTTTGGGACGAGGCAGAAATTTCACTGCGGTAGCCTGTTATAACGATTCAATGGCGGCGGGCGCGATGGGCGTGCTCAATGATAATGGTATTGATGTACCGGGTGAGATTTCGTTAATTGGCTTTGATGATGTGCTGGTGTCACGCTATGTGCGTCCGCGCCTGACCACCGTGCGTTACCCAATCGTGACGATGGCGACGCAGGCTGCCGAACTGGCTTTGGCGCTGGCGGATAATCGCCCTCTCCCGGAAATCACTAATGTCTTTAGTCCGACGCTGGTACGTCGCCATTCAGTGTCAACTCCGTCGCTGGAGGCAAGTCATCATGCAACCAGCGACTAACCGCAGTTAAAGCAATTCCAGCGCCAGTAATTCTTCAATGGTCTGGCGACGGCGAATCAACCGCGCCTGACCATTATCAAACAGAACTTCTGGTAACAGCGGACGGCTGTTGTAGTTGGATGACATTGATGCGCCATATGCCCCCGTATCATGCAGTACCAGATAATCACCCGCCTTCACTTCCGGCAAGGCGCGGGTTTCGACATTTCCCCCTTCCTGCTGGGTAAAGACATCGCCCGATTCACATAACGGCCCGGCGACGACGGTTTCCACCGTTGGTGCGTGTTCCAGAGAACGACCATCAGCTGCCAGGGCACTGATATGGTGGTAACTACCGTACATTGCCGGGCGCATCAGATCGTTGAACCCGGCATCAACCAGCACAAAGTGGCGGCTACCCATTTGTTTGACGCTCCGCACTTGAGTAATTAATACGCCAGCCTGCGCTACCAGAAAGCGACCCGGTTCAATTTCCAGTTTCACAGGATGGCCCAAATGGCGGGCGATTTGCTCACGCGCGGCATTCCACAGACCATAATAATGTTCGGTATCAACCGCCTCTTCACCCTGTTGATAAGGAATAGAAAGCCCACCGCCCGCAGAAATAGCCTGTAAATCCTGACCGAACTCGAGGACCTGACGCACCATAGCACCACATACCTGTTCCAGATGGGCATAATCGACGCCAGAACCAATGTGCATGTGAATGCCGACCAGCTGTAGATGATGACGTTGTATCACGTCCAGTGCGGCGGGCAGATCGGTGTACCAGATACCGTGCTTGCTGTTTTCGCCACCGGTATTGGTTTTTTGGCTATGCCCGTGACCAAACCCCGGATTAACACGCAGCCATACCCGATGCCCTGGCGAAACCTGACCCAGTTGGTCGAGCATATCAACAGAACCCGCATTCACCGGAATTTGCAATTCACTGACTCGTTCAAGCGTCGCCTGATCGATAACATCTGCCGTAAAAACAATATCATCGGGGTGCGTTTGCGGATTGTAACCCGCCGCCAGTGCACGCTCTATTTCGCCTAACGAGACGGAATCCACTTTTACGCCCTGCTCACGCATTAAGCGCAAAATATGAATATTGGAACAGGCTTTCTGTGCAAAGCGCACCACATCAAACTGTTTCAGCGCTGCAATCTGCCGACGAATAATTTGCGCATCGTAGACCCACACCGGGCAGCCAAATTCTGCGGGCAAACGCAGCAGATTTTCGGCGGTGAGATCGGTATCAGTGCTGAACAGTGAATGTGGCATAACAAACTCCAGATAAGTGCTTTTTTATGATTACGCCACATCATAAAAAGAATAAAAAATATCGATTTATGTCGAGTCTATGCAAAAATGATATGGATTACCGGATTGCGAGAGAGCGCTAATGGCCGCCGTTAACTTACGTCATATTGAAATTTTTCATGCGGTAATGACCGCCGGAAGCCTGACTGAGGCGGCACACCTGCTACACACCTCACAGCCAACCGTCAGCCGCGAACTGGCGCGCTTTGAGAAGGTGATCGGGCTGAAATTGTTTGAGCGCATACGTGGACGATTACATCCTACCGTGCAAGGACTGCGTCTGTTTGAAGAAGTGCAACGATCCTGGTACGGACTGGATCGCATTGTCAGTGCCGCAGAAAGTCTGCGCGAGTTTCGCCAGGGAGAACTGTCTATTGCCTGCCTGCCGGTCTTTTCGCAATCTTTTTTACCGCAGCTCCTGCAACCCTTTCTGGCACGTTATCCCGATGTCAGCTTAAACATCGTGCCCCAGGAATCACCGCTACTTGAAGAGTGGCTCTCGGCCCAGCGTCATGATTTAGGACTCACTGAAACGCTCCATACGCCTGCGGGAACAGAACGTACCGAATTACTCTCTTTAGATGAAGTGTGTGTGTTACCTCCGGGCCATCCGCTGGCGGTAAAAAAGGTATTAACGCCGGATGATTTTCACGGTGAGAACTACATCAGCCTTTCCCGTACTGACAGCTATCGCCAGTTGCTGGATCAATTGTTTACTGAGAATCAGGTTAAACGACGCATGATCGTAGAAACCCACAGCGCCGCGTCAGTCTGCGCAATGGTACGGGCGGGGGTAGGCGTTTCGGTGGTTAACCCGCTCACCGCACTGGATTATGCGGCAAGCGGTTTAGTGGTGCGGCGGTTCAGCATTGCGGTTCCATTCACCGTCAGCCTGATCCGCCCCCTGCACCGCCCGTCATCAGCGCTGGTGCAGGCGTTTAGTGAGCATTTACAAGCGGGATTACCGAAACTGGTCACTTCTCTTGACGCTATTTTGTCGTCAGCTACGACAGCATAAAAGCGACAGCATCCTCGGCATGGATCGCCGCGGTATCAAACACAGGCAGAACACTGCGCTCTTCTGGCACCAGTAAACCAATTTCTGTGCAGCCAAAAATGACGCCCTGTGCGCCCTGTTCTGCAAGGCGAGCAATCACTTGCGCATAATAAGCGCGTGACGCTTCGGTAAATTGCCCCAGACACAGTTCTTCAAAAATAATCTGATTAATTTTTGCCCGTTCATCCGCTTCAGGAATAAGACAGTTGATGGAAAATTGTTCCGTCAGCCGCCCGCGATAAAAATCCTGTTCCATGGTGTAACGTGTACCCAGCAGCGCCACACGAGTCATTCCTGCCCCGGTAATTGCACATCCAGTGGCATCCGCTATGTGTAAGAAAGGCAGAGAGCAACGAGACTCAATGGCATCCGCCACTTTATGCATCGTATTGGTGCATAACACAATACCTTCTGCGCCCGCCCGCTGTAAGCCAAGCGCCGCCTCAGCCAGAATATCCCCGGTTTTGTCCCACTCACCGCGACGCTGGCACTCTTCTATTTCATGAAAATCGACGCTATGTAGCAGCACTTGTGCAGAGTGAAGCCCACCAAGCCGCTGTTTAATGCCTTCATTTATCAGACGATAGTAAGGAATAGTGGATTCCCAGCTCATTCCTCCCAGCAAACCAATTGTTTTCATTCCTCTCTCCTGATGTGTGTTACCGCAACAAGGCTGAATAAGGAACGAGACAAACGCCTCAACGGCCAGGTGCCTAATCTCTATTAACGAAAAAAGGGCCGGATGTACAGCACATCCGGCCCGTGAAATCAGACGCCGATATTTCTCAACTTTTCGCCTGCCATCAGTTTGCGCTCGATATGTTCCAGCGTGACATTTTTGGTTTCCGGAATGAGCCAGAAAGTGATGCCCACAAACGCAATGTTCAGCGCAGTGTAGAGCCAGAACGTACCGGCAGCGCCAATGCTATCAAGCAGTGTCAGGAAGGTCGCGCCGATAATCATATTCGACACCCAGTTTGTCGTCGTTGAGCAGGTGATGCCAAAATCGCGGCATTTCAGCGGCTGAATTTCAGAGCACAAGATCCACACCACTGGCGCGGCGCTCATCGCATAACCGGCAATACACATCATCGTCATGCCAACAGAGAGCCAGGACAAGCCACTGGAAGCCGTACCGTTATCAAACTGCATCAGGCAGTAACCCAGCACCAGAGTGCCTAACGCCATCACGCTGAAACCAATTTTCAGAGCCGGCTTACGCCCTGCTTTATCTACCGTAAAGACCGCAATGAAGGTAGCGAACATAAAGGTCAGCCCCACGACCAGAGTCGCAATCATCTGTTGTTCTGTGGTCGTAAAGCCCGCCATTTTGAAGATACGTGGCGCGTAGTACATGATGATGTTCATACCGGTAAACTGCTGCATCGCCTGCAACAACATACCGAGAAATACAGCACGACGGACGTTACGGTTGATCTTAAACAGTGCCCAACCGCCCTGTTTTAACTTCAGGCTTTCACGAATTTCGTTGAGTTCTTCTCGCGCTTTTTCCGACGTATCGCGCAGCATACGCAATACTTCTTCCGCCTCAATATGACGCCCCTTTTCCGCCAGCCAGCGCGGGCTATTTGGCAGGAAGACCACCAGAATAATCAGCAGAACTGCTGGTAAAGCAAGAACCCCCAACATTGCGCGCCAGTTACCGCTATAACTGAACGCTGTATCGGATAAAAACGCCAGCACGATGCCGAGAGTGACCATCAACTGGTACATGCTGATCATCTTACCGCGAACGTTTTCACTTGCCATTTCAGAAAGATATAGAGGAGCGGTGTAAGACGCGATCCCGACAGCAATGCCCAACACCACACGAGCGGCGATTAACATCTCTACGCTGGTCGCAAAAGCGGACCCTATCGAACCGAGTACAAACAGGATGGCCCCCGCCATCAGGCTGTATTTACGCCCCAGGCGGAACGACAGCCAACCATTAAACAGCGCACCAATTGCTGCGCCGAGCATCATGCTACTGACCACCCATTCCTGCAAACGACTGGTCAGCACAAAGTGATCGGTAATGAACGGCAACGCTCCGGCGATTACGCCGATATCAAGACCAAATAACAATCCTGCGACCGCAGCAGCTACCGAAACAAACATATTCATACGCCGCATATCCCGCAGAGGACGTGGCGTTAAAGCAGATTCCGTATTGATAGTAACCATTTTTTCCTGCCAGCAGAGAGTAAGACATAGTGAAAAAATACGTGAACAATTCACACAGGTGTCAGGTCGGAAATAGCATAAATATGGATTAAATTGCTACGACATGTCGTTATGTGATGGATATTCCAATTTTCAAATTAAGTTGAATTATTGAGATTATTATTAACTACCTAATTTTAAAGCAGATAAAATTCATAAAGTTCATTAATTGATAATTGATATGGATTATTTCATAACCATGATATGGATTATGATGATCTACAGGTATAAAAAACCCTGCCATGCGGCAGGGTCATAAAAGTAAGAGGAATGAATTAACGCGCCAGCCAACCGCCATCCACAGCAATGGTATAACCATTTACATAATCTGAAGCGCTGGAGGCAAGAAACACTACCGGCCCCATCAGGTCACTCGGCAGTCCCCAACGGCCAGCTGGAATGCGGTCGAGAATTTCCGCGCTACGTTGTTCATCTGCCCGCAGTTGTTGAGTATTGTTGGTCGCCATGTAACCCGGAGCTATCGCATTAACATTAATGTTGTGTTTAGCCCATTCATTCGCCATCAATCGCGTCACGCCCATCACGCCGCTTTTTGATGCGGTATAAGAAGGCACACGGATCCCGCCCTGGAAGGAGAGCATTGACGCGATATTGATAATCTTGCCGCCATTGCCTTGCGCGATAAAGTGTTTCGCCGCTGCCTGAGACATGAAGAATACGCTCTTGATATTCAGGTTCATGACATCGTCCCAGTCTTTTTCGCTGAACTCGAGAGCATCTTCGCGGCGAATCAATCCGGCGTTATTCACCAGGATATCAATATGACCAAACTCAGCTACCGCGCGATCCAGCAGTGCTGGAATGCCATCAATCTTTCGCAGATCGGCGGTCAGGCTTAAAAAACGACGCCCCAGCGCCGTGACCTGCTTGATGGTTTCAGTCGGTTCAACGATGTTAATGCCAACAATGTCACAGCCCGCTTGCGCCAGCCCCAACGCCATCCCCTGGCCCAGCCCAGTATCACAACCAGTGACGACCGCAACTTTACCTTCGAGAGAAAATGCACTTAAAATCATAACAATACCTTATTCGTTTATGCCCACAACTAGCGCAAATCTTTAACGGCCACATGGTCCATATCATCAAAAACCTGGTTTTCACCGACCATGCCCCAGATAAAGGTATAAGCTTTGGTTCCGACGCCGGAATGGATCGACCAGCTCGGGGAGATCACTGCCTGCTCGTTATGCATCACAATATGACGCGTTTCTTGCGGCTGCCCCATCATGTGGAAAACGCAGGCGTCATCATCCATATTGAAATAGAAATAAACTTCCATCCGGCGCTCGTGGGTGTGACACGGCATGGTGTTCCACAAGTTACCCGGAGCCAGCTCCGTCAGCCCCATACTCAATTGGCAGGTTTCCAGTACATCCGGGACAAAATATTTGTTAATCGTGCGACGGTTACTGGTGAGTTTATCGCCTAACGTGACTGGAGATACTTCGTCCGGTGTGACTTTTTTGGTGGGATACGTCGTATGCGCAGGTGCGCAATTGTAATAAAACTTCGCCGGAGTGGCGGTATCAATACTGGCAAAGACAACTTCTTTTGCACCTTTACCAACATACAGGGCGTCGCGGTGACCGATTTCATAGCATTGACCATCGACAGTAATCGTACCGGCACCGCCAATATTGATAACACCTAACTCGCGACGTTCCAGGAAATAGCTTACGCCGAGTTGTTTACCAACTTCCCCGCCAACGGAAACCGTTTTAGTTACCGGCATAATGCCGCCAACAATTATACGGTCAATGTGGCTGTAAACCATGGTGTACTCATCGGCGACAAATACCTTTTCAACCAAAAATTCATTGCGCAGCCCCTGGGTATCCAGCGTTTTTGCGTGCGCACTGTGGATGCTCTGTCTTACGTCCACATCAACCTCCGATAATCAGTGAAGCGTGAAAATAGAAAACGATAGTGAAACACTGTTTCGTTTTCTCTATAAGGGGATGATATGCCCACGGGATAGGGTTTTCAATTAAAAATAAAACAATGTTTCATTTTTAAGTTAAGGACTGAAAAAAGTGCAGTGTCGATCACGAATATGTCATGAGAATGGAAAAATCAGGGAGCCCTGAAAATGTATGTCGACTCGCCAGCCACCATTATTCAACAGATTAATGACGGCTGATATTTATCGGTAAGGAGGAAATGCAGAGCTATTCGTCACGTTCAATGGTCAATGCCACGCCCTGGCCCCCGCCGATACAAAGCGTAGCCAGTCCTTTGCGGGCATTACGTTTCACCATTTCATGAACCAGAGAAACGAGGATTCGGCAACCGGAAGCGCCTATTGGGTGACCGAGTGCGATCGCGCCACCATTGACATTGACACGACGCTCATCCCATTCAAGCATCTTGCCAACCGAAAGCGCCTGTGCAGCAAACGCTTCATTAGCCTCGATAAGATCGACATCAGCCAACTGCCAGCCTACACGCTCCAGGCAACGGCGGGTCGCATACACCGGCGCAATTCCCATCAATGCCGGATCTACACCAACGCTGGCAAATGCGCGGATGCGGGCCAGCACGGGTAAATTCAACGCTCGTGCTTTGGCTTCGCTCATCATCATTACTGCAGCTGCGCCATCGTTTATGGATGATGCATTACCCGCTGTCACAGAACCGAGACTATCAAATGAAGGATTTAAACGGGCTAAGCCTTCTGCACTGGCGTCAGTGCGTGGCTGCTCATCGGTATCAACAACCAACGTCTGACCGTTACTTTGGGTCATTACCGGGACGATCTCATCTTTAAATCGTCCAGCGTCAATCGCCGCTCGCGCTTTTTGTTGCGAGCTAAGTGCGTAAGCATCCTGCAACTGACGGCTGATGCCATATTCGCGAGCCAGATTTTCGGCGGTGACACCAATATGATAATCATTGAAGGCATCCCACAAGCCGTCATGCACCAGACTATCAACCAACTGGCTATTGCCAAGCTGTGCACCGGTGCGGCTATCAGTCAGAACGTGTGGTGCGCGGCTCATGTTTTCCTGACCACCGGCGATGACAATATCAGCCTCGCCACACTGTATCGCCTGAGTAGCCAGATGCAGTGCTTTAAGCCCGGAACCGCAAACGTCATTAATAGTGATTGCAGAAACGCTGTTAGGAAGACCACCTTTAATAGCCGATTGCCTTGCCGGATTCTGCCCTGCCCCTGCAGTCAACACCTGACCAAGAATCACTTCATCCACCGCATATGCAGAAACACCGGTACGTTCTATTAATGCTTTCACGACCAGGCTGCCAAGTTCCACGGCGGAATGACCCGCTAACGCACCACGGAAGCAGCCGATAGGTGTCCGTAACGCCCCGACAATCACAACGTCTTTCATCACAACCTCGCACCAATTAACAGTGCAATAGTAAATGATTGTTAATTACAGTTATCTTAATTGTTTAAAAAAAGTGACTATTATCACAAAGGAAATACGCCTGAGTAGCAGTCAGAGACATAACTGGCACGTAAGGTTTGCAACCACTAACCCACCAATAGAGAGGTAGATAGGGCGTTAATCTCCCATACTTAACCTGGTTTATGGTAAATTGCCCTCCATTTTGTTTAATTTGTAGATGATACGTTCAGATAATGTCTAATATTTGGTCAAAAGAAGAAACTCTGTGGAGTTTCGCGCTCTACGGCACAGCCGTTGGTGCAGGCACGCTCTTCCTTCCTATTCAGTTAGGTTCGGCGGGGGCTGTGGTCCTGTTTATTACTGCTCTGGTCGCCTGGCCTTTAACATATTGGCCACATAAAGCCTTATGCCAGTTCATCCTCTCATCAAAAACATCAGCAGGTGAAGGGATAACGGGCGCGGTAACACACTACTATGGCAAGAAGATTGGTAATCTGATTACCACGCTGTATTTCATCGCCTTTTTTGTCGTCGTGTTGATATATGCCGTGGCAATTACCAACTCACTTACGGAACAGCTGGCAAAGCATATGGTTATTGATCTTCGCATCCGTATGTTGGTGAGTCTGGGGGTTGTATTAATCCTGAATCTCATTTTTCTGATGGGACGCCATGCCACTATTCGGGTAATGGGATTTTTGGTATTCCCATTGATTGCCTATTTCTTATTTCTTTCTATTTACCTGGTCGGTAGTTGGCAACCTGATCTATTAACAACCCAGGTAGAGTTCAATCAGAATACCCTTCACCAGATATGGATATCGATTCCCGTGATGGTTTTCGCCTTTAGCCATACGCCCATTATTTCTACGTTTGCCATAGACAGACGTGAAAAATATGGCGAACACGCTATGGATAAATGCAAAAAAATTATGAAAGTCGCTTATCTCATCATCTGCATAAGTGTACTGTTCTTTGTCTTTAGCTGCCTGCTTTCTATTCCACCTTCGTATATTGAAGCGGCTAAAGAAGAAGGGGTTACCATTTTATCGGCGCTTTCTATGCTGCCGAACGCCCCAGCATGGTTGTCAATTTCCGGGATTATTGTCGCAGTAGTTGCGATGTCAAAATCATTCCTGGGTACGTACTTTGGCGTTATTGAAGGTGCCACAGAGGTCGTCAAAACAACATTACAGCAGGTTGGTGTAAAGAAAAGTCGTGCATTTAACCGCGCACTATCAATTATGTTGGTATCGCTGATTACCTTCATTGTTTGTTGCATTAACCCGAACGCGATTTCGATGATTTACGCGATCAGCGGCCCGCTCATTGCCATGATACTTTTCATCATGCCTACGCTGTCAACGTATCTCATCCCGGCGCTTAAACCCTGGCGTTCCATCGGAAATCTGATTACGCTGATCGTGGGTATCCTGTGCGTATCGGTAATGTTCTTTAGCTAATATCCGTTGTGGATGGTTCAAAATTGCTTCAATTTTGAACCATCCCAGTTTTCATAATGTTCATTTGTTATTATTCCGCTCTATCACTTCTCTCGTAATATTATATAATTATCAGCCAGTTAAACACACAAAGAGTTCTGAACATCTTAAATAAGACTATTTAAGATACATGACGATTGCATTGCGTAAACGCTTTTTGTTTACAAAAAAATGGGGAAGTATTACGGCGATTGCGAAAAGTCTGAAGCGCTTGAATTAAGATAATATAGAAAATCAGATACAACAAAAATGGCAGGTAGATGATGTGAAGATAAATTGGAGCGGGCGAAGGGAATCGAACCCTCGTATAGAGCTTGGGAAGCTCTCGTTCTACCATTGAACTACGCCCGCTTCGAGATGCGTAAGGCATTATAAACCTTACGCTCTCCTTAGCAAGTACCACGCTGCTGACTGCTGATTAATTCGCCATCAGCATTTTGGCTTGCTGCCCTGAGGCGGCAAGTAACGCAGCGGATCAATTGCCGTAGCACGGTAACGAATCTGGAAATGCAGGCGAACAGATGCCGCATCAGTGCTCCCCATAGTGGCGATTTTTTGCCCAGCCTTCACGCTTTGCCCATTATTTACCAGCATCGTGTCATTATGGGCGTAAGCCGTAATGTAATCTTCACTGTGTTTAATCATGATGAGATTACCGTAGCCACGCAGCTGGTTGCCCACATACACCACCTTTCCTGCACCCGCGGCGTAAATAGGTGTACCCCGTGGAGCTGAGATATCAATCCCTTTATTGCCGCCATCAGCTGTCGAATACGGCATGATAACTTTCCCTGTCGTTGGCCATAACCAACAACGTTGCCCTACTGGCGGCCAGGAAGATTTCGGTACTGCTGATGACGGTGTAACCGATGCGGTTTTGGTCGTTGATTTGGCGGTTGATTTACGTGTACTGCTACTTTTCGCCCCACCCAGTTTTAGTTTCTGACCAACTTCAATGGTGTAAGGGGGGGAAATGCCGTTCAGTCGCGCCAGCTCTTTTACGCTGGTTCCCGTGGTGCGCGAAATACGATATAGCGTATCCCCCCGTTTCACGGTGTAAACGGAGCCGGAATACGTTCCTGTATCGGATGATTTGCTACCCGAACAGCCCGCTAAAAGCAGTCCAACCGATAACAACATCACGATACCCAGAGATTTTTTATTCAGGCGTCCCGCACTCAAAATCTTTCCTCGCTTAAAAAACAAGACGCCATATCATAGCAGCCAGCCTCTTGATACCCAATCTCTTGCTTCTGGAAAAACGATGTAATAGAGAAAGAGGTTAATTTCATTTGGCAAAGGGAAGTATCATCAGCAAAATATTTGCTGTAGTGGTATCGAAGTTCCTGACTTTTACCCTATTTCCCACCTTGATGCGTAATAATCCTGATTTATCACATTGATTTTATCGCCACTCATATTGATACGTATCACTGTCCCTATTCAGAGTCCTGTTTCGTATCATATCTGTGTTTTTTTAACATCATCACACTTCCTTCCTCCCTTAACGCTTATCGTCGTTTCTGGCGTAAATCTTGCCTGCTTAGACTAAATCTTTGCCATAAGAACCAAATGTTCAAATCGAGGGGATTTCTATGGAAGCGCGGGAAGCAACCGCTACAGGTGAATCATGCATGCGCGTAGATGCCATTGCTAAGGTCACCGGGCGGGCACGATATACTGACGATTATGTTATGGCGGGCATGTGTTACGCGAAATATGTACGTAGCCCTATCGCACATGGTTATGCCGTAGGTATTAATGATGAACAAGCCAGAAGTTTACCAGGCGTACTGGCGATTTTTACCTGGGAAGATGTACCTGATATCCCATTCGCTACAGCTGGGCATGCATGGACACTTGACGAAAACAAGCGCGATACCGCCGATCGCGCACTGCTAACTCGCCATGTTCGTCATCATGGTGACGCCGTTGCCATCGTCGTGGCCCGTGATGAACTCACGGCAGAAAAAGCGGCGCAATTGGTCAGCATTGAGTGGCAAGAATTACCCGTTATCACCACGCCAGAAGCGGCGCTGGCAGATGACGCTGCACCAATCCATAACGGCGGCAATTTACTAAAACAAAGCTCGATGTCGACGGGTAATGTCCAACAAACAATCGATGCCGCCGATTACCAGGTGCAGGGGCACTATCAGACTCCCGTTATTCAACATTGTCATATGGAAAGCGTGACATCGCTGGCATGGATGGAGGATGACTCGCGAATTACCATCGTTTCCAGCACCCAGATCCCGCACATTGTTCGCCGTGTGGTTGGTCAGGCGCTGAATATTCCCTGGTCATGCGTACGAGTCATCAAACCGTTTGTCGGTGGCGGTTTTGGTAATAAACAGGATGTACTGGAAGAGCCAATGGCGGCATTCCTGACCAGCAAGCTTGGCGGCATTCCGGTGAAAGTTTCCCTTAGCCGTGAAGAGTGTTTCCTCGCAACCCGTACCCGCCACGCTTTTACTATTGACGGGCAAATGGGCGTGAACCGCGACGGAACATTGAAAGGTTATAGTCTGGATGTTCTGTCTAACACCGGCGCTTATGCATCTCACGGGCACTCCATCGCTTCTGCGGGCGGAAATAAAGTCGCTTACCTTTATCCTCGTTGTGCCTACGCTTACAGTTCAAAGACCTGCTATACCAACCTCCCCTCGGCTGGTGCGATGCGTGGTTATGGCGCGCCACAAGTCGTATTTGCCGTTGAGTCTATGCTTGATGACGCCGCGACAGCGTTAGGTATTGATCCTGTTGAAATTCGTTTACGCAACGCCGCCCGCGAAGGAGATGCTAATCCGCTCACGGGCAAACGTATTTACAGCGCAGGGTTGCCGGAGTGTCTTGAAAAAGGCCGGAAAATCTTTGAATGGGAAAAACGCCGTGCAGAATGCCAGAACCAGCAAGGCAATTTACGCCGCGGCGTTGGCGTCGCCTGTTTTAGCTACACCTCTAACACCTGGCCTGTCGGCGTAGAAATAGCAGGCGCGCGCCTGTTGATGAATCAGGATGGAACCATCAACGTGCAAAGCGGCGCGACAGAAATCGGTCAGGGGGCCGACACCGTCTTCTCGCAAATGGTAGCAGAAACCGTGGGGGTTCCGGTCAGCGACGTTCGCGTTATTTCAACCCAAGATACCGACGTTACGCCGTTCGATCCCGGTGCATTTGCCTCACGCCAGAGCTATGTTGCCGCGCCTGCGCTGCGCAGTGCGGCACTGTTATTAAAGGAGAAAATCATCGCTCATGCCGCTGTCATGCTACATCAGTCAGCGATGAATCTTACCCTGATAAAAGGCCATATCGTGCTGGTTGAACGACCGGAAGAGCCATTAATGTCGTTAAAAGATTTGGCGATGGACGCCTTCTACCACCCTGAACGCGGCGGGCAGCTCTCTGCCGAAAGCTCCATCAAAACCACCACTAACCCACCAGCGTTTGGCTGTACCTTTGTTGATCTGACGGTCGATATTGCGCTGTGTAAAGTCACCATCAACCGCATCCTCAACGTTCATGATTCGGGCCATATTCTTAATCCGCTACTGGCAGAAGGTCAGGTACACGGCGGAATGGGAATGGGCATTGGCTGGGCGCTATTTGAAGAGATGATCATTGATGCGAAAAGCGGCGTGGTCCGTAACCCCAATCTGCTGGATTACAAAATGCCGACCATGCCGGATCTGCCACAACTGGAAAGCGCGTTCGTCGAAATCAATGAGCCGCAATCCGCATACGGACATAAGTCACTGGGTGAGCCACCAATAATTCCTGTTGCCGCTGCTATTCGTAACGCGGTGAAGATGGCTACCGGTGTTGCAATCAATACACTGCCGCTGACGCCAAAACGGTTATATGAAGAGTTCCATCTGGCAGGATTGATTTGAGGATAACATCATGTTTGATTTTGCTTCTTACCATCGCGCAGCAACCCTTGCCGATGCCATCAACCTGCTGGCTGACAACCCGCAGGCCAAACTGCTCGCCGGTGGCACTGACGTACTGATTCAGCTCCACCATCACAATGACCGTTATCGCCATATTGTTGATATTCATAATCTGGCGGAGCTGCGGGGAATTACGCTGGCGGAAGATGGCTCACTACGTATCGGCTCTGCAACGACATTTACCCAGCTCATTGAAGATCCTGTAACTCAACGTCATCTCCCGGCGTTATGTGCTGCGGCCTCATCCATTGCCGGACCGCAGATCCGTAACGTCGCTACCTACGGTGGAAATATTTGCAACGGTGCCACCAGCGCAGATTCTGCCACGCCAACGCTAATTTATGACGCGAAACTGGAGATCCACTCCCCGCGCGGTGTTCGTTTCGTCCCGATTAATGGCTTTCACACCGGGCCGGGCAAAGTGTCTCTTGAGCATGACGAAATCCTTGTCGCCTTTCATTTTCCGCCCCAGCCGAAAGAACACGCGGGCAGCGCGCATTTTAAATATGCCATGCGCGACGCAATGGATATTTCAACGATTGGCTGCGCCGCACATTGCCGACTGGATAACGGCAATTTCAGCGAATTACGTCTGGCATTTGGTGTTGCCGCGCCAACGCCGATTCGCTGCCAACATGCCGAACAGACTGCACAAAATGCGCCATTAAACCTGCAAACGCTGGAAGCCATCAGCGAATCAGTCCTGCAAGATGTCGCCCCGCGTTCGTCATGGCGGGCCAGTAAAGAGTTTCGTCTGCATCTCATCCAGACGATGACCAAAAAAGTGATTAGCGAAGCCGTCGCCGCGGCGGGGGGAAAATTGCAATGAATCACAGCGAAACAATTACCATCGAATGCACCATTAACGGGATACCTTTTCAGCTTCACGCCGCACCAGGCACGCCGCTCTCGGAATTACTCCGCGAACAAGGACTGCTAAGTGTCAAACAAGGGTGCTGCGTGGGTGAATGTGGTGCCTGTACGGTGCTGGTCGACGGCACAGCAATAGACAGTTGCTTATACCTTGCCGCCTGGGCTGAAGGAAAAGAGATCCGCACGCTGGAAGGTGAAGCGAAAGGCGGAAAACTTTCTCATGTTCAGCAGGCTTATGCGAAATCCGGCGCAGTGCAGTGCGGGTTTTGTACGCCGGGCCTGATTATGGCTACCACGGCAATGCTGGCGAAACCACGCGAGAAGCCATTAACCATTACGGAAATTCGTCGTGGACTGGCGGGAAATCTTTGTCGCTGCACGGGGTATCAGATGATTGTAAATACAGTTCTGGATTGCGAGAAAACGAAGTAAAAGGATATCCGGCCTGAATTCAGGCCGGATTCACTGAGGTTATGTGTTTAACAACTCATATTTCTTAATCTTGCGATAGAGCGTAGCAATGCCGATGCCCAGTTCATCAGCAACTTCCTTCTTGCTGTTATGACGTGAAAGCGCCTCGCGGATCATTTGCTTTTCCATCTCCTCCAGCGCCGTGCCGCCCGCATCATCGAGTGCCAGGTGCGCCTCACTGACCTCTGTTACATCACTTTGCTCCGTTGTGCCATTATTCAGCAGATTTGGCGGCAATAGCGTGCTGTCGATAACTTCACCTGAAGGAACCACGTTAACCAGATATTCCATCAAATTGCTTAACTCGCGCAGGTTTCCGGGCCAACGATGCTTACGCAATATTTCGACGACATCGGGAGCAATGCCCGGATAAACCGATCCCAGACGACGGGTATGCAGATGTAAAAAGTAATGCACCAGTAGTTCAATATCTTCCTGACGTTCACGCAGCGGTGGCAGAGTTATCGGGATAACATTAAGTCGGTAGAAGAGATCTTCGCGGAATTTACCTTCGGCAATGAACTGGGCCAAATTCTGGTTAGTTGCAGAAATGATGCGAATGTCGACTTGTATTGGGCTACTGGCACCAATCGGCAGAATTTCACGTGCCTCAATAGCGCGCAGTAATTTAGCCTGCAACATCAATGGCATATCACCTATTTCATCGAGAAACAGCGTGCCCGTATTCGCCGCCTGAATCAACCCTGTTTTACCGTTGGCAGATGCGCCAGTAAATGCGCCTTTAACATAACCGAACAGTTCGCTCTCCAGAAGCTGCTCCGGAATCGCGGCACAGTTGATAGCAATAAAAGGTTTATTCCGTCTTCCGCTCAACTTATGGATTGCACGGGCGACGACTTCTTTACCCGTGCCGCTTTCGCCAACCACCATAACGCTGGATGGGCTGGGTGCAATACGGCTAATGAGTCGTTTTAATTGCCGCATAACACGGCACTCGCCAACCAATTGTTCAATATGCGGTTCATCAGGTGCATTTGCTACAGAAAAACTGGTATGCGATTGGTGAAACGCCATTAAAAATAATTGTCGGCCCTGAATGTTATGCAATTGACCAATGATTAATTCACTTTTATCGTCCCACGAAACAATATGCTGCATATGTCCATGGGTAAAATTACTCTCAAATGTTAATGGTCTGAAACGGATAGGTTTCCCAATAATATTATTTTGCACAACACCGAGTGTTTTTAAGGCAGTCTGATTAACAAACTGAACCCGATTTTCGTCATCAACAACTAAAACGCCCTGATCCATATTATCGATCATGGTCGCGAATATTTTACTGATGTTATCTCCTGGCCCCTGATCCTCCAGAAGTTTCGAAACAAAAATGGTGGATATATGGCGAACGTAATCAGAAAATTCGCGTAAATTATCACTGATATGTTCTTGTTGCTCGTGGGTAACGGCAATCAAACTTATCACCCCAACACAACGATCCTGTAAAATGACAGGCGTACCCAGAAATGCTTTTTCACGGCAATTTTCTTTACTATCGCAACCTTCGCAAAGGGGATCGAAGCGAGATTGTGTCACAACTTTTTCAGTTTTCGTTTCCAGGACGTGGCGGAGCAGGCGTGAGTTGCCGCTCAACTGGCGACCAAGAAACTTCCCATACGCGCCCGTTCCGGCGACGCGACACAAGTTTTCATCAACGATCTCAACCTCAAGCTGCAAAACGCTGGCAAGCATTCTGGCAAAACGCTGAATTGTCGGTTGAATTTGCATCAGTACTGACTGCGTAGTAGCAAGCTCCATAGCTTTACCTTCCAGACTTACTTAAAAGTCGATCATTGAAGACGTTGATGGTTCACAGATCATGATGATATTAACTCAGACGAAATTGGCTTTGATAAAAACATAAGATTTTTATCACTTTCTAATGAAATTATGGAAGAGATATCACATTTCTATATCAATATGAGAATTACGGCGGTGAGTTTATCAAACTGACGAGGGATAACCTGCCCCTTTATCTTATTTCTGATACTTAGCAGCAAATAAATAACGCGATAAAAAAAGCCAAACGTTTTCGTATTTTACAAACAACCAGAAGCTGGCATCAATTTGTGATCAACCCCACACATTACCCGTCAAATTAGTCTTTTGCAGCCGCTTGGATAATTCTGGCATAGTTATTGTTAGTCCCAGGTATAGCTGTGAAAAGACCAATCACTTTTTGGCAAGTCACAGTGAAATAAACCTCTTTGCCTGTCATTCCACTACCGGGACTTTATGATGAAAACTGTTAATGAGCTGATTAAGGATATCAATTCGCTGACCTCTCACCTTCACGAGAAAGATTTTTTGTTAACGTGGGAACAGACGCCAGATGAACTGAAACAAGTACTGGACGTTGCCGCAGCATTAAAAGCACTGCGTGCTGAAAACATCTCAACCAAAGTCTTTAATAGTGGATTAGGTATTTCCGTATTCCGCGACAACTCCACCCGTACCCGCTTCTCTTATGCTTCCGCGCTTAACCTGCTCGGCCTCGCACAGCAAGATCTCGACGAAGGCAAATCACAAATCGCTCACGGCGAAACCGTGCGTGAAACCGCCAATATGATCTCCTTCTGCGCCGATGCCATCGGTATTCGTGACGATATGTATCTGGGCGCAGGCAACGCTTATATGCGTGAAGTTGGCGCTGCACTTGATGACGGCTACAAGCAGGGCGTACTGCCGCAGCGTCCGGCTTTAGTGAACCTGCAATGCGATATTGACCACCCGACTCAGTCAATGGCTGACCTCGCATGGTTACGTGAACACTTTGGTTCACTGGAAAACCTGAAAGGTAAAAAAATCGCCATGACCTGGGCCTACTCCCCAAGCTATGGCAAACCGCTATCTGTACCACAAGGCATCATCGGTCTGATGACTCGCTTCGGTATGGATGTCACCCTGGCCCATCCGGAAGGCTACGACCTGATCCCGGATGTCGTTGAAGTCGCTAAAAACAATGCTAAAGCCTCTGGCGGTAGCTTCCGTCAGGTCACCAGCATGGAAGAAGCCTTCAAAGACGCAGACATCGTTTATCCGAAGTCATGGGCACCTTACAAAGTGATGGAAGAGCGTACTGAATTGCTGCGCGCTAACGATCACGAAGGCTTAAAAGCACTGGAAAAACAGTGTCTGGCGCAGAACGCTCAGCACAAAGACTGGCATTGCACCGAAGAGATGATGAAACTGACCCGTGATGGCGAAGCCCTGTACATGCACTGCCTGCCAGCTGATATCAGCGGCGTATCCTGCAAAGAAGGTGAAGTGACTGAAGGCGTATTCGAAAAATACCGTATCGCAACCTACAAAGAAGCCAGCTGGAAGCCTTATATCATCGCCGCGATGATCCTGTCCCGTAAATACGCCAAACCAGGTGCACTGCTCGAGCAACTGCTGAAAGAAGCGCAAGAACGCGTGAAATAACCCCTCGGGCCGATCAGCTGGTCGGCCCTCTATTTCCAGAGGCCAAAAGGATAGGATATGTCCGTTTTCTCATTGAAGATTGATATCGCCGATAACAAATTTTTCAACGGCGAAACATCACCGCTCTTTTCGCAAAGCCAGGCCAAACTGGCGCGCCAGTTCCACCAGAAAATTGCTGGTTATCGCCCAACACCGCTTTGTGCGCTGGACGATCTCGCAAACCTTTTTGGTGTGAAGAAAATTCTCGTCAAAGACGAATCAAAACGATTCGGTCTGAACGCCTTCAAAATGCTCGGCGGTGCATACGCCATCGCTCAATTATTGTGCGAAAAATATCATCTTGATATCGAAACGCTGTCATTTGAGCACCTGAAAAATGCCATCGGCGAAAAAATGACTTTCGCGACCACCACCGACGGCAACCACGGGCGCGGTGTGGCGTGGGCAGCACAGCAACTCGGACAGAATGCGGTGATTTACATGCCGAAAGGTTCTGCTCAGGAACGCGTTGACGCCATTCTGAACCTCGGTGCCGAGTGCATCGTCACGGATATGAACTATGACGATACCGTTCGCCTGACCATGCAACACGCGCAGCAGCACGGCTGGGAAGTGGTGCAAGATACCGCCTGGGAAGGTTACACCAAAATCCCAACCTGGATCATGCAGGGCTATGCAACACTGGCAGATGAAGCCGTCGAGCAAATGCGTGAAATGGGCGTAACCCCGACGCACGTTCTGCTGCAAGCCGGTGTCGGCGCGATGGCCGGTGGTGTGCTGGGTTATCTGGTCGATGTCTACAGCCCGCAAAATCTGCACAGCATTATTGTTGAACCTGACAAAGCTGACTGTATTTATCGCTCTGGCGTCAAAGGCGACATCATCAACGTTGGCGGTGATATGGCCACCATCATGGCAGGCCTGGCCTGTGGCGAACCTAACCCGCTGGGCTGGGAAATCCTACGTAACTGCGCCACCCAATTCATCTCCTGCCAGGACAGCGTTGCCGCATTAGGTATGCGCGTACTGGGTAATCCGTACGGCAACGATCCACGCATCATCTCCGGTGAATCCGGCGCTGTCGGTTTGGGCGTTCTCGCAGCGGTTCATTATCACCCGCAACGTCAAAGCCTGATGGAAAAACTGGCGCTGAACAAAGATGCCGTGGTGCTGGTTATCAGCACTGAAGGCGACACCGATGTGAAGCACTACCGCGAAGTTGTCTGGGAAGGCAAACACGCTGTAGCACCTTAATCACCCTATTGGAACTGCCCCCCGCAAAACGGGGAGTAAAAAATCTGGAGAAAAATAATGGCTAAGAATATTCCATTCAAACTGATTCTTGAAAAAGCAAAAGATTACCAGGCAGACATGACTCGCTTCCTGCGCGATATGGTTGCTATTCCCAGTGAAAGCTGCGACGAAAAACGCGTAGTACATCGTATTAAAGAAGAGATGGAAAAAGTCGGCTTCGATAAAGTTGAAATCGACCCGATGGGCAACGTTCTCGGTTATATCGGCCACGGCCCGCGTCTGGTGGCAATGGACGCTCATATTGATACCGTCGGCATTGGCAACATCAAAAACTGGGACTTCGATCCGTACGAAGGCATGGAAACTGATGAGCTGATCGGTGGTCGCGGTACTTCCGACCAGGAAGGCGGCATGGCATCTATGGTTTATGCCGGTAAAATCATTAAAGACCTCGGTCTGGAAGATGAATATACCCTGCTGGTTACCGGTACGGTGCAGGAAGAAGACTGCGACGGTCTGTGCTGGCAGTACATTATTGAACAATCCGGCATTCGCCCGGAATTTGTGGTCAGTACTGAACCGACTGATTGCCAGGTATACCGTGGTCAACGCGGTCGTATGGAAATTCGCATTGATGTTCAGGGTGTTAGCTGCCACGGTTCTGCACCAGAACGCGGTGACAACGCCATTTTCAAAATGGGTCCGATTCTTGGCGAATTACAAGAACTCTCCCAGCGCCTGGGCTATGATGAATTCCTCGGCAAAGGCACCCTCACCGTTTCTGAAATCTTCTTCACATCCCCAAGCCGTTGCGCTGTAGCAGATAGCTGCGCAGTTTCAATCGACCGCCGTCTGACCTGGGGCGAAACCTGGGAAGGCGCGCTGGACGAAATCCGCGCCCTGCCTGCGGTACAGAAAGCTAACGCGGTTGTTTCTATGTACAACTACGACCGTCCGTCCTGGACTGGCCTGGTTTACCCAACCGAATGCTACTTCCCGACCTGGAAAGTGGAAGAAGATCACTTCACTGTTAAAGCACTGGTGAATGCCTACGAAGGTCTGTTTGGCAAAGCGCCGGTTGTTGATAAGTGGACCTTCTCAACTAACGGCGTATCTATCATGGGCCGTCACGGCATTCCGGTGATCGGCTTTGGCCCGGGTAAAGAACCTGAAGCGCATGCACCTAACGAAAAAACCTGGAAATCTCACCTGGTGACCTGTGCCGCGATGTACGCTGCAATCCCGTTAAGCTGGCTGGCAACCGAATAATTACTCTTCACTTATTCCCCTCCGGTTCGCCGGAGGGTTTTTGGAGTTTGCTATGCGCGTATTGATCAAAAACGGCACTGTCGTTAACGCAGATGGACAAGCCAAACAAGATTTGCTGATTGAGAGCGGGATTGTTCGCCAATTGGGCAGCAATATTTCGCCGCAGCTCCCGTATGAAGAAATTGATGCCACTGGCTGTTACGTTTTCCCTGGCGGCGTGGATGTCCATACGCATTTCAATATAGATGTCGGCATCGCGCGCAGTTGTGATGATTTTTTTACCGGTACCCGCGCAGCTGCGTGTGGCGGTACAACAACCATTATTGACCATATGGGATTTGGCCCGAATGGCTGCCGGTTACGCCATCAACTGGAGGTTTATCGTGGCTATGCCGCCCATAAGGCGGTCATCGACTACAGCTTTCATGGTGTGATCCAGCACATTAATCACGCCATCCTCGACGAAATTCCGATGATGGTCGAAGAAGGACTGAGCAGTTTTAAACTCTATTTAACCTATCAATACAAACTCAACGATGACGAGGTTTTGCAGGCATTACGCCGTCTGCATGAATCCGGCGCGCTGACCACCGTGCACCCGGAAAATGATGCGGCTATCGCCAGCAAGCGGGCGGAATTTATCGCCGCAGGGTTAACCGCGCCGCGCTATCACGCCTTGAGTCGCCCTCTGGAATGCGAAGCGGAAGCCATCGCCCGCATGATTAACCTGGCACAAATTGCCGGTAACGCCCCGCTCTATATCGTGCATCTGTCTAACGGCTTAGGTCTGGATTATCTGCGTCTTGCCCGTGCGAATCACCAGCCAGTCTGGGTTGAAACCTGCCCACAATATCTCCTGTTGGACGAACGCAGTTACGATACAGAAGATGGCATGAAGTTCATTCTTAGCCCACCGCTGCGTAACGTACGCGAGCAGGACAAACTGTGGTGTGGCATCAGCGATGGTGCGATTGACGTGGTGGCGACCGATCACTGCACCTTCTCGATGGCCCAGCGCCTGCAAATTTCTAAAGGCGATTTCAGTCGCTGCCCAAATGGCTTACCCGGTGTGGAAAACCGCATGCAGTTACTGTTTTCCAGTGGCGTGATGACGGGACGTATAACACCGGAACGTTTTGTTGAACTAACCAGCGCAATGCCCGCCAGGCTGTTTGGCCTGTGGCCGCAAAAAGGGATATTAGCGCCCGGTTCCGATGGTGACGTGGTGATTATCGACCCACGTCAGAGCCAACAAATTCAGCATCGCCATCTCCACGACAACGCCGACTACTCGCCCTGGGAGGGGTTTACCTGTCAGGGCGCAATTGTCAGAACATTATCCCGTGGTGAAACGATTTTCTGTGACGGCACCTTTACAGGCAAAGCCGGGCGAGGTCGTTTCCTGCGACGCAAACCGTTTGTCCCTCCCGTGCTCTAACCACTGCCAGGGATCTATACACAATCAAGAATGATGAGTGAGGAAAAATGAGTAAGAAAATTGTTCTCGCCCTGGGCGGGAATGCGCTGGGCGATGACCTGGCCGGACAAATGAAAGCGGTAAAAATTACTTCTCAGGCAATTGTTGATTTAATTGCCCAGGGACATGAAGTTATCGTCACTCACGGTAACGGGCCACAGGTGGGCATGATTAACCAGGCCTTTGAAGCTGCCGCAAAAACTGAAGCGCACTCGCCAATGCTGCCGATGTCTGTCTGTGTTGCCTTAAGCCAGGGCTATATTGGTTACGATCTACAAAACGCCTTAAGAGAAGAACTGCTTTCTCGTGGCATTAATAAACCTGTAGCAACGCTGGTTACCCAGGTCGAAGTCGATGCTAACGATCCGGCATTCCTCAACCCGACCAAGCCGATCGGTTCGTTCTTTACCGAGCAGGAAGCAGAGCAACTGACAAAACAGGGTTACACTCTGAAAGAAGATGCTGGTCGCGGCTATCGCCGTGTTGTTGCCTCGCCAAAACCGGTTGATATCATTGAAAAAGAAACGGTTAAAGCTCTGGTAGATGCAGGTCAGGTGGTGATCACCGTTGGCGGTGGTGGTATTCCTGTTATTCGTGAAGGTAACCATCTGCGTGGTGCCAGTGCGGTTATCGATAAAGACTGGGCCAGCGCCCGTTTAGCAGAAATGATTGATGCCGATATGCTGATCATTCTGACTGCGGTAGAAAAAGTGGCCATTAACTTCGGTAAAGAGAATGAACAGTGGCTCGATCGCCTGTCATTAAGTGATGCTGAACGCTTTATCGAAGAAGGTCATTTTGCGAAAGGTTCTATGCTGCCTAAAGTGGAAGCTGCCGCCTCGTTTGCTCGCTCTCGCGCAGGTCGTGAAGCACTGATTACCGTATTGAGCAAAGCGAAAGAAGGGATTGAAGGCAAAACCGGAACGGTGATTTGTCAGTAATTTAAAGGCCGGGTGGGTAATACCATCCGGCCATTTTCATTTAAGCCACTTCCAGCACTTCTTTTGTCGCTTTCACGCCCTGATGCATCAACATCATTAACGCCTCAAGTACGCCGCCGCCAATCGCCCGGGCTTTATCAGAAACGCTGGTGAAATCAGCCGTTTCACCACGAGGATCGATATCACCAATTTTAAAACCACCGACCACTGCTAGTCCGTCGTTCAACAAGCCACGCACCATCCCCGTCAACGGTGCTTTAATTTCATGCTCACCAATCCAGGCAATCACATCGCCCTCTTTCACCAGATCGCCTAATTTCACGTTGGATCGCATAATGCCTGCAGCAGGAGCACGGATCACCCGTCGGGTGGTATGCCCCATAATATTGCCAGGAACACCGGTATTCTCCTGCGCACAACCAGAGTAAATCACCTGACCGAGCCAGTGCCCGCGATTTGTTTCAATTACCGCATGACAATCCTTCCCTGCAATAAAGCCCGGCCCAAGCGCGATTGTTACTGGTGCCATATCTGCCCGCGTCCCCAAATTCTGTTTCGCCAGAATAGCGTCCACCACGCAAAGCGGTTTCAGTTCATCAAGCAATGAACAGGCGGGATCTACCATCACAGGGATGAATCCGCGTTCGGTAAGTTTCATCGCTTCCGCAGAGCTGGTTGCCAGGCGGGCAGTGACGCCTTCGACCGTCATTTCGCCATCGAACACGGCCTGGGCAAACGCCACGGTACAACGAATCACTGTCGGTTTTTCCACTTCCAACATGATCACTTTAAAACCCGCATGATACAGACGTAGCGCTACACCACTGGCGATATCCCCCGCACCGCGAATCACCACCAGCTGGTGTCCGGAAGGATGAGAAGGCTTCATCATCAGCCCACCCGGCGCGTTATTTTTCACCTGTAATATTTCTGCCAGCACGCTAATGGCGATCTCCTGCGGCGTTTCCGCACCTATGTTGTAACCAACGGGCGCATGTAAACGGGCAATATGTTCTTCAGCCACGCCTTTCTCACGCAATTGGCGCAGGAAAAGCTGAACCTTGCGGCGACTTGCCAGCAACCCCAGCCATGCAATGGGTTGTTCAATGAGTTTGTCGAGGGCTTCACGATCCTGATTATTCGTGGCAATCAGGACAAAATTATCAGGGCGAATATCCAGTGCTTCCACTGCCGCACCAAACGACTCAGCATGGAGAAGCGTGGTTGATGGTGGGAATAGTTCAGGATTGAGGCTTTCGCGATAAATATCAGCAACGGCGATATCAAATCCTAATAGCGCCGCACTCTGGGCTATCGCCCGGTTGACATGCCCCGCACCAATCAACACCAGACGTGGACGCATACCATGGACGCTGATAAATACTGACATTGCACCTCCACAATCTGACCCGACAGCATCCGCACCGTTACGAGCCATACGTCCATGGAATAATCGCGGCTTACGTTCCTGCAATGCCTGAAGCGACTCTTCAATCACCTTCCGTTCAACCATTCCACCACCAATTGTACCGACGATAGAACCATCGGCGCGCACTAACATTTGTGCAGAATGGCGAGGAGTCGAACCTCGGCTATCAACAATTTGCGCCATCGCAAACGGACAATTTTGCTCTTCAAGTTTTGCAGCCTCTGTGAAAATATTCATACCAACCTCAATGGATATCCTTTCAGTAACCCGGAATACCCGGGCCGCTAATTCACAAATCTGCGCGCGATTGCAGGATGTTCTTGTATATCGCCCAGCCAGATTGCCTCTACGTCGTGTTGTTGCAGCGGTTGAAGGAGCTCGCTTTGCGCAATCGCATTCTCACATTGAGAAAAACGGTTAATGAACCAGACTCGCCGACAACCTTGCGGTACGTTTTTAAATGCGCCCTGAGGGTGGCGAACCAGCGCAACGAGATCGCTCAGTTGCAAGGTTGCATCAGGTGTTAACCCGGTAATATCAGCAAACTGCGACCAGCGATGGACATTTTCTGTGCTCACTTTCGCGCCCAAAATATGTCCTCCCATCACAGCAATCACGCAGCAACTGCTTTTGGGTATGCAAGGTTCGTGCTCAT
This sequence comes from Escherichia sp. WS338, assembly GCF_046486405.1. Classification (NCBI taxonomy): domain Bacteria; kingdom Pseudomonadati; phylum Pseudomonadota; class Gammaproteobacteria; order Enterobacterales; family Enterobacteriaceae; genus Escherichia; species Escherichia sp. WS338. The sequence goes on along the minus strand of NZ_JBJQLL010000011.1, from coordinate 109,212 downwards.
CAGGCGCTTTTAACGGCATTCCACGCGAGCCATCTGCCTCAATGAGAATTACGTCACACTCTGGTCGTTGCACCAGTGCATCAATCGCTTCTGGCGTAAATCCCTGCACTTTTCCCTGGTTCGCTTTCCAGCTGTGAAAACAAAATGAAATGGGGGATGTAAGAGACGCATGAGGAAGCATGGCGGGATCACGACAGAAAACCACGGGCCAGTGAGACGTTGGCATAAACATATGTGTCGTCGTAGTGATTAACACACGCCTGCCGCTAGCCTGGAGCAGTTCTGCCAGCCAAAAAAGCAAGCTGGTTTTCCCCCCAGCACCAACAATAGAAATCACAGTGGGACGTTTCTGCGCGCCTAAATCAATGAATAATGCCGATGGGTCAATTATACTTTTCACGCGTCTTTATGGACCTCTCTGGGATAAATTATCCCCAACTTAATGCATCAGGAAGTAACGCAATTATCAGGCGTTATTAGCTCCTGTAAATAATGGAATCACTATGTCAGCCATCGACTGTATAATTACCGCTGCCGGATTATCATCAAGAATGGGGCAATGGAAAATGATGTTACCCTGGCAACAGGGAACAATTCTTGATACAAGTATCAAAAATGCGTTGCAGTTTTGTAGCCGAATTATTTTAGTCACCGGCTATCGTGGTAATGAACTGCACGAACGTTATGCGAACCAGAGCAATATCACTATTATCCACAACCCAGATTATGCGCAGGGTTTACTGACATCAGTAAAGGCCGCAGTACCCGCGGTGCAAACAGAACATTGTTTTCTCACCCACGGAGATATGCCAACCCTCACCATCGATATTTTTAGAAAAATCTGGTCGTTACGAAATGATGGCGCAATACTGCCACTCCATAATGGCATCCCCGGCCATCCGATTTTAGTGTCAAAACCATGCCTGATGCAGGCAATCCAGCGACCCAATGTCACCAATATGCGTCAGGCACTCCTTATGGGAGAACATTATTCCGTCGAAATAGAAAATGCAGAAATAATTTTAGATATTGATACTCCTGACGACTTTATTACAGCGAAGAAAAGGTATACTGAAATTTAGAAAACGTAGTTAAACGATTGCGTTCAAATATCTAATCCCTCCAGCACTCTTTATCATAATGATAAGGAATCACTGATTTTGAGAAAAGAGAAAAAGTGATAAATGGGCTGGCAATAATAATTTTCAGGAGTGATTTTAATTCTCATTTGGCACCTGTGAGTTCATTCACAAAAAGCCATTAAGTTTCGAGCCGCCTCACATTTTTTTATATTTCCCGCCAAACCTGGCAAGAGTGGTGCGATTGTTGCTCTATCCCCCTAAACCACCGGATTTCTCAACACCGGTCACTCAATGATATCTGTATAAGCTAAGGAGAGGGTTATGGGGGATATTATGCGTCCCATTCCGTTTGAGGAACTTTTGACGCGCATATTTGATGAATACCAACAACAACGCTCAATCTTTGGTATTCCCGAGCAACAGTTTTACTCACCCGTAAAAGGTAAAACTGTTAGCGTCTTCGGTGAAACCTGTGCCACTCCCGTCGGCCCTGCCGCTGGCCCGCACACGCAACTTGCGCAAAACATCGTCACCTCCTGGCTGACTGGCGGACGCTTCATCGAACTAAAAACCGTCCAAATTCTTGACCGCCTGGAGCTGGAAAAGCCCTGTATCGATGCCGAAGACGAGTGCTTTAACACCGAATGGTCTACCGAATTTACCCTGCTTAAAGCCTGGGATGAATACCTCAAAGCCTGGTTTGCCCTGCACCTTCTCGAAGCGATGTTCCAGCCTTCTGATTCCGGTAAATCGTTCATCTTTAATATGAGCGTCGGTTACAACCTCGAAGGTATTAAGCAACCGCCGATGCAGCAGTTCATCGACAATATGATGGACGCATCTGACCATCCGAAATTCGCTCAATACCGCGATGCACTTAATAAGCTACTCCAGGATGAGGCATTTTTAGCCCGCCACGGATTGCAGGAAAAACGCGAAAGCTTGCAAGCCTTACCCGCTCGCATCCCCACCAGCATGGTACAAGGGGTTACCCTCTCCACCATGCACGGCTGTCCTCCGCATGAAATCGAAGCCATTTGCCGCTACATGCTGGAAGAAAAAGGGCTCAACACCTTTGTGAAACTCAACCCGACCTTACTGGGGTACGCGCGTGTTCGTGAGATCCTCGATGTCTGCGGTTTCGGTTACATCGGCTTAAAAGAAGAGTCATTTGATCACGACCTCAAGCTGACGCAAGCACTGGAAATGCTGGAACGCCTGATGGCACTGGCAAAAGAAAAATCACTCGGCTTTGGCGTAAAACTGACTAACACTCTCGGCACCATCAACAATAAAGGCGCACTGCCCGGTGAAGAGATGTATATGTCAGGCCGTGCGCTGTTCCCGCTCTCCATCAACGTTGCAGCAGTTCTCTCTCGCGCCTTTGACGGCAAACTGCCCATTTCTTATTCCGGTGGTGCCAGTCAGCTGACTATCCGCGATATTTTTGATACTGGTATTCGCCCTATTACTATGGCAACCGACCTGCTGAAACCTGGCGGCTATCTGCGCTTAAGTGCCTGCATGCGCGAGCTGGAAGGCTCAGATGCCTGGGAGCTTAACCACGTTGACGTCGAACGACTGAACAGACTGGCAGCAGACGCGTTAACCATGGAATACACCCAGAAACACTGGAAGCCAGAAGAGCGTATTGAAGTGGCTGAAGACCTGCCGCTGACCGATTGCTACGTTGCCCCCTGTGTTACTGCCTGCGCTATCAAGCAAGATATTCCGGAATACATCCGTCTGCTTGGCGAACACCGCTATGCCGACGCGCTGGAACTCATCTATCAACGCAACGCCCTGCCCGCCATTACCGGTCATATTTGCGATCACCAGTGCCAATACAACTGTACCCGCCTGGATTACGACAGTGCGCTGAATATCCGCGAACTGAAAAAAGTCGCCCTGGAAAAAGGTTGGGATGAATATAAGCAACGCTGGCACAAACCAGCCGGTTCCGGTTCACGCCATCCGGTAGCCGTGATTGGTGCAGGTCCGGCAGGTCTGGCGGCAGGTTACTTCCTTGCCAGAGCGGGCCATCCGGTTACGCTGTTTGAACGCGAAGCCAATGCGGGCGGCGTGGTGAAAAATATCATTCCTCAGTTCCGTATTCCTGCAGAGTTAATTCAGCACGATATCGATTTTGTTGCCGATCACGGCGTGAAATTTGAGTACGGTTGCTCACCCGATTTGACCATTGAACAGTTAAAAAATCAGGGCTTCCACTATGTTCTGATTGCCACCGGCACTGATAAAAATAGCGGTGTGAAACTGGCGGGCGACAACCCAAATGTCTGGAAATCACTCCCTTTCCTGCGTGAATACAACAAGGGCACCGCGCTCAAGCTGGGCAAACATGTGGTCGTTGTCGGGGCGGGTAACACCGCAATGGACTGCGCTCGTGCGGCGTTACGCGTTCCAGGCGTAGAAAAAGCAACGGTCGTTTACCGTCGTTCACTGCAAGAAATGCCCGCATGGCGCGAAGAGTATGAAGAAGCGTTGCACGACGGCGTGGAGTTCCGTTTTCTGAATAATCCGGAACGTTTCGATGCTGATGGCACCTTAACCTTGCGCGTTATGTCGCTTGGCGAACCTGATGAGAAAGGTCGTCGCCGTCCGGTTGAAACCAACGAAACAGTAACGCTGCATGTAGACAGCCTGATCACCGCCATTGGTGAACAGCAGGATACTGAAGCCCTGAATGCAATGGGCGTGCCGCTGGACAAAAACGGCTGGCCAGACGTCGACCATAATGGCGAAACTCGTCTGACTGACGTCTTTATGATCGGCGACGTACAGCGCGGACCATCCTCCATTGTCGCTGCTGTCGGAACCGCGCGTCGGGCGACCGATGCCATCCTTAGTCGGGAAAATATCCGTTCCCACCAGAACGATAAATACTGGAACAACGTTAATCCGGCGGAAATCTATCAACGCAAAGGCGATATCTCTGTCACCCTGGTGGATAGCGACGATCGTGACGCGTTTGTCGCCCAGGAAGCCGCACGCTGCCTTGAATGTAACTACGTTTGCAGCAAGTGTGTGGATGTCTGCCCGAACCGCGCCAACGTCTCCATTGCGGTCCCAGGCTTCCAGAACCGTTTCCAGACGCTGCACCTCGACGCTTACTGTAACGAATGCGGCAACTGCGCTCAGTTCTGCCCGTGGAACGGTAAACCATACAAAGACAAAATCACCGTCTTCAGCCTGTCGCAAGACTTTGATAACAGCAGCAACCCTGGCTTCCTTGTGGAAGATTGCCGGGTACGAGTACGTCTGAATAACCAAAGCTGGGTGTTAAACATCGACAGCGAAGGTCAGTTCAACAACGTACCACCGGAGCTGAACGATATGTGCCGCATTATTAGCCATGTCCACCAGCATCATCATTATCTGCTGGGCCGCGTGGAGGTGTAATCATGTTGATTCTGAAGAATGTCACCGCAGTGCAGTTACACCCGGCGAAAGTGCAGGAAGGCGTTGATATCGCTATCGAAAATGATGTGATTGTCGCTATCGGCGATGCCCTGACACAACGCTACCCCGATGCCAGCTACAAAGAGATGCATGGTCGGATTGTGATGCCGGGAATTGTCTGCTCGCATAACCATTTTTACTCGGGACTTTCCCGCGGAATTATGGCAAACATCGCCCCCTGCCCGGATTTCATCTCAACGCTGAAAAATCTCTGGTGGCGGCTCGATCGCGCCCTTGATGAAGAGTCGCTCTATTACAGCGGACTGATTTGTTCCCTGGAAGCGATTAAGAGCGGATGTACATCAGTTATCGATCACCATGCCTCTCCGGCGTATATCGGCGGGTCGCTCTCCACATTGCGCAACGCATTTTTAAAAGTTGGCCTGCGCGCGATGACCTGTTTTGAAACTACTGACCGTAACAACGGCATCAAAGAGTTGCAGGAAGGTGTAGAAGAAAACATCCGCTTCGCCCGTCAGATTGATGAGGCGAAGAAAGCAGCAACCGAGCCGTATCTGGTGGAAGCTCATATCGGCGCTCACGCGCCGTTTACCGTGCCGGATGCCGGTCTGGAGATGCTGCGTGAAGCCGTGAAAGCCACAGGTCGTGGTTTGCACATTCACGCTGCGGAAGATCTTTATGACGTTTCCTACAGTCACCACTGGTACGGCAAAGACCTGCTGGCACGACTGGCGCAATTCGATCTCATCGACAGCAAAACGCTGGTCGCTCATGGGCTGTACTTGTCGAAAGATGACATCGCCCTACTCAATCAGCGCGATGCGTTCCTGGTGCATAACGCCCGTTCAAACATGAACAACCATGTCGGCTACAACCATCACCTTAGCGACATCCGCAATCTGGCGTTGGGAACGGACGGCATTGGTTCGGACATGTTTGAAGAGATGAAATTTGCCTTCTTTAAACATCGCGATGCGGGTGGTCCGCTGTGGCCTGGCAGTTTTGCCAAAGCCCTGACTAACGGTAACGAACTGATGAGCCGCAACTTTGGCGCGAAATTTGGGCTTCTGGAAGCCGGTTACAAAGCTGATTTAACCATTTGCGATTACAACTCGCCGACGCCGCTGTTGGCAGACAATATCGCCGGGCATATCGCTTTCGGTATGGGCTCAGGCAGCGTTCACAGCGTGATGGTCAATGGTGTGATGGTCTATGAAGACCGTCAGTTTAACTTCGATTGCGATTCCATTTATGCGCAAGCCAGAAAAGCCGCTGCCAGTATGTGGCGTCGGATGGATGCGCTGGCATAAATGACAGATACCCTCTTCCCGCAGGGAAGAGGGTTAAATAAGGAAAGAAGATGATTGAACAATTTTTCAGGCCCGACTCTGTCGAACAGGCGCTGGAACTGAAGCGCCGCTACCAGGATGAAGCCGTCTGGTTCGCCGGGGGCAGCAAACTCAATGCTACACCAACCCGTACCGATAAAAAGATTGCCATTTCCTTACAGGATCTGGAACTGGACTGGGTTGACTGGGATAACGGTGCACTGCGGATTGGTGCAATGTCTCGCTTGCAGCCACTGCGTGATGCGCGATTTATTCCTGCAGCACTGCGTGAAGCCCTCGGTTTTGTTTACTCACGCCATGTTCGTAATCAGTCGACCATTGGTGGTGAAATCGCCGCCCGGCAGGAAGAGTCGGTGCTGCTTCCCGTCCTGCTGGCACTGGATGCTGAACTGGTTTTTGGCAACGGCGAAACGCTGTCAATCGAGGACTACCTGGCCTGCCCATGCGATCGCCTGTTAACCGAAATTATCATTAAAGATCCGTATCGCACCTGTGCGACCCGCAAAATTAGCCGTTCTCAGGCAGGTTTAACCGTCGTGACGGCAGCCGTTGCAATGACAGACCACGACGGTATGCGAATTGCGCTGGATGGCGTAGCCAGTAAAGCACTGCGTCTGCATGATGTTGAAACTCAAAATCTGGAAGGCAATGCACTTGAACAGGCTGTCGCCAACGCCATTTTCCCGCAGGAAGATTTGCGGGGCAGCGTGGCCTATAAACGCTATATCACGGGAGTTCTGGTAGCCGACCTGTATGCCGACTGCCAACAGGCTGGGGAGGAAGCCGTATGATCATCCACTTTACTTTAAATGGCGCGCCTCAGGAGCTAACCGTTAATCCAAGCGAAAACGTGCAAAAGCTGTTGTTTAACATGGGAATGCACTCTGTACGCAACAGTGATGATGGTTTTGGGTTTGCCGGTTCTGACGCAATTATCTTTAACGGTAATATCGTTAACGCGTCCTTGCTTATCGCCGCACAGTTAGAGAAGGCAGATATTCGTACCGCAGAATCTCTGGGCAAATGGAATGAGTTAAGTCTGGTTCAACAGGCCATGGTTGATGTTGGCGTGGTGCAGTCTGGTTATAACGATCCAGCTGCGGCTCTGATTATCACCGATCTTCTCGATCGCATCGACGCACCTACCCGCGAAGAGATCGACGACGCGCTCTCAGGTCTGTTTAGCCGCGATGCTGGCTGGCAGCAATACTATCAGGTCATTGAACTGGCGGTTGCACGTAAAAATAATCCGCAGGCCACCATTGATATCGCTCCGACTTTCCGTGACGACCTTGAAGTCATTGGCAAGCATTATCCTAAAACTGATGCCGCGAAAATGGTGCAGGCGAAACCCTGCTATGTTGAAGATCGCGTAACGGCTGACGCCTGCGTCATTAAAATGTTACGTAGCCCACACGCTCACGCACTGATTACTCATCTGGATGTCAGCAAAGCTGAAGCCTTACCGGGCGTCGTTCACGTTATTACTCACCTGAATTGCCCGGATATTTACTATACCCCGGGTGGTCAGAGCGCACCGGAACCGTCACCGCTTGACCGCCGAATGTTCGGCAAGAAAATGCGTCACGTCGGCGATCGCGTTGCTGCGGTCGTCGCTGAAAGTGAAGACATTGCGCTCGAAGCACTGAAGCTCATCGACGTTGAATATGAAGTGCTTAAGCCGGTAATGTCGATTGACGAGGCAATGGCGGAAGATGCGCCTGTCGTGCACGATGAACCGGTGGTGTATGTTGCTGGTGCACCAGATACTCTGGAGGAAGATAACCGTCATGCAGCCCAGCGCGGCGAGCATATGATCATCAACTTCCCGATCGGTTCTCGCCCACGCAAAAATATCGCTGCCAGTATTCATGGTCATATTGGTGATATGGACAAAGGCTTTGCCGATGCCGATGTGATCATTGAGCGAACCTATAACTCAACGCAGGCACAGCAGTGCCCGACTGAAACACATATCTGCTTTACCCGTATGGACGGCGATCGTCTGGTGATCCACGCCTCCACCCAGGTACCATGGCACTTACGCCGCCAGGTCGCGCGCCTCGTGGGCATGAAACAACATAAAGTTCATGTCATTAAAGAACGTGTAGGCGGCGGTTTTGGCTCTAAACAGGACATCCTGCTGGAAGAAGTGTGCGCCTGGGCAACTTGCGTGACCGGGCGTCCGGTACTTTTCCGCTACACCCGTGAAGAAGAGTTTATTGCTAACACCTCTCGTCACGTCGCGAAAGTCACCGTCAAACTGGGCGCGAAAAAAGATGGTCGCCTGACGGCAGTGAAGATGGATTTCCGCGCCAACACGGGTCCTTACGGTAACCACTCACTCACCGTACCGTGTAACGGACCGGCGCTGTCGCTGCCGTTATATCCATGCGATAACGTCGATTTTCAGGTCACCACCTACTACAGCAACATTTGCCCAAATGGTGCTTATCAGGGTTATGGCGCGCCGAAAGGTAACTTCGCTATCACCATGGCATTAGCGGAACTGGCTGAACAGTTACAGATCGACCAACTGGAAATTATCGAACGTAACCGGGTACACGAAGGGCAAGAGCTGAAAATTCTCGGTGCAATCGGTGAAGGTAAAGCGCCGACATCCGTTCCTTCCGCCGCCAGCTGCGCACTGGAAGAGATCCTGCGTCAGGGTCGCGAGATGATCCAATGGTCTTCACCGAAACCGCAAAACGGTGACTGGCACATCGGTCGTGGCGTCGCCATTATCATGCAGAAATCGGGTATCCCGGATATCGATCAGGCTAACTGCATGATCAAACTGGAATCAGACGGTACCTTTATCGTTCATTCTGGCGGTGCGGATATTGGTACTGGTTTGGATACTGTGGTGACGAAACTGGCAGCAGAAGTGCTGCACTGCCCCCCGCAGGACGTGCATGTTATCTCCGGTGATACCGATCATGCGTTGTTTGATAAAGGCGCATATGCCTCGTCCGGTACTTGCTTCTCGGGTAACGCTGCGCGTTTGGCAGCGGAAAATCTGCGGGAGAAAATCCTGTTCCACGGCGCGCAAATGTTGGGTGAGCCAGTGGCAGATGTTCAACTAGCAACGCCGGGCGTCGTTCGCGGCAAGAAAGGCGAAGTTAGTTTCGGAGAGATAGCCCATAAAGGCGAAACCGGCACCGGCTTTGGTTCACTGGTGGGAACTGGCAGTTATATCACGCCTGATTTCGCCTTCCCGTATGGCGCAAACTTCGCTGAAGTTGCCGTCAACACGCGTACGGGTGAAATCCGCCTGGATAAATTCTACGCCTTGCTGGACTGCGGTACACCGGTCAATCCAGAGTTAGCGCTGGGACAAATCTACGGTGCCACCCTGCGTGCTATCGGCCACAGTATGAGCGAAGAGATCATTTATGACGCCGAAGGTCACCCGTTAACGCGTGATTTACGCAGTTACGGCGCACCGAAAATTGGTGACATTCCGCGTGATTTCCGCGCTGTGCTGGTGCCGAGCGACGATAAAGTCGGCCCATTCGGGGCGAAATCGATCTCGGAAATCGGTGTAAATGGCGCCGCTCCGGCGATTGCTACCGCAATTCACGATGCCTGCGGCATCTGGTTACGCGAATGGCATTTCACACCGGAGAAAATACTCACCGCGCTGGAAAAAATATAAGTAATAAATGGCCGCTTCGGCGGCCTGTTTCTCTGTTTGAACGATGACTAAATAGTGACTGCGAAAATGAGATAAGCCGTTCTCAAGGCGTCCTGCGCCCCAAATTCGTGGGAATTTATTTTACTAATTCAGATGATCAAATTTACTTTAAAAGGAGTGAAGGGATGTCTGATATAAACCATGCAGGTTCTGACCTTATATTTGAACTGGAGGATCGTCCTCCCTTTCATCAGGCTCTCGTAGGTGCCATTACCCATCTGTTGGCAATTTTCGTTCCGATGGTAACCCCCGCGTTAATCGTAGGTGCGGCCTTACAGCTTTCCGCTGAAACAACTGCCTATCTTGTTTCTATGGCGATGATCGCCTCTGGTATTGGTACCTGGTTACAAGTAAACCGCTACGGCATCGTCGGTTCTGGTTTACTTTCAATTCAGTCAGTCAATTTTTCATTTGTTACGGTCATGATTGCGCTGGGCAGCAGCATGAAAAGCGACGGTTTTCACGAAGAGTTAATCATGTCGTCGCTCCTCGGCGTCTCCTTCGTTGGCGCATTTCTGGTTGTCGGCTCTTCTTTTATCCTGCCCTATTTACGTCGGGTTATTACGCCTACCGTCAGCGGCATTGTGGTGCTGATGATCGGCTTAAGCCTGATTAAAGTCGGCATTATTGATTTTGGTGGAGGATTTGCAGCCAAAAGCAGCGGTACGTTCGGCAATTACGAACATCTCGGCGTTGGTTTATTGGTTTTGATTGTGGTGATCGGCTTTAACTGCTGCCGCAGTCCGTTGCTACGCATGGGAGGGATCGCCATTGGGCTATGTGTCGGCTATATCGCATCGTTATGCCTGGGCATGGTGGATTTCAGCAGTATGCGCAATTTGCCGTTAATCACCATCCCGCATCCGTTCAAATACGGCTTTAGTTTTAGCTTCCATCAGTTCCTGGTGGTTGGCACGATTTATCTGCTTAGCGTGCTGGAAGCAGTCGGCGATATCACCGCCACGGCAATGGTTTCCCGCCGCCCCATTCAGGGGGAAGAGTATCAGTCCCGACTGAAAGGCGGCGTGCTGGCAGATGGTCTGGTTTCTGTTATCGCCTCCGCTGTCGGATCATTACCATTAACCACGTTTGCGCAAAATAATGGGGTTATTCAGATGACTGGCGTCGCTTCACGTTATGTCGGGCGAACCATCGCGGTAATGCTGGTTATCCTCGGCTTGTTTCCGATGATTGGCGGCTTCTTCACAACCATACCCTCGGCAGTTCTGGGAGGCGCAATGACGTTGATGTTTTCCATGATTGCCATCGCAGGGATTCGCATCATCATCACCAACGGTTTAAAGCGCCGAGAAACACTTATTGTCGCCACGTCTTTAGGTTTAGGGCTTGGCGTCTCCTACGATCCCGAAATTTTTAAAATATTGCCAGCCTCTATTTATGTATTAGTTGAAAACCCTATTTGTGCTGGCGGGTTAACTGCGATTTTATTAAATATTATCCTCCCTGGTGGCTACCGACAGGAAAACGTTCTGCCTGGTATTACCTCAGCGGAAGAGATGGATTAACAGTAAAGGAGTCAATGATGTCAGGAGAACACACGTTAAAAGCGGTACGAGGCAGTTTTATTGATGTCACCCGTACGGTCGATAACCCGGAAGAAATTGCCTCTGCGCTGCGGTTTATTGAGGATGGTTTATTACTCATTAAACAGGGAAAAGTGGAATGGTTTGGCGAATGGGAAGACGGAAAGCATCAAATTCCTGACACCATTCGCGTGCGCGACTATCGCGGCAAACTGATAGTACCGGGCTTTGTCGATACACATATCCATTATCCGCAAAGTGAAATGGTGGGGGCCTATGGTGAACAATTGCTGGAGTGGTTGAATAAACACACCTTCCCTACTGAACGTCGTTATGAGGATTTAGAGTACGCCCGCGAGATGTCGGCGTTCTTCATCAAGCAGCTTTTACGTAACGGAACCACCACGGCGCTGGTGTTTGGCACTGTTCATCCACAATCCGTTGATGCGCTGTTTGAAGCCGCCAGTCATATCAATATGCGTATGATTGCCGGTAAGGTGATGATGGACCGAAACGCACCGGATTATCTGCTCGACACTGCCGAAAGCAGCTATCACCAAAGCAAAGAACTGATTGAACGCTGGCACAAAAATGGTCGTCTGTTGTATGCGATTACGCCACGCTTCGCCCCTACCTCATCTCCTGAACAGATGGCGATGGCGCAACGCCTGAAAGAAGAATATCCGGATACGTGGGTACATACCCATCTCTGTGAAAACAAAGATGAAATTGCCTGGGTCAAATCGCTTTATCCTGACCATGATGGTTATCTGGATGTTTACCATCAGTACGGTCTGACCGGTAAAAACTGTGTCTTTGCTCACTGCGTCCATCTCGAAGAAAAAGAGTGGGATCGTCTCAGCGAAACCAAATCCAGCATTGCTTTCTGTCCGACCTCCAACCTTTACCTCGGCAGCGGCTTATTCAACTTGAAAAAAGCATGGCAGAAGAAAGTCAAAGTGGGCATGGGAACGGATATCGGTGCCGGAACAACTTTTAACATGCTGCAAACGCTGAACGAAGCCTACAAGGTATTGCAATTACAAGGCTATCGCCTCTCGGCATATGAAGCGTTTTACCTGGCCACGCTCGGCGGAGCGAAATCTCTGGGCCTTGACGATTTGATTGGCAACTTTTTACCTGGCAAAGAGGCTGATTTCGTGGTGATGGAACCCACTGCCACTCCGCTACAGCAGCTGCGCTATGACAACTCTGTTTCTTTAGTCGACAAATTGTTCGTGATGATGACGTTGGGCGATGACCGTTCGATCTACCGCACCTACGTTGATGGTCGTCTGGTGTACGAACGCAACTAATAATAAAACTTTAACATCCTCGTGAGGACATCATTATGTCTGGAGACATCCTACAAACACCGGACGCACCAAAGCCACAGGGCGCGCTGGATAATTATTTTAAAATTACCGCTCGTGGCAGTACCGTTCGTCAGGAAGTACTGGCTGGCTTAACGACCTTTCTGGCCATGGTTTATTCCGTTATCGTCGTTCCGGGAATGCTGGGCAAAGCAGGTTTTCCTCCCGCAGCTGTGTTTGTTGCCACCTGTCTGGTCGCGGGCTTCGGCTCGTTGCTGATGGGATTATGGGCCAATTTGCCAATGGCGATTGGTTGCGCGATTTCCTTGACGGCGTTTACCGCATTCAGTCTGGTTCTCGGGCAACAAATTAGCGTTCCTGTCGCACTGGGCGCGGTCTTTCTGATGGGCGTCATCTTCACCGCTATTTCCGTAACCGGTGTGCGTACCTGGATCTTACGTAATTTACCGATGGGTATCGCTCACGGTACAGGTATCGGTATCGGCCTGTTTCTGCTGCTGATTGCTGCTAACGGTGTGGGTATGGTTATCAAAAACCCGATTGAAGGCTTGCCAGTGGCGCTCGGTGCGTTTACCTCCTTCCCGGTGATGATGAGCTTGCTGGGGCTGGCGGTCATCTTCGGTCTGGAGAAGTGCCGCGTACCCGGCGGGATCTTGTTGGTGATTATCGCAATTTCGATTATCGGCTTAATCTTTGACCCAGCGGTGAAATACCACGGTCTGGTGGCGATGCCAAGTCTGACTGGCGAAGATGGTAAGTCTCTGATTTTCAGCCTCGATATTATGGGCGCACTCCAGCCAACCGTACTTCCGAGTGTACTGGCATTGGTGATGACCGCAGTGTTCGACGCCACTGGCACCATCCGTGCCGTCGCCGGTCAGGCGAATTTGTTGGATAAAGACAACCAGATCATCAATGGCGGCAAAGCCCTGACCAGTGACTCAGTAAGTTCAATATTCTCCGGTCTGGTGGGCGCAGCGCCCGCAGCGGTTTATATCGAATCAGCGGCAGGAACCGCCGCCGGGGGTAAAACAGGGTTGACCGCAACCGTAGTGGGGGCGTTATTCCTGCTGATTCTGTTCTTATCACCGCTGTCATTTTTGATCCCTGGTTACGCCACTGCACCCGCTCTGATGTACGTGGGTTTGCTGATGTTAAGTAACGTCTCGAAGCTGGATTTCAACGATTTTATTGACGCAATGGCTGGCCTGGTGTGTGCCGTGTTCATCGTTCTGACTTGTAATATCGTTACCGGTATTATGCTGGGCTTTGTGACACTGGTCGTAGGCCGTGTCTTTGCTCGCGAATGGCAAAAGTTGAATATTGGTACGGTGATCATTACTGCCGCACTGGTCGCATTTTACGCGGGTGGTTGGGCAATCTAATAGATTCTCCGCGCCTTTCAGCGCGGAGATTTCTTTCACAGAGGATTCTCACCGCTGGCAACAATACGCTGCTGGCGGACTCGCCTGAGTTCTCTTTCAGTAAGCAACTGCAGCGCCTGTGTCGGGCAAGATTCAACACAGGCTGGCCCCTCTTCCCGCTGTTCACAGAGATCGCATTTCACAATTTGTTGTCGGGTATCCCCCGGCAACGACTGAATGGTGATCATTCCAAACGGGCACGCACTGACGCAACTCTGACAGCCAATACAACGGGCAGAATTGGTCTGCACCACCTGCTCGCCCATCGTCAGCGCCCCCACGGGGCAAGCGCCAACACAAGGGGCGTTTTCACACTGATGGCACATCACCGGCGCACTGATGCTGTCCAGTCGCTGTACCTTCAGCCGGGGTAAAAAGACATCGGCATTCAACTCCTGTTCTGAAGGGTGAGCGACCACACAGGCTACTTCACAAGTACGGCAGCCAATACAGTCAGCCGGATTAACGATAATTAACGATTTCATCACGATGCCTTCGTATTAAACAGAGTTAACATATCGCGCGCCGCCTGCCTTCCTGCGGCCATTGCAGTGACAACCAGATCCGCGCCATGAACTGCATCACCACCAGCAAAGACTTTTTTCAGATGCGTCTGGGTAGGTAAATACCCGACGTCACCGGTTTGAATCAGGCCCCATTTATCGAGTTTAATTCCGCTGCCCTGCAACCACGGCATGGTATGTGCCTGGAAACCAAAGGCCATAATGAGAACATCGGCGGGCAATTCAAACTCTGAACCCGCAACCGGACGAGGACGACGGCGACCATCCGGCCCCGGCTCACCCATAGCGGTACGAATCAGGCCCACCGCCGTTAAGCGTCCATCTTCATCACAAGCGATATATTGCGGCTGAACATTGAACTGAAACTCGACACCTTCCTCGCGCGCATTGACCACCTCTTTGCGCGAGCCCGGCATACTGACTTCATCACGACGATACGCGCAGGTCACGCTGGCGGCATTGAGGCGGATGGAAGTCCGCAAACAATCCATGGTCGTATCGCCACCGCCCAATACCACGACTCGCTTACCTTCCACATCCGTCAGCGGATACTCTTCAGACTCCGGCAACCCCATGAGCTGGCGGGTATGGGCAGTCAGGAACGGTAACGCCTGAATGACACCGGGCGCATCTTCATGCGGCAGATCTGCTCGCATCATCCCGTAAGTCCCCACGCCGATGAAAACTGCATCATATTCAGAAGTTAAATCGCTAAAGGTAATATCGCGGCCAATTTCACAGTTAAGATGAAAGTCGATTCCCATTGCGGTGAATATCTCTCGCCGCTGGCTTAATACCGTTTTATCGAGTTTGAAAGGAGGTATGCCAAAAGTCAGCATACCGCCAATTTCTGGATGGCGATCAAAGACATCAACCTGAACTCCCGCGCGCGCCAGAATATCAGCACACCCTAACCCTGCAGGCCCTGCGCCAATCACCGCCACTTTTTCGCTACGGGGAACAACTTTGCTGACATCGGGACGCCAGCCCATCGCCAGCGCGGTATCGGTAATGTAGCGTTCCAGATTCCCGATAGAGACTGCGCCAGAGTGATCTTTCAAAGTACATGCGCCTTCACAAAGACGGTCCTGTGGACATACCCTGCCGCAGATTTCGGGTAAGGAACTGGTCTGGTGGCAAAGTTCTGCCGCTTCAATAATCTTTCCTTCCTGCACCAGACGGATGTAATCCGGAATAGCGTTATGCAGCGGGCAATGCCAGTTGCAGTTAGCTTTTTCGGCGCAATAAACACAGCGGTCACTCTCATAAGTCGCTTGTTGTGGATCCAGCCCGTAATAGATTTCGCCAAAGTGGGTTTTCCGTTCACTCGCTGAAATTTTATCTGCGCCTTTACGCGAGTTAACGGGGAGCAACGCTGCACTGCGAGATGGCTGAGCGTCTGATGACGCTTTTCCTGCTGCCGTTTTGCGCTGGCGGGCCACCTTTATCTGCTGCAACCCTTTATCGTCCATCAGCCGTAACGCCTGTGTTGGGCAGACGTCAATACAGGCTTGCGTGCCGGAACTGCGCTGGTTACAAAGGTCGCATTTCTGTGCAATCGTATCGACCATCTCAACGACGCCAAAGGGGCAAGCGATTGCGCATCTTTTACAACCAATACATTTTTGCTCGTCCAGTTGTACGCTATCGGACTGGAAAGTCAGAGCATTAACCGGACAAGCCGTAACGCAAGGGGCATTGTTGCAGTGATGGCAGGCCACCGGATTCGCAGCCTGGCCTTTCCCTACAACGTGGATACGCGGTCGAAAGTCACTGTGACTCAGCGGCCAGTTTTCTTGATTATGTGCCACCGCACAGGCAATTTCACAAGCATGGCAGCCTATACATTCCGCAGCTTCAGCAGCGATAAACTTATTCATTTGCATCCCTTTCATTTAATGAGTTATGTCTTCTCAAATTTCGCGATGCAATAAACGGGCATATATTAGGTAGCATGACCGTTTTAATTATAATTTTGCAACTGAGTTCAAATTATTGCCCCTCAATCTATGCCGCTTTCATTATTTCAACATTGCCGATCAAAAGAATGCTATCCAGATAAAAACGATTAAATGCGAGAGTGCGACATGCCAGAATGATTAATGAAATATCAATATGAGAAAATTACAGATAATTCCATTGTCAGGTTCTCTTCTCATTTTCGTGGTTTAACCACGATTATGTGATTGCCTCCGCAATTCCTGTCTCTAACTCCCCTTCCTCGCAAAAACTGGCACTCCACGAGCATGTGTTTAGACAGTTTCATGAACATAAACGGTTGCTTTTTACTCTGGCGGGCGAAAGGAGAAACACTGATGAGCGCCATAGATTCCCAACTTCCCTCATCTTCTGGGCAAGACCGCCCAACTGATGAGGTTGACCGCATATTATCACCAGGAAAGCTGATCATACTCGGTCTGCAACACGTCCTTGTCATGTACGCAGGTGCAGTCGCTGTTCCTCTTATGATTGGTGACCGACTCGGCCTATCAAAAGAAGCTATTGCGATGCTCATTAGCTCGGATCTCTTTTGCTGCGGGATCGTCACATTATTGCAATGTATCGGTATCGGCCGCTTTATGGGGATCCGCCTGCCGGTGATTATGTCGGTGACCTTCGCCGCTGTAACACCAATGATAGCCATTGGTATGAACCCGGATATCGGCCTGCTGGGGATATTCGGTGCCACTATCGCCGCGGGTTTTATCACCACATTATTAGCGCCACTTATCGGTCGCTTGATGCCTTTATTCCCGCCACTGGTTACCGGTGTGGTTATTACTTCTATCGGACTTAGCATCATTCAGGTGGGTATTGACTGGGCCGCCGGAGGTAAAGGGAATCCGCAATATGGTAATCCCGTTTATTTGGGGATCTCCTTTGCCGTCTTAATTTTTATCTTGCTCATTACTCGCTATGCGAAAGGATTTATGTCCAACGTCGCCGTATTACTGGGGATTGTATTTGGCTTTTTACTTTCGTGGATGATGAATGAAGTCAATTTATCCGGGCTACATGATGCTTCATGGTTTGCGATTGTCACGCCGATGTCATTTGGTATGCCGATTTTCGATCCCGTTTCCATTCTGACCATGACTGCCGTGTTAATCATCGTGTTTATCGAGTCGATGGGGATGTTCCTGGCACTGGGTGAAATAGTCGGTCGTAAACTCTCTTCACACGATATTATTCGCGGGCTGCGTGTCGATGGTGTAGGGACAATGATAGGCGGAACGTTTAACAGCTTCCCCCACACGTCATTTTCTCAAAACGTTGGCCTGGTTAGCGTGACGCGCGTTCATAGCCGCTGGGTGTGTATTTCTTCGGGAATTATATTAATCATGTTTGGCATGGTGCCAAAAATGGCGGTGCTGGTCGCCTCCATTCCGCAATTTGTGCTGGGCGGTGCTGGGCTGGTGATGTTCGGCATGGTACTGGCGACAGGGATTCGAATTCTGTCGCGCTGTAACTACACCACTAACCGTTACAACCTCTATATTGTGGCGATCAGTCTCGGCGTTGGCATGACTCCGACGCTCTCTCACGATTTCTTTTCTAAGTTACCGGCCGTACTGCAACCGTTGCTGCATAGCGGCATTATGCTCGCAACCCTTAGCGCCGTTGTGCTGAACGTCTTCTTTAATGGCTATCAGCATCATGCTGATCTGGTGAAGGAATCCGTCTCTGATAAAGATTTAAAAGTCAGGACAGTACGTATGTGGCTTCTGATGCGCAAGCTGAAGAAAAATGAGCATGGAGAATAATATGAATCTTTTAATGCGCGCTATATTCAGTCTGTTGTTGCTTTTTACTCTCTCTATTCCTGTCATTTCTGACTGTGTTGCAATGGCCATTGAAAGTCGCTTCAAATATATGATGCTGCTTTTTTAAATGGTTTTACCTGTCGACATCCGCTCAAAACGGGCGGTTGTCGATAAACGCTCACTTGGTTAATCATTTCACTCTTCAATTATCTATAATGATGAGTGATTAGAATTACATGTGAGAAATTATGCAAACGGAACACGTCATTTTATTGAATGCACAGGGAGTTCCCACGGGTACGCTGGAAAAGTATGCCGCACACACGGCAGACACCCTCTTACATCTCGCGTTCTCCAGTTGGCTGTTTAATGCCAAGGGGCAATTATTAGTTACCCGCCGCGCACTGAGCAAAAAAGCATGGCCTGGCGTGTGGACTAACTCGGTTTGTGGGCACCCACAACAGGGAGAAAGCAACGAAGACGCAGTGATCCGCCGTTGCCGTTATGAGCTTGGCGTGGAAATTACGCCTCCTGAATCTATCTATCCTGACTTTCGCTACCGCGCCACCGATCCGAATGGCATTGTGGAAAATGAAGTGTGTCCGGTATTTGCCGCACGCACGACCAGTGCGTTACAGATCAACGATGATGAAGTGATGGATTATCAATGGTGTGATTTAGCAGATGTATTACACGGTATTGATGCCACACCGTGGGCGTTCAGTCCGTGGATGGTGATGCAGGCGACAAATCGCGAAGCCAGAAAACGATTATCTGCATTTACCCATCTTAAATAAAAAACCCCGACATTTGCCGGGGTTGTGAGCATAACGTAATGCTTATTTTACCGGACGCATCGCCGGGAACAGAATAACGTCGCGGATGGTATGGCTGTTGGTGAACAGCATTACCATACGGTCGATACCAATTCCCAGACCTGCTGTCGGCGGTAAGCCGTGTTCCAGTGCGGTGACATAATCTTCGTCGTAGAACATCGCTTCGTCGTCGCCTGCGTCTTTCGCGGCAACCTGATCCAGGAAGCGCTGCGCCTGATCTTCCGCGTCATTCAGCTCGCTAAAGCCGTTACCGATTTCACGACCACCAATGAAGAACTCAAAGCGGTCTGTGATTTCCGGGTTAACGTCGTTACGACGCGCCAGCGGAGAAACTTCTGCCGGATATTCAGTAATGAAGGTCGGCTGGATCAGATGAGCTTCTGCCACTTCTTCGAAGATCTCGGTAACGATACGGCCCAGACCCCAGCTCTTCTCAACGTGGATGCCGATAGATTCAGCAATCGCTTTCGCAGAGTCGAAGTTGTCCAGATCCGCCATGTCGGTTTCCGGGCGATATTTCTTGATCGCTTCACGCATGGTCAGTTTTTCGAACGGTTTACCGAAGTCCAGCGTCACGTCGCCGTAGGTCACTTCCGTCTTACCGAGAATATCCTGTGCCAGAGTACGGAACAGCGATTCGGTCAGCTCGATCAGATCTTTGTAATCTGCGTAAGCCATATAGAGTTCCATCATGGTGAACTCTGGGTTATGACGTACGGAAATACCTTCGTTACGGAAGTTACGGTTGATTTCGAATACACGCTCGAAGCCACCGACCACCAGACGCTTGAGGTACAGTTCCGGCGCGATACGCAGGTACATGTCGAGATCCAGCGCGTTATGGTGAGTGATAAACGGACGCGCAGCGGCACCGCCAGGGATCACCTGCATCATCGGCGTTTCAACTTCCATAAAGCCGCGGTTCACCATGAACTGGCGAATACCAGAGAGGATCTGCGAGCGCACTTTAAAGGTGTTGCGGGATTCATCGTTAGAGATGAGATCCAGATAACGCTGACGATAGCGCGCTTCCTGGTCCTGCAAGCCGTGGAATTTATCCGGCAGCGGACGCAGTGCTTTGGTCAGCAGACGCAGCTCGGTACAGTGGATAGACAGTTCGCCAGTTTTGGTTTTGAACAGTTTACCTTTCGCGCCGAGGATATCGCCGAGGTCCCATTTTTTGAACTGCTCGTTGTAAACGCCTTCCGGCAGATCGTCACGGGCAACGTACAGCTGAATGCGGCCACCCACATCCTGCAGGGTAACGAAAGACGCTTTACCCATAATACGGCGGGTCATCATGCGGCCAGCAACGGCGACTTCGATGTTCAGCGCTTCCAGTTCTTCGTTCTCTTTACCGTCGAATTCTGCGTGCAATTGGTCAGAGGTATGATCGCGACGGAAATCGTTCGGGAAGGCAATCCCCTGCTCGCGCAGGTTCGCCAGCTTCTCACGACGCGTTTTCAGTTCATTGTTAAGATCGACTACCGCGTCAGCGCCCTGTGCGTGTTGTTCAGACATGTTGGTTCCTCATAACCCTGCTTTCAAACTTGCTTCGATAAATTGATCCAGGCTGCCGTCCAGCACGGCCTGCGTGTTGCGGGTTTCTACCCCGGTACGCAGATCTTTAATGCGGGAGTCATCAAGGACATAAGAACGAATCTGGCTGCCCCAGCCGATGTCGGATTTATTATCTTCCATCGCCTGTTTCTCGGCATTTTTCTTCTGCATCTCCAGTTCATAAAGCTTCGCTTTCATCTGCTTCATGGCCTGGTCTTTGTTCTTGTGCTGGGAACGGTCGTTCTGGCATTGGGTCACGATCCCGGTTGGGATGTGAGTAATACGCACCGCAGATTCGGTACGGTTAACGTGCTGACCGCCCGCGCCAGATGCGCGATAAACGTCGATGCGCAGATCCGCCGGATTGATTTCGATATCGATATCATCATCAACTTCCGGGTAAACAAACGCGGAGCTGAACGACGTGTGGCGACGACCGCCGGAGTCAAACGGGCTCTTACGCACCAGGCGGTGAACGCCGGTTTCTGTACGCAGCCAGCCATAAGCGTAATCGCCGGAGATTTTGATCGTTACGGATTTAATACCCGCCACTTCACCTTCCGACTCTTCGATGATTTCAGTTTTGAAACCACGCGATTCTGCCCAGCGCAGATACATACGCTCAAGCATGCTCGCCCAGTCCTGTGCTTCCGTACCGCCAGACCCCGCCTGAATATCGAGGTAGCAGTCGGCGCTGTCATATTCGCCAGAGAACATACGGCGGAACTCAAGCTGCGCCAGTTTTTCTTCCAGAGCGTCGAGTTCAGCAACGGCTTCGTTAAAGGTTTCTTCGTCGTCAGCTTCTACAGCCAGTTCCAGCAGACCAGAAACATCTTCCAGCCCCTGTTTCATTTGGTCGAGGGTGTCGACAACGGCTTCGAGGGAGGAACGCTCTTTACCCAGCGCCTGTGCGCGTTCGGGTTCGTTCCAGACATCCGGCTGTTCCAGCTCGGCGTTTACTTCTTCCAGACGCTCTTTCTTGGCGTCGTAGTCAAAGATACCCCCTAAGAACGTCGGAGCGTTCCGTGAGGTCCTGAATGCGATTATTTACCGGATTAATTTCAAACATGGTCTGATTTCTTTTATTGAGCTAGTCAAAATGCGGTGATAAGAGCGGGATTGTACCCAATCCACGCTCTTTTTTATAGAGAAGATGACGCTAAATTGGCCAGATATTGTCGATGATAATTTGCAGGCTGCGGTTGCCGCGAAACTCGTTGATATCGAGCCTGTAAGCCAGTTGCACTTCGCGCACGCCGTTATCCGGCCAGAGGGCGGTATCGACATTAAAAGCAATCCCGTCCAGCAGTGGACCGCCGCCGACCGGTTCGACCATGACTTTCAAATGACGTTCGCCCACCAGCCGCTGTTGCAGCAGACGAAAATGACCATCAAACAGCGGCTCCGGGAACATCTGCCCCCACGGGCCAGCATCGCGCAACAGCTGCGCCACTTCCATGGTCATTTCGGCCGGACTTAACGGACCGTCCGACACCACTTCGCCTTGCAATAGCGAAGGGTCCAACCACTCCGTAACCAGTTCGCCAAACCGTTGTTGAAAGAGTTCGAATTTATCCTCTTCCAGCGACAAACCCGCCGCCATCGCATGACCGCCAAACTTGAGCATCATGCCGGGGTAGAGTGTGTCTAATCGCTCCAGCGCATCACGCATATGCAGCCCCTGAATGGAGCGACCGGAACCTTTCAGCGTACCATCACCAGCTGGCGCAAAGGCGATAACCGGACGATGAAAACGCTCTTTGATGCGCGAAGCCAGAATACCGACAACGCCCTGATGCCATTCGGGGTGATACATTGCCAGCCCGCCGGGTAGTGTGTCGCGGCTGCGCTCCAGTTTCTCGCACAAGGTCAGGGCTTCAACTTGCATTCCCTGTTCGATCTCTTTTCGCGTCTGGTTTAGCGCATCGAGTTCATTTGCCAGCACGCGCGCTTCGCCGATGTTGTCGCACAGCAACAGCGCCACGCCAACGGACATATCGTCCAGTCGCCCGGCAGCATTGAGACGTGGCCCCAGCGCAAAACCTAAATCGCTGGCGGCGAGTTTTTGTGGATCGCGATTGGCCACTTCCAGCAGCGCTTTAATCCCCGGACGGCACTTTCCGGCACGGATGCGACTCATCCCCTGCCAGGTCAGAATGCGGTTATTGGCGTCCAGTGGCACTACATCCGCCACCGTCCCCAGCGCCACCAGATCCAGCAGCTCCGCCAGATTAGGGATTGCAATACCGCGCTCATCAAACCAGCCCTGATCGCGCAAAAAGGTGCGCAGCGCCAGCATCAGATAAAACGCCACACCCACGCCTGCCAGTGATTTCGACGGGAAATTACAGTCGCGCAAGTTAGGGTTAATGATCGCTTCCGCTGCGGGTAATGTGTCGCCTGGCAAATGGTGATCGGTAACAATAACCGGAATGCCCAACGAACGAGCGTGTTCAACCCCCGCATGGGAGGAAATACCGTTATCCACCGTGACAATTAACTGCGCGCCACGGGCATGAGCCTGATCGACTACTTCCGGACTTAAGCCGTAACCGTCTTCGAAACGGTTTGGAACCAGGTAGTCGATATTGCTGCAACCAAGCGAGCGCATCGCCAGCACGCTTAGAGCCGTGCTGGTCGCACCGTCGGCGTCGAAATCACCGACCACAATAATCCGCGTTCCTTCGCGAAAAGCGTTGTAAAGGATCTCAACGGCCTTTTCGACGCCGCTCAGTTGCTGCCAGGGCAGCATGCCTTTAACACTGCGTTCCAGTTCCTGCGCGCTACGCACACCCCGGCTGGCATATAAACGGCGCAGCAAGGGAGGCAATTCAGCGGGCAAGTCGGCCGTTTCATCGACTTCTCGGCGACGAAGTTGTATCTGTTGTTTCACGCGAATTATTTACCGCTGGTCATTTTTTGGTGTTCGTCGAGGAATTCTTTCATGTCTTTCGGCGGCTGGTAACCCGGAACAAGTGTGCCATTGCTCAGCACAACTGCCGGAGTACCGCTAACGCCAAGCTGGACGCCAAGTGCGTAATGGTCGGCAATATCCACGTCGCAGCTGGCTGGTGCGACGCTTTTACCTGCCATCACATCATCAAACGCTTTGTTTTTATCTTTCGCACACCAGATAGCTTTCATTTCTTTCTCTGCATCGCTGTCCAGCCCCTGGCGCGGGAAAGCAAGATAACGCACGGTGATCCCCAGCGCGTTATAGTCTGCCATTTGCTCATGCAGTTTGTGGCAGTAACCACAGGTAATATCAGTAAACACGGTGATGACGTGTTTTTCCTGCGGCGCTTTATAAACGATCATCTCTTTTTCAAGCGCATTCAACTGCTTTAACAGCATCTTATTGGTGACATTGACCGGAGCCGTGCCACTAACGTCATACATTGGCCCCTGAATGATATGTTTACCATCATCGGTGATGTACAACACACCGCTGTTAGTCAGAACTGTCTTCATGCCAGCTACGGGCGCGGGCTGAATATCGCTGCTTTTGATGCCCATTTTGGCTAACGTTTGTTGAATTGCCGCGTCATCAGCCTGAACAAAGCCTGAAAACGCTGCCAACAAGGTAAATAACATAAAACCTTTCTTCATAAATTTTCCTGTTCTTTTCAGACATCACGCCCGCGGGTGATGCTGTTGATGAAGTTGCCGCAGACGCTCGGTAGCGACATGCGTATAAATTTGCGTGGTGGAGAGATCGCTGTGGCCCAGTAGCATCTGCACCACGCGCAAATCCGCACCATGATTTAATAAGTGAGTGGCAAAAGCGTGACGCAACACATGCGGTGACAGCTTTTCGCTGTCGATACCCGCCAGCACGGCATAATGTTTAATGCGGTGCCAGAAGGTCTGTCGCGTCATCTGCTGCGCACGCTGGCTGGGAAACAACACGTCAATTGACACACCATTCAACAGCCACGGACGCCCATGTTCCAGATAGGTTTCCAGCCAGTAAACCGCCTCTTCACCTAACGGCACCAGGCGCTCTTTGTTGCCTTTACCAATGACCCGCACCACGCCCTGACGCAGGCTGATATCACTCATTGTCAGCCCGACCAGTTCAGAGACACGCAGTCCGGTAGCATACAACACTTCAAGCATGGCTTTATCGCGTAGCTCCAGTGGCTGATCAATTAATGGTGCCTGTAATAAACGTTCGACCTGCGCTTCGCTTAAATCTTTTGGCAAACGCTGGGGCAATTTCGGTGAAGCGAGATGCGCACTGGGATCATCTTCACGAAACTTTTCGCGATAAAGATACTGGAACAATCGGCGCACTGCACTCAGCAAACGCGCTGAGCTGGTGGCTTTATACCCGCCCTCCAGCCGTTCTGCCAGTAATGCCTGCAAATCGTCACTTTGCGCCGTCGCCAGCGTCAACCCGCGGTGATGCAACCACTCCACCATCATTGACAGATCGCGACGGTAAGCGTTCAACGTATTTTCAGCCAGATTTTTTTCCAGCCACAGAGCATCAAGAAACTGCTCGATGCGTGCCAGATCCTGTTTCACTTGCGCCCCTTATGGTCACTCATTTGATCCATTATGCCTTATTGTGCCGTGACTAAAGCGATTCTGATACACTAGCCGCAAAAGCCACAGCAGAATCGAGAAGCTTACGTTATGAATATGGGTCTTTTTTACGGTTCCAGCACCTGTTACACCGAAATGGCGGCAGAAAAAATCCGCGATATTATCGGCCCAGAACTGGTGACCTTACATAACCTCAAGGACGACTCCCCGAAATTAATGGAGCAGTACGATGTGCTCATTCTGGGTATCCCGACCTGGGATTTTGGCGAAATCCAGGAAGACTGGGAAGCCGTCTGGGATCAGCTCGACGACCTGAACCTCGAAGGTAAAATTGTTGCGCTGTATGGGCTTGGCGATCAACTGGGATACGGCGAGTGGTTCCTCGATGCGCTCGGTATGCTGCATGACAAACTCTCGACCAAAGGCGTGAAGTTCGTCGGCTACTGGCCAACGGAAGGATATGAATTTACCAGCCCGAAACCGGTGATTGCTGACGGGCAACTGTTCGTGGGTCTGGCGCTGGATGAAACTAACCAGTATGACCTTAGCGACGAGCGTATTCAGAGCTGGTGCGAGCAAATCCTCAACGAAATGGCAGAGCATTACGCCTGATGTCACTGACGGCTTAGCACATATGCTTTGCCGTCATCTTTATCTTTGCGTCTCTTGTTGTAACAATATCCGCCGTAAATCCCGCCATTCGGCTTCGTCCATGCTGTCAGCTGCCAGCCATAAATGTTGCCGTTTTCCGCTGTCAGAACGTAAACGCAGCATCATGCCGCTCTTAATCATCCACGGCGCTTTGACGATGCTCCACTCCTGCCCTTGCCAACGCAAACGCCCGTCCATCAACAAGCGAATTTCCCCCTGGCGAGCATTAATGCGCCGCTGGCTGCGAACGCAATCAAACACCACCAGCGAAAGTAACACCATCCATAACGGGGTGTAACTGAGCGGCCAGGGCATGAGTAAAATAACAGCGGCAACCAGCCCATGAATCAGCAAGGAAAGCCACTGTGCGCGCCAGGAGACGCGCAAATCAGATTGCCACAGGACCACGTTCCCGGTTCCGTGTCTGGATGAGTCGGACCATCATTTCCAGTTCTGCATCGGCTGGTTTACCGTGATTCATCAGCCAGTTAAACAGGTCCGGATCGTCACATTCCAGCAGACGAATAAAGATGCGTTTTTCGTCATCGCTTAAGCTGTCGTACTCATGTTCGAAAAACGGCATGATTGAAATATCGAGTTCGCGCATACCACGGCGGCATGCCCAATGAATGCGGGCTTTGTTGTTAATGTCCATCTTCTTCCTGTCTCACGAAAATCCAGTACCCGGCTATTGTAACGTGTTTTTCGACTTCTTTTACGGGAATATCAGTAAACACAATCGCGATCGCGAAATTAATTCACAACAATTCAAGGGCTTCATTTTTTTGGAAGTCGCCTCGCAAAGCATATCAGAAGGCACAGATCGCGTAGTGAAAGCACTTGCATTGCCTCATAGCTCTTTTACCATTAGTCATTAATACGCCGTTAAGCAACTCAGGACTCTATTATGGCTTTTACACCTTTTCCTCCCCGTCAGCCTACGGCGTCTGCCCGTTTACCGCTGACGCTGATAACGCTTGATGACTGGGCGCTTGCCACCATTACTGGCGCGGACAGCGAAAAATATATGCAGGGTCAGGTGACAGCAGATGTCAGCCAGATGACAGAAAATCAGCATCTGCTCGCCGCCCATTGCGACGCCAAAGGTAAAATGTGGAGCAATTTACGTCTGTTCCGCGACGGCGATGGCTTTGCATGGATTGAACGGCGCAGTGTGCGTGAACCGCAGCTGACTGAACTGAAAAAATATGCGGTGTTCTCTAAAGTGACCATCGCGCCGGACGATGAGCGTGTGCTGCTTGGTGTTGCCGGTTTTCAGGCGCGCGCCGCGCTGGCAAATATCTTTAGTGAACTGCCTTCGAAAGAAAAACAGGTAGTTAAAGAAGGCGCGACCACTTTGCTATGGTTTGAACACCCTGCAGAACGTTTCCTGATCGTAACCGATGAAGCCACTGCCAATATGCTGACCGATAAACTGCGCGGTGAAGCGGAACTGAACAATAGCCAACAGTGGCTGGCATTAAACATTGAAGCGGGTTTCCCGGTGATTGATGCCGCCAACAGCGGGCAGTTTATCCCACAGGCGACCAACCTCCAGGCGCTGGGCGGCATTAGCTTTAAAAAAGGCTGCTATACCGGACAAGAGATGGTGGCGCGAGCTAAATTCCGTGGTGCCAACAAACGCGCGCTCTGGTTGCTGACGGGTAGCGCCAGCCGACTGCCGGAAGCCGGTGAAGACTTAGAGCTGAAAATGGGCGAGAACTGGCGTCGTACCGGAACCGTGCTGGCTGCGGTAAAACTGGAAGATGGTCAGGTCGTGGTACAGGTCGTCATGAATAACGATATGGAACCGGACAGCATCTTCCGCGTGCGTGACGATGCGAATACATTGCATATCGAGCCGCTGCCGTATTCACTCGAAGAGTAAATCTCTGTGTCGCATCATGCATTTATCGCCTGATGCGACAAGGGTGTGTCTTTTCAGGCCTACAAAGGCACACCCATTACGCCTGCCCAATATATAAATAGATCGCCAGAAAGTGGCACACGCTGCCGCCGAGCACAAAGCCGTGCCAGATGGCATGGTTGTAGGGAATGCGTTTGCAGACGTAGAAAATCACCCCGAGCGAGTAAACCACGCCGCCTACAGCCAGTAAGGTAACGCTGCCCGCCGCAAGCTTAATTGCCATTTCATAAATCACCACCAGCGACAGCCAGCCCATCGCCAGATAGGTCACCAGAGATAAAATTTTGAATCGGTGCGCGATGGTCAGTTTGAACAGAATCCCCAGCAATGCCAGGCTCCAGATAACAATCATCAACCCGCGCGCTAACGGAGAATCCAGCCCCACCAGCAAAAACGGCGTGTAGGTTCCGGCAATCAATAGGTAAATAGCGCAATGGTCAAATTTCTTCAGCCACATTTTTGCCCGTTGATGAGGAATGGCGTGATAGAGCGTCGAAGCGAGGAACAGCAGGATCATACTGCCGCCATAGAGGCTGTAACTGGTTATCGCTGTGGCGCTGGCATTGAGATCCACCGCTTGAACCAGTAGCAACACCAGCCCAACGATACCAAACACCAACCCAATGCCGTGACTGACGCTGTTGGCAATTTCCTCTGCCAGCGAATATCCCTGCTTAATGAGGGGCTTCTGAACCATAACTTACTCCGGAGAAACGTACACGCACATGTATACCTCTCCAGCGTAACTGAGAATAGTTCCAGTGAACACCTGTTAGCTAAAATAAATTCTGATTTGAGACTAATCTCCGAAAAATCATGAAATTAAATGCGAAATTTCAACTAACAGGCGTGAGTTCAATTTAAAGGCATTTAAATTCAATCACATAAAACTGTGTCTGACCGGGATAGATATCGGTAATGACCTTTTTCAGATCAGTCAGGGTCATATTTTCCTGCTCTGCATGTTTTTCCGTCAGTGTATCCAGCGTTACGGTTGAGGTTGCGGTGACTTCAATCGTGCAAAAATAACCGTCATCTTCAAAACGCCCGACACGAAGCACATCACCCGTTTTGAAGTGCGATTCAGACTCGTCGCGGATGGTGATGGTTTTACGCCCAGCCAGAATGTCATCCTGGAAACGTTGAAAAAAAGTGATGTCGTTTGGCTGCATGGTACTATTTCCTGTAAGAATTGACTCATCTGGAGCCTATGATAGTGAAAAAACTCACCTTACCGAAAGATTTCTTATGGGGCGGCGCAGTTGCCGCTCATCAGGTCGAAGGCGGCTGGAACAAAGGCGGCAAAGGGCCGAGCATTTGTGACGTTCTGACCGGTGGCGCACACGGCGTGCCGCGCGAAATCACCAAAGAAGTGTTGCCAGGAAAATACTATCCGAACCATGAAGCCGTTGATTTTTATGGTCATTACAAGGAAGACATCAAGCTATTTGCCGAAATGGGCTTCAAATGTTTTCGTACATCCATCGCCTGGACGCGCATTTTTCCAAAAGGCGATGAAGCTCAGCCAAACGAAGAAGGGCTGAAGTTCTACGATGATATGTTCGATGAACTGCTGAAATACAACATCGAACCGGTGATCACCCTCTCCCACTTTGAAATGCCGCTGCATCTGGTGCAGCAATACGGTAGCTGGACCAACCGTAAAGTGGTTGATTTCTTTGTCCGTTTCGCAGAAGTGGTATTTGAACGCTATAAGCATAAAGTCAAATACTGGATGACCTTCAACGAAATTAACAACCAGCGTAACTGGCGTGCACCGCTGTTCGGTTACTGCTGCTCCGGCGTGGTGTATACCGAGCATGAAAACCCGGAAGAGACGATGTACCAGGTGCTGCATCACCAGTTTGTCGCCAGCGCCCTGGCGGTGAAAGCCGCGCGTCGCATTAACCCGGAAATGAAAGTCGGCTGTATGCTGGCGATGGTGCCGCTCTACCCTTACTCCTGTAATCCGGACGATGTGATGTTCGCCCAGGAGTCGATGCGCGAACGCTACGTCTTTACCGATGTGCAACTGCGTGGCTATTACCCGTCCTATGTGTTGAACGAGTGGGAGCGTCGCGGATTTAACATCAAAATGGAAGACGGCGATCTCGATGTGCTGCGCGAAGGCACCTGCGATTATCTCGGTTTCAGCTATTACATGACCAACGCGGTGAAGGCCGAAGGCGGCACCGGCGATGCGATCTCTGGTTTTGAAGGCAGCGTACCAAACCCGTATGTTAAAGCGTCTGACTGGGGCTGGCAGATTGATCCTGTGGGTCTGCGTTACGCACTTTGCGAACTGTATGAGCGTTATCAGAAGCCGCTGTTTATTGTCGAAAACGGTTTTGGCGCTTATGACAAAGTGGAAGAAGATGGCAGCATCAACGACGACTACCGCATTGACTACCTGCGCGCCCATATTGAAGAGATGAAAAAAGCGGTGACTTACGATGGCGTGGATCTGATGGGCTACACACCGTGGGGCTGCATCGACTGCGTGTCGTTTACCACCGGGCAGTACAGCAAACGCTACGGCTTTATCTATGTGAATAAACATGACGACGGTACTGGCGATATGTCGCGTTCACGTAAGAAGAGCTTTGACTGGTACAAAGAGGTGATTGCCAGCAACGGCGAGAATCTTTAATTACCCGATGTGCCTGATGCGCCCCGCTCATCAGGCCTGGCGCTCCTGTCATATATTGAACTCCAGGAGTTTATATTTACGCTTCATCCGACACACAAAGCGCACTTTATTAACAAGCTAAAAAGGCGCCGAAGCGCCTTTAGAAGATAGTCGAATCAGTGAATTACTGGTATTCGCTAATCGGTACGCAGGAGCAGAACAGGTTACGGTCGCCGTAAACATCATCCAGACGTTTCACTGTCGGCCAGTATTTGTCTGCCACGCCTGCCGGGAATACCGCAACTTCACGGCTGTACGGATGCGCCCACTCGGCGACCAGTTCGCTCTGAATGTGCGGCGCGTTCACCAGCGGGTTATCTTCCAGCGGCCAGACACCGGCTTTCACCTGGTCAATTTCTGCGCGGATAGCCAGCATCGCGTCGATAAAGCGATCCAGTTCCACTTTGCTTTCAGATTCAGTCGGTTCAACCATCAGCGTACCCGCCACCGGGAACGACATGGTCGGCGCGTGGAAACCGTAGTCGATCAGACGCTTGGCAATATCCAGTTCGCTGATGCCGGTTTCTTCTTTCAGCGGGCGAATATCGAGAATACATTCGTGCGCCACGCGACCGTCGCGACCGGTATACAGCACCGGGAAGGCATCCTGCAGGCGGCTGGCAATATAGTTGGCGTTAAGAATTGCCACCTGGCTTGCTTTTTTCAGCCCTTCTGCGCCCATCATGCGGATGTACATCCAGCTGATTGGCAGAATGGATGCGCTACCGAACGGTGCCGCAGAAACCGCGCCCTGACGGGTTAACATGCCTTCAATTTGTACCACGCTATGACCTGGCACAAACGGTGCCAGATGCGCTTTCACGCCGATCGGTCCCATACCAGGGCCGCCGCCACCGTGCGGAATGCAGAAAGTTTTATGCAGGTTAAGGTGCGAGACGTCCGCGCCAATAAAGCCCGGTGAGGTGATGCCGACCTGGGCGTTCATGTTCGCGCCATCAAGGTAAACCTGACCGCCGAACTGATGCACGACTTCACACACTTCACGGATCGTTTCTTCATACACGCCGTGGGTGGAAGGATAGGTCACCATGATACAGGAGAGGTTATCGCCCGCCTGTTCCGCTTTCGCGCGCAGATCAGTCAGATCGATGTTGCCGTTTTTATCACACGCCACAACCACCACCTGCATTCCTGCCATATGTGCAGAAGCGGGGTTAGTTCCGTGCGCAGAAGCCGGGATCAGGCAGATATCACGATGCCCTTCGTTGCGGCTTTCATGATAATGACGAATCGCCAGCAGGCCCGCGTATTCGCCCTGTGCGCCAGAGTTCGGCTGCATACAAACGGCGTCGTAACCGGTCAGTTTCACCAGCCAGTCAGCCAGCTGCGCAATCATCTGCTGATAACCTTCGGCCTGCTCCGGCGGGCAGAACGGGTGCAGTTCGGCAAATTCCGGCCAGGTGATTGGGAGCATCTCGGCGGCGGCGTTCAGTTTCATGGTGCAGGAACCCAGCGGGATCATCGCCTGATTCAGCGCCAGATCTTTACGCTCCAGCGAGTGCATATAGCGCATCATTTCGGTTTCGCTGTGGTAGCGATTAAACACCGGATGGGTGAGGATTTCGTCGTCGCGCAGCATCGCAGGCTGAATAGAGCGGCTGTCGTGAGCCACGTCTTTGTCCAGCGTGTCGATGTCCAGGCCGTGGTTATCCCCCAGCAGTACGCTGAAAAGCTGCATCACGTTTTCACGCGTGGTGGTTTCATCAAGGGTGATCCCAACCGCGTTCAGGATATCGCTACGCAGGTTGATTTCAGCCGCTTCGGCACGCGCCAGTACGCCCGCCTTGTCTGCCACTTCCACACACAAAGTGTCGAAATAGTGCGCATGACGCAGTTTCAGACCTTTTTGTTGCAGGCCCGCCGCCAGGATATCGGTCAGACGGTGGATGCGGTTAGCGATACGTTTCAGGCCAACCGGGCCGTGATAAACGGCATACAGGCTGGCGATGTTTGCCAGCAGTACCTGGGAAGTACAAATGTTGGAGTTCGCTTTCTCACGGCGAATATGTTGCTCGCGAGTCTGCATCGCCATGCGCAGAGCGGTATTGCCAGCTGCATCTTTCGATACACCGATAATACGGCCCGGCATTGAGCGTTTGTATTCATCTTTCGCCGCAAAGAATGCTGCGTGTGGGCCACCGTAGCCCATCGGCACACCGAAGCGTTGCGCCGAACCAAAGACAATATCCGCGCCCTGTTTACCCGGCGCAGTTAACAGCACCAGCGCCATAATATCGGCGGCGACACTGACCACAATTTTGCGTGATTTCAGTTCGCTGATGAGCGCAGTGTAGTCGTGGATTTCACCGGTTGTGCCAACCTGCTGTAACAGCACGCCGAAGACGTCCTGATGGTCGAGCACTTTTTGCGCGTCATCGACAATCACTTCAAAACCAAAGGTTTCAGCACGAGTACGGACCACATCGAGCGTTTGCGGATGAACGTCAGAAGCAACGAAGAAGCGGTTGGCATTTTTCAGTTTGCTGACGCGTTTCGCCATCGCCATTGCTTCGGCGGCAGCAGTGGCCTCGTCCAGAAGAGAGGCAGAGGCCATATCCAGCCCGGTCAAATCCAGCGTTACCTGCTGGAAGTTGAGCAGTGCTTCAAGGCGGCCCTGGGAGACTTCAGGTTGATACGGAGTATACGCGGTATACCAGCCCGGATTTTCCAGCATGTTACGCAGAATAACCGGCGGTAGCTGCACGGCGGTGTAACCCATGCCGATGTAAGACGTGAAGCGTTTATTGCGACTGGCAATAGCCTTGAGTTCCGCCAGCGCGGCGTATTCGGTCGCCGGTGCGCCAACCTGCGGCGGGGTCGCAAGCTGAATATCTTTCGGCACAATCTGGCCGGTCAGCGCGTTTAACGATTGTGCGCCAACGGCATTCAGCATTTCTTGCTGTTGCGCGGCGTCCGGTCCGATATGGCGTTCAATAAAAGCGCCGCTGTTTTCAAGCTGGCTTAACGTCTGTGTCATGAGCGATGGTTCCTGAAACGTGCAGTGAATTGTGAACCTCTCTCCTTGCGAAGAGAGTGAGGGTGAGGCGTAAAAGTTCCTCACCCTGATCCTCTCCCGCAGAAGAGGAATAAAGCCGTTACTCGTCTTCTAACAATGCTTCGTATGCGGTCGCATCCAGCAGTGATTCCAGTTCGCTTTCATCGCTGGCTTTGATTTTAAAGATCCAGCCGCCTGCATACGGTTCGCTGTTCACCAGTTCCGGGGAATCGCTCAGTGCGTCGTTTACCGCCACGATTTCACCGCTTACTGGCGCATAAATGTCTGACGCCGCTTTTACTGATTCGGCAACCGCGCAGTCATCGCCCGCGCTAACCGTTGCGCCCACTTCCGGCAGGTCAACAAACACCATATCGCCTAACAGCTCCTGGGCATGTTCGGTGATACCAACGGTGTAAGTGCCGTCGGCTTCTTTACGCAGCCATTCGTGTTCTTTGCTGTATTTCAGTTCTGCTGGTACGTTGCTCATCAATCAATCTCCAAAAAAGTAAATCACGCGACGGCTTTACCGTTACGCACAAAAACAGGTTTCGTCACTTTAACCGGCATTTCACGGTTGCGAATTTGTACAATCGCTGTTTCACCAATACCTTCCGGCACGCGCGCCAGCGCAATGCTGTAACCCAGCGTCGGGGAGAAAGTACCGCTGGTGATAATGCCTTCATGCTGGTTGCCCTGCGCATCGGTAAAGCGTACCGGCAGTTCATTACGCAGCACGCCTTTTTCGGTCATCACCAGACCAACCAGTTTTTCTGTGCCATGCTCACGCTGCACTTCCAGGGCTTCACGACCGATGAAGTCACGATCTGCCGGTTCCCAGGCGATAGTCCAGCCCATATTGGCGGCTAAAGGAGAGATGGTTTCGTCCATCTCCTGACTATAAAGATTCATACCCGCTTCCAGACGCAGCGTGTCACGCGCGCCCAGGCCGCATGGCTTAACGCCCGCTTCCACCAGCGCGCGCCAGAAATCCGCCGCTTTTTCATTGGGCAGCGCAATTTCATAGCCCGCTTCACCGGTATAACCAGTGGTGGCAATAAACAGATCGCCCGCCTGCACGCCAAAGAACGGTTTCATCCCTTCCACCGCCTGACGCTGGGCGTCATTAAACAGTGTGGCAGCTTTTGCCTGCGCATTCGGCCCTTGTACGGCGATCATGGAAAGGTCATCACGAACGGTAATTTCGATGCCGAAAGGTTCAGCGTGTTGGGTAATCCAGGAGAGGTCTTTTTCGCGGGTGGCGGAGTTAACAACGAGGCGGAAGAAATCTTCAGTAAAGTAGTAGACGATGAGGTCATCTATCACACCGCCAGAGGCATTCAACATCCCCGAGTAAAGGGCTTTGCCGCTTTTGGTGAGTTTCGCCACATCGTTCGCCAGCAGATAACGCAGAAACTCCCGAGTGCGGCTGCCGCGAAGATCGACGATGGTCATATGTGACACATCAAACATTCCGGCATCGGTACGTACCGCATGATGTTCGTCGATTTGCGAACCGTAATGCAGCGGCATCATCCAGCCGTGGAAATCCACCATGCGAGCGCCGCAAAGCGTGTGTTGTTCGTACAAA
Source organism: Escherichia sp. WS338 (assembly GCF_046486405.1). NCBI lineage: Bacteria > Pseudomonadati > Pseudomonadota > Gammaproteobacteria > Enterobacterales > Enterobacteriaceae > Escherichia > Escherichia sp. WS338. The sequence continues at coordinate 74,232 of NZ_JBJQLL010000011.1, read as the reverse complement.
GGAGTCTGTTGTGCCATCTTGTCCTCATTGAATAAGCGGGGCTGACAACTTTTCCATGGCGAAATTATCACCACGAAACCCAGCATCGGAGCCACTCCCGGTCCCCAACGCAATCGTTCTCTTTTGCCTGAACTTACCACCGAAACAGACTGTTAACCATAAGGTAAAATTGATCATCACATTAGCTTATGGTTAAAAAATGCAAAAATCGCAACAGAATAAAAAACCAAAAAATGAACAAATCTCTATATAAAGATAAACAGATGAGAAAGTTAATTTGATTAATGCAATATTAAGAACTAAAAAAATGTCAAAAAACACTAAATCAAAAAATCATGACATTAGAAAATATAATGCGAAAACGGAGGTGAAATTAGTTTATTTCAAATGAGGAAAATCTCCCGGCGAAAAAACCGGGAGATGAAAGTGTGATGGGTATCAAATAAACAACAGAGGAGAAATTTTTAACGCAGCCATTCAGGCAAATCGTTTAATCCCATTGCCTGGCGGATAAGTTGTGGTTTAACGCCAGGAAGCGTGTCGGCCAGTTTTAAACCAATATCACGCAGCAATTTTTTCGCCGGATTGGTACCGGAAAACAGATCGCGGAATCCCTGCATACCAGCCAGCATCAGCGCCGCACTGTGCTTACGGCTACGCTCATAGCGACGCAGGTAAATGTACTGCCCGATGTCTTTACCCTGACGATGCAACCGTTTCAGTTCAGCAATCAGCTCTGCAGCATCCATAAAGCCGAGATTTACCCCCTGCCCCGCCAGCGGGTGAATAGTATGCGCGGCGTCGCCCACCAGCGCCAGACGGTGTGCGGCAAACTGGCGCGCATAACGCCCCGTTAGCGGGAACACCAGGCGCTCACTTTCAACCTTGCATAAGCCCAGGCGATTATCAAAAGCGATATTTAACGCGCGATTAAATTCGTCTTCGCCTGCCTGCTGCATCCGCTGCGCTTCCTCTGGCGACAGTGACCAGACAATCGAGCAAAGATGCGGATCGCTAAGCGGCAAAAAGGCCAGAATGCCTTCGCCATGAAAAACCTGCCGCGCCACCGCATCATGCGGTTCTTCCGTGCGAATGGTCGCTACCAGCGCGTGATGCTGATAATCCCAGAAAGTCAGCGGAATATCGGCTTTGTTGCGCAACCAGGAATTAGCGCCGTCCGCGCCAATCACCAGACGCGCCGTTAACATACTGCCATCTTTCAACGTCAGGAAGGTTTCATTTTCTCCCCAGGCGACCTGCTGTAATTCTGCGGGGGCCAACAGAGTGATATCTGACGACTGCTGCGCTTTGTTCCACAGCGCGTAGTGAATCACCGAGTTTTCAACGATATGCCCAAGATGGCTATAGCCCATGCTTTGATCGTCAAACGAAATGTGACCAAAACTGTCTTTGTCCCACACTTCCATACCGTGATAACAACTGGCCCTACGAGAGAGAATGTCCTGCCAGACGCCAAGACGGGTGAGTAATTTTTCGCTGGCGGCATTGATAGCCGAAACGCGCAGTTGTGGTGGTGCATCCGCCGCCAGAGGTTCCGGTACGCGCTGCTCCAGTACGGCAACGCGTAAGCCGCTACCCTGCAAGCCGCAGGCAACCGCCAGCCCCACCATGCCGCCGCCAACAATGGCTACATCAACACTTTGCATTGTTTATTCCTTAAAACCGCCTTCAACGCGCCACCCACCCGAGGGTGCGCTGCGCCAGCACATCGCGTGCTGGGGTGAATAATTCCATTGCCATCAGCCCGATGTTGCGCCCGACAACCAGCGGCCCCCAACGGTTGGCAAAAAGATGTACAAGGCTGTCCGTGACGCCGATGGTTGCTTCGCGATCGCGCTGTCGACGCTGCTGATAACGGCACAATACGCCGTAATCACCCATGTCTTCTCCGCGCTCCTGCGCCTGAGTCAGGGTTTCCGCAAGGCTCATGACATCTCGCATACCGAGGTTGAACCCTTGCCCGGCAATCGGGTGCAGAGTTTGCGCCGCATTGCCCACCAGCACGGTACGATGGGTAATAGGTCTGGCGGCGCGGGTTAACGCCAGCGGATAAGCACTGCGTTTACCAGCGTGGGTAATTTTCCCAAGTCGCCAACCAAAGGCCGACTGGAGTTCACGGCAAAACTTCTCGTCGCTCCAAGACAGTACCTCTTCGCGCCGTTCCAGTGGATGACACCAGACCAGCGAACAGCGTCCGTCAGACATCGGCAACATCGCCAGCGGGCCATATTGTGTAAAGCGTTCAAAAGCGCGCCCTTCATGCGCAACGGAAGTCGCAACGTTGGCAATCACAGCCAGTTGTTCGTAAGGCTCCTGCTGCCAGTCAACGCCGCACACGGTGGCTAACGCTGAATGGGTGCCATCAGCGGCTACCAGCACGCAGCCCGTCAGCGTCTCGCCACTCTCCAGCGTCACTTCAACGTGACTCTGAGTACGGGCAACGTTAGCCACGCGATCAGGACAATGCAGCGTTACGCCAGGTGCTTTGCGCAGCAATGCAAACAGCCGTTGCCCGACATTATGCAATTCGACAACCTGCCCCAGCGCCGCCAGTTGGTAATCTTCTGCGGCGAGGGTGACGAATCCGGCATGACCACGATCGCTGACATGCACGGTAGTGATGGCGGTTGCGCAATCAGCCAGAGATTGCCAGACGCCGATGCGCGCCAGTTGCTGACAGGTACCCGCCGCCAGCGCTATCGCTCGTCCATCAAAGCCCGGATGAGCATGTGACTCTGGCGCAGTCGCTTCAATCAAATGTACCGGCAGCGCCCCGTGACTTAACCGGGAAATAGCCAGCGCCAGCGTCGCGCCCGCCATGCCGCCACCGACGATGATTACGCTCATTGCTTTCTCGCAGCAGCCATCAACGCTTCGATTTCTTCCGGCTTTTTCACCACGCTGGCGGTGAGGTTTTCGTTGCCGGTTTCGGTAATCACAATGTCGTCTTCAATACGAATGCCGATACCGCGATATTGTTCTGGCACATCCGCATCCGGCGCGATATACAGACCAGGCTCTACGGTCAGTACCATCCCCGGTTCCAGAATGCGCGAGCGATCCTGACCATAAACGCCAACGTCATGGACATCCAGTCCTAACCAGTGGCTAAGGCCATGCATAAAGAAAGGACGATGGGCGTTCTGAGCGATCAGTTCATCAACATCACCCTTCAGGATGCCGAGTTTTACCAGGCCGCTAACCATGATACGCACCACTTCACCAGTGACTTCCTGCATGGAAGTTCCCGGACGATACAGGCGCAGGCTGGTTTCAAGAGACTCCAGCACAATGTCATAGATTTCACGCTGAGCCTGAGTGAATTTGCCGTTGACCGGGAAGGTGCGGGTAATGTCGCCAGCGTAACCTTTGTATTCACAACCCGCGTCAATCAACACCAGATCACCGTCACGCAGTTCACACTCGTTTTCGGTGTAGTGCAAAATGCAGCCGTTTTCACCGCTGCCAACAATGGTGTTATAGGAAGGGTAACGCGCACCGTGGCGGTTAAACTCGTGGTGAATTTCGCCTTCCAGATGGTACTCGAACATCCCCGGACGGCATTTTTCCATCGCCCGGGTATGCGCCAGTGCGGTGATTTCACCCGCGCGGCGAAGTACGGCAATCTCTTCTGGTGATTTGAACAGGCGCATTTCATGAACAACAGGACGCCAGTCGATCATCGTAGCCGGGGCAGTGAGATTCTGTCGCGAGCCTTTACGCAGCTTTTCCAGCGCGCTGTTCACGATTTCATCAGCATAGGTATATTCGCCCTGAGCGTGATAAACCACATCCAGACCATTAAGCAGTTGATAAAGTTGCTGATTGATTTCGCTGAATGCCAGTGCGCGGTCAACGCCCAGTTTCTCTGGCGCGGCATCCTGGCCTAAGCGACGACCAAACCAGATCTCTGCCGTCAGGTCGCGAACGCGGTTAAACAAAACGCTGTGGTTATGAGTGTCGTCGCTTTTAATCAGCACCAGCACCGCTTCCGGTTCGTTAAAGCCGGTGAAGTACCAGAAGTCACTGTTCTGACGATAGGGGTATTCGCTGTCGGCGCTACGTGTTACTTCTGGTGCAGCAAAAATCAGCGCGGCGCTGCCGGGTTGCATTTGCTCCACCAGGGCCTGACGGCGACGCTGAAACTCTTGCCGGGATATCTCACTCATAACACTCTCCTTACGTTTTTTGTTTTTAGTGTAGAGTCGGTTTTTGTACTTCTGGCGCGGTCGGTTGCGGATGAGTAAAGGTGTCGTGGCATAACAGCGCGGCAACACGAACGTATTCGATGATCTCTTCAAGCGACATTTCAAGCTCTTCCTGATCTTCGTCTTCGTCGTAGCCCAGCTGCGCGATGTTACGCAGATCGTCGATGGCTTCACCGGTTTCTCCGGTCACTTTGTCCAGCTTCGGTTGCGTAACGCCAAGACCAAGCAGGAAGTGATTGACCCAACCTGCCAGCGCATCAGCCCGATCGAAAACGCTGACATCATCGCCATCAGGCAGATAAAGCTGAAAAAGGAAGCCGTCATCCTGCAGGGCATCGCTGGTGGCAGAGTGCATTTTACGCAGTGCCTGTGCCAGCTCATGACCGAAAGCCATGCCTTCGTTCGTCAGGTCGTGAAGTAGCGGCAGCCATGAGCTGTCATCGTTACCGCCACATATCATCCCGCTGATTAAACCATGCATCTCAGCAGGGGTCAGACCCGTCCCTTGTTGGTTCAGATACTGGTTCATTTCGTTGTAACCAGGCATTTCGTTCTGTATAGACATAAGCATTCGTCGTCAAAGGGAGGAATATTCATGATATGCTACCACTTTGGGCCCTGGTGGACCAGAAAAGGGCTTGTCTCTTCTCATCAGGGTAGCTATAGTGTCGCCCCTTCGCAGACCATGGGTCTAAAGACGAAGGCAGCGCAGTCAATCAGCAGGAAGGTGGCATGTCTGCACAACCCGTCGATATCCAAATTTTTGGCCGTTCACTGCGTGTGAACTGCCCGCCTGACCAAAGGGATGCGTTGAATCAGGCAGCGGACGATCTGAACCAACGGTTGCAAGATCTGAAAGAACGCACTAGAGTCACAAATACTGAACAGTTGGTCTTCATTGCCGCATTGAATATCAGCTATGAGTTAGCGCAAGAAAAAGCGAAGACTCGTGACTACGCGGCAAGTATGGAACAGCGTATTCGGATGCTGCAGCAGACCATAGAACAAGCGTTACTTGAACAAGGTCGCATCACCGAAAAAACTAACCAAAACTTTGAATGACACTTTTCGGTTTACTGTGGTAGAGTAACCGTGAAGACAAAATTTCTCTGAGATGTTCGCAAGCGGGCCAGTCCCCTGAGCCGATATTTCATACCACAAGAATGTGGCGCTCCGCGGTTGGTGAGCATGCTCGGTCCGTCCGAGAAGCCTTAAAACTGCGACGACACATTCACCTTGAACCAAGGGTTCAAGGGTTACAGCCTGCGGCGGCATCTCGGAGATTCCCTTCTTATCTGGCACCAGCCATGACGCAACTACCAGAACTCCCACTGACATTATCCCGACAAGAAATCCGCAAAATGATTCGGCAACGTCGTCGTGCGTTAACGCCGGAACAACAGCAGGAAATGGGTCAACAAGCCGCTACCCGGATGATGACTTATCCCCCGGTGGTGATGGCACATACGGTCGCTGTATTCCTCTCTTTTGATGGCGAACTCGACACCCTGCCACTCATAGAACAACTCTGGCGCGCCGGTAAGCGCGTATATCTTCCAGTTTTGCATCCCTTCAGTGCCGGTAATTTGCTGTTCCTGAATTACCATCCGCAAAGCGAACTGGTGATGAACAGGTTGAAGATCCATGAGCCAAAACTGGATGTGCGTGACGTGCTACCCCTTTCCCGATTAGACGTGTTGATCACACCGCTGGTCGCCTTTGATGAGTACGGTCAGCGCCTGGGAATGGGCGGTGGTTTTTATGATCGGACCTTACAAAACTGGCAGCACTATAAAATGCAACCGGTGGGTTATGCGCATGATTGTCAGTTAGTGGAAAAACTCCCCGTTGAAGAGTGGGATATCCCTCTTCCTGCGGTGGTTACACCGTCGAAAGTCTGGGAGTGGTGAGGGCGACACACCTGCATCGCCCTGATTGACATCGTTGATTCTTTAACCTAATTTAGTGAGTAAGGGTAAGGGAGGATGACTCCTCCCCTGAGACTGACTGTTAATAAGCTGGGAAACTTATGAGTAACAGTACAATCAGTATGATGACAAGTCGCATCATAACCCTTCTCCTTCAAGCCCTCGCTTCGGTGAGGGCTTTACCGTTACAGCCCCATGCTGCCCTGCCATCGTAAATCCCCATTAAATAAACACAACGCATTGATCTGACTTTGATTTATTTTCTGGAGCAGACTCGCAAAGTAGAATGCGCAATGCGGCAACGGTGTGGAGAAGGGATAAAAAAACGGGCAAGTCAGTGACCTGCCCGTTAATTTTCAGAGAAGGGGAATTAGTACAGCAGACGGGCGCGAATGGTACCCGGAATAGCTTTCATTGCCTGCAGCGCTTTTTCGGCAACGTCTTCGTCGGCTTCAATATCAATAACTACATAACCCATCTGGGCGGAAGTTTGTAGATATTGCGCGGCGATGTTGACGCCCTGCTCGGCAAAAATTTTGTTGAGCGCAGTTAGCACGCCCGGACGGTTTTCGTGGATGTGCATCAGACGACGCCCACCGTGCAGTGGCAGCGAGACTTCCGGGAAGTTCACCGCAGAGAGCGTTGAGCCATTGTCAGAATACTTGATCAATTTACCCGCAACTTCCAAGCCGATATTCTCCTGCGCTTCCTGAGTCGAACCGCCAATGTGTGGCGTCAGAAGGACGTTGTCAAATTCACACAGCGGAGAGGTAAATGGATCGCTATTGGTCGCCGGTTCAGTCGGGAATACGTCGATTGCCGCCCCCGCCAGATGTTTGCTCGCCAGCGCGTCACACAGCGCTGGAATATCCACCACAGTACCGCGCGAAGCATTAATCAGCAGCGAGCCGGGTTTCATTAGCGAAATCTCTTTCGCGCCCATCATATTTTTGGTGGACGGATTCTCTGGTACATGCAGACTCACCACATCGCTCATATTCAGCAGGTCAGAAAGATGCTGTACCTGAGTGGCGTTGCCCAGCGGCAGTTTGTTTTCAATATCATAAAAGTAAACATACATTCCCAGCGATTCAGCCAGAATGCCCAATTGCGTACCAATATGACCGTAGCCGATGATACCCAGCTTTTTGCCGCGCGCTTCAAAAGAACCCGCCGCCAGTTTGTTCCACACGCCACGATGCGCTTTAGCATTGGCTTCCGGCACGCCGCGCAATAGCAGCAGCAGTTCGCCAATCACCAGCTCCGCAACAGAGCGCGTATTTGAGAACGGTGCGTTAAATACCGGGATCCCGCGTTTTGCCGCCGCATCCAGATCAACCTGGTTTGTTCCGATACAGAAACAGCCAATAGCGACCAGTTTTTCTGCGGCGTTGATCACGTCTTCAGTCAGATGGGTACGGGATCGCAGGCCGATGAAGTGGGCATCGCGGATGGATTCTTTTAATTGTTCATCATCCAGCGCGCCTTTGTGAAATTCGATGTTGGTGTAACCCGCTGCACGAAGGCTTTCCAGCGCCTTTTGGTGCACGCCTTCTACCAGCAGAAACTTAATCTTGTCTTTCTCCAGCGATACCTTTGCCATTTACCCAATCCTGTCTTTTGAAATGTTGTGTGCGGATTTGCATCCGCCTTTCAACATATCAAAAAATAATATTGCGGCAATATGAACGTTTGCGTCGCGATGTTGAGGAAATATCACGCAAAGGTATTTCTTGGATGAATATGCTGGTTTAGAGGGTTTATTTAGAGCAATCGACAATAGCCAGGTAAAAACGTGACACATGTCACCAAATTTAATGAAGAGAATTTTTTTAACGGGGGAGGTTCCCCCGTCAGATCATTTCACAATTGTTTTGACACCGTCAGGTGTGCCAATCAGCGCAACGTCCGCGCCACGGTTAGCAAACAAGCCAACAGTCACCACGCCAGGAATCGCATTTATGGCGTTTTCCATCGCTATCGGGTCAAGGATTTCCATGCCGTGGACGTCGAGGATCACGTTGCCGTTATCGGTCACCACGCCCTGGCGGTATTCCGGACGACCGCCCAGTTTCACCAGCTGGCGCGCCACTGCACTACGTGCCATCGGGATAACTTCTACTGGCAGCGGGAATTTGCCCAGAATATCAACCTGCTTGGATGCGTCTGCAATACAGATAAATTTTTCCGCAACCGAGGCAATGATTTTTTCACGGGTCAGCGCCGCGCCGCCGCCTTTGATCATCTGCATGTGGCCGTTGATTTCATCTGCGCCATCAACGTAGATGCCAAGGCTGTCGACTTCGTTGAGATCAAAAACGTGAATGCCGAGGCTTTTCAGTTTTTCAGTGGAAGCATCTGAACTGGAAACGGCCCCTTCAATCTGGCCTTTCATCGTGCCGAGCGCGTCAATAAAGTGTGCGGCGGTGGAACCTGTACCTACACCAACAATGGTGCCGGGCTGAACATACTGAAGTGCCGCCCATCCTACTGCTTTTTTCAATTCATCCTGCGTCATGATCGTTTCGCCTGTGGTATGAAATTTCACACGCATTATATACAAAAAAAGCGATTCAGACCCCGTTGGCAAGCCGGGTGGTTAACTCATCCATAAAATATCGCGCAATGGCGGGCATCCCCTTTCGCCCCGCAAATAAAGCATACAACGGTCTGGGTATGCCGCTCCACGATGCGAACAGAGGCAATAACGCCACGCCATTCAACACAACCAGGGCGCGAACTCGCTGAGCGAAATGCATTAGCGCAAATCCCTGATCTTTTAAGCTGCGCGTTAACCACTGATACAAATGTTACCCGCCAACGACTTCGGTATATGCAACCTGACACAAAATTGTGTCATAGTGCAGGAAAAAGCATTTACCAGGAGCAGACAACAGCAATGAAACGCCCGGACTACAGAACATTACAGGCACTGGATGCGGTGATACGTGAACGAGGATTTGAGCGCGCGGCACAAAAGCTGTGCATTACACAATCAGCCGTCTCACAGCGCATTAAGCAACTGGAAAATATGTTCGGGCAGCCGCTGTTGGTGCGTACCGTACCACCGCGCCCGACAGAACAAGGGCAAAAACTGCTGGCACTGCTACGCCAGGTGGAGTTACTGGAAGAAGAGTGGCTGGGCGATGAACAAACCGGTTCAACTCCGCTGCTGCTTTCACTGGCGGTCAACGCTGACAGTCTGGCGACGTGGTTGCTTCCGGCGCTGGCTCCTGTGTTAGCTGATTCGCCTATCCGCCTCAACTTGCAGGTAGAAGATGAAACCCGCACTCAGGAACGTCTGCGCCGCGGCGAAGTGGTCGGCGCGGTGAGTATTCAACATCAGGCGCTGCCGAGCTGTCTTGTCGATAAGCTCGGTGCGCTCGACTATCTGTTCGTCAGCTCAAAACCGTTTGCCGAAAAATATTTCCCTAACGGCGTAACGCGTTCGGCATTATTGAAAGCACCTGTGGTCGCCTTTGACCATCTTGACGATATGCACCAGGCCTTTTTGCAGCAAAACTTCGATCTGCCTCCTGGCAGCGTACCCTGCCATATCGTTAATTCTTCAGAAGCGTTCGTGCAACTTGCTCGCCAGGGCACCACCTGCTGTATGATCCCGCACCTGCAAATCGAGAAAGAGCTGGCCAGCGGTGAACTGATTGACTTAACGCCTGGGCTATTTCAACGACGGATGCTCTACTGGCACCGCTTTGCTCCTGAAAGCCGCATGATGCGTAAAGTCACTGATGCGTTGCTTGATTATGGTCACAAAGTCCTTCGTCAGGATTAATCCATCAAATAATGCCTGATAGCACATATCAGGCGTTATCCTCACTTCTTTTTGTATTCCTTGAATCACATCACAAAATAGACAAATCTCAGGCGGCAAAAAACGACGTCTGAATGCATTTTTTTTGCTGGCGACAAACCCACGTAAAAAGCTCACCGTAAGCGCAAATACCCTCATTTTGATTGCGTTTTACGGAGCAAATAATGTCTAAGGTGCAGGAGTGGCAACAGCTTGCCAACAAGGAATTGAGCCGTCGGGAGAAAACTGTCGACTCGCTGGTTCAGCAAACCGCGGAAGGGATCGCCATCAAGCCGCTGTATACCGAAGCCGATCTCGATAATCTGGAGGTGACAGGTACCCTTCCTGGTTTGCCGCCCTACGTTCGTGGCCCGCGTGCCACTATGTATACCGCCCAACCGTGGACCATCCGTCAGTATGCTGGTTTTTCAACAGCAAAAGAGTCCAACGCTTTTTATCGCCGTAACCTGGCCGCCGGGCAAAAAGGTCTTTCCGTTGCGTTTGACCTTGCCACCCACCGTGGCTACGACTCCGATAACCCACGCGTGGCGGGCGACGTCGGCAAAGCGGGCGTCGCTATCGACACCGTGGAAGATATGAAAGTTCTGTTCGACCAGATCCCGCTGGATAAAATGTCGGTTTCGATGACCATGAATGGCGCAGTGCTACCAGTACTGGCGTTTTATATTGTCGCCGCAGAAGAGCAAGGCGTTACACCCGATAAACTGACCGGCACCATTCAAAACGATATCCTCAAAGAGTATCTTTGCCGCAACACCTATATTTACCCGCCAAAACCGTCAATGCGTATTATCGCCGACATCATCGCCTGGTGTTCCGGCAACATGCCGCGATTTAATACCATCAGTATCAGCGGTTACCATATGGGTGAAGCGGGTGCCAACTGCGTGCAGCAGGTAGCATTTACGCTCGCTGATGGGATTGAGTACATCAAAGCAGCAATCTCCGCCGGGCTGAAAATTGATGACTTCGCTCCTCGCCTGTCGTTCTTCTTCGGCATTGGCATGGATCTGTTTATGAACGTCGCCATGTTGCGTGCGGCACGTTATTTATGGAGCGAAGCGGTCAGTGGATTTGGCGCACAGGATCCGAAATCACTGGCGCTGCGTACCCACTGCCAGACCTCAGGCTGGAGCCTGACTGAACAGGATCCGTATAACAACGTTATCCGCACCACCATTGAAGCACTGGCTGCAACGCTGGGCGGTACTCAGTCACTGCATACCAACGCCTTTGATGAAGCGCTTGGTTTGCCTACCGATTTCTCAGCACGCATTGCCCGCAATACCCAGATCATCATTCAGGAAGAATCAGAACTCTGCCGCACCGTCGATCCACTGGCCGGATCCTATTACATTGAGTCGCTGACCGATCAAATCGTCAAACAAGCCAGAGCTATTATCCAACAGATCGACGAAGCCGGTGGCATGGCGAAAGCGATCGAAGCAGGTCTGCCAAAACGAATGATCGAAGAGGCCTCAGCGCGCGAACAGTCGCTGATCGACCAGGGCAAGCGTGTCATCGTTGGTGTCAACAAGTACAAACTGGATCACGAAGACGAAACCGATGTACTTGAGATCGACAACGTGATGGTGCGTAACGAGCAAATTGCTTCGCTGGAACGCATTCGCGCCACCCGTGATGATGCCGCCGTAACCGCCGCGTTGAACGCCCTGACTCACGCCGCACAGCATAACGAAAACCTGCTGGCTGCCGCTGTTAATGCTGCTCGCGTTCGCGCCACCCTGGGTGAAATTTCCGATGCGCTGGAAGCCGCTTTCGACCGTTATCTGGTGCCAAGCCAGTGTGTTACCGGCGTGATTGCGCAAAGCTATCATCAGTCTGAGAAATCGGCCGCCGAGTTCGATGCCATTGTTGCGCAAACGGAGCAGTTCCTTGCCGACAATGGTCGTCGCCCGCGCATTCTGATCGCCAAAATGGGCCAGGATGGGCACGATCGCGGCGCGAAAGTGATCGCCAGCGCCTATTCCGATCTCGGTTTCGACGTAGATTTAAGCCCGATGTTCTCTACACCTGAAGAGATCGCCCGCCTGGCCGTAGAAAACGACGTTCACGTAGTGGGCGCATCCTCACTGGCTGCCGGTCATAAAACGCTGATCCCAGAACTGGTCGAAGCGCTGAAAAAATGGGGACGCAAAGATATCTGCGTGGTCGCGGGTGGCGTCATTCCGCCGCAGGATTACGCCTTCCTGCAAGAGCGCGGCGTGGCGGCGATTTATGGTCCAGGTACACCTATGCTCGATAGCGTGCGCGACGTACTGAATCTGATAAGCCAGCATCATGATTAATGAAGCCACGCTGGCAGAAAGTATTCGCCGCTTACGTCATGGTGAGCGTGCCACGCTCGCCCAGGCCATGACGTTGGTGGAAAGCCGTCACCCGCGTCATCAGGCGCTAAGTACTCAGCTGCTTGACGCCATTATGCCGTTCTGTGGTAACGCCCTGCGACTGGGCGTTACCGGCACACCCGGCGCGGGGAAAAGTACCTTTCTTGAAGCCTTTGGCATGTTGTTGATTCGTGAGGGATTAAAGGTTGCTGTTATTGCGGTCGATCCCAGCAGCCCGGTCACTGGCGGTAGCATTCTCGGGGATAAAACCCGCATGAATGACCTGGCGCGTGCCGAGGCGGCGTTTATTCGCCCGGTACCCTCCTCCGGCCATCTGGGCGGTGCCAGTCAGCGAGCGCGGGAATTAATGCTGTTATGCGAAGCGGCGGGTTATGACGTAGTGATTGTCGAAACGGTTGGCGTCGGGCAGTCAGAAACGGAAGTCGCCCGCATGGTGGACTGTTTTATCTCGTTGCAAATTGCCGGTGGCGGCGATGATCTGCAGGGCATTAAAAAGGGGCAGATGGAAGTGGCAGATCTGATCGTTATCAACAAAGACGATGGCGATAACCATACCAATGTCGCCATTGCCCGGCATATGTACGAGAGTGCCCTGCATATTCTGCGACGTAAATACGACGAATGGCAGCCACGGGTTCTGACTTGTAGCGCACTGGAAAAACGTGGAATCGATGAGATCTGGCACGCCATCATCGACTTCAAAACCGCGCTAACTGCCAGTGGTCGATTACAACAAGTGCGGCAACAACAATCGGTGGAATGGCTGCGTAAGCAGACCGAAGAAGAAGTACTGAATCGCCTGTTCGCGAATGAAGATTTCGATCGCTATTACCGCCAGACGCTTTTAGCAGTCAAAAACAATACGCTCTCACCGCGCACCGGCCTGCGGCAGCTCAGTGAATTTATCCAGACGCAATATTTTGATTAAAGGAATTTTTATGTCTTATCAGTATGTGAACGTTGTCACTATCAACAAAGTGGCGGTCATTGAGTTTAACTATGGCCGCAAACTTAATGCCTTAAGTAAAGTCTTTATTGATGATCTTATGCAGGCATTAAGCGATCTCAACCGGCCGGAAATTCGCTGTATCATTTTGCGCGCGCCGAGTGGTTCCAAAGTCTTCTCCGCAGGTCACGATATTCACGAACTGCCGTCTGGCGGTCGCGATCCGCTCTCCTATGATGATCCGTTGCGTCAAATCACCCGCATGATCCAAAAATTCCCGAAACCGATCATTTCGATGGTGGAAGGTAGTGTCTGGGGTGGCGCATTTGAAATGATCATGAGTTCCGATCTGATCATCGCCGCCAGTACCTCAACCTTCTCAATGACACCTGTAAACCTCGGCGTCCCGTATAACCTGGTCGGCATTCACAACCTGACCCGCGACGCGGGCTTCCACATTGTCAAAGAGCTGATTTTTACCGCTTCGCCAATCACAGCCCAGCGCGCGCTGGCTGTCGGCATCCTCAACCATGTTGTGGAAGTGGAAGAACTGGAAGATTTCACCTTACAAATGGCGCACCACATCTCTGAGAAAGCGCCGTTAGCCATTGCCGTTATCAAAGAAGAGCTGCGTGTACTGGGCGAAGCGCACACCATGAACTCCGATGAATTTGAACGTATTCAGGGGATGCGCCGCGCGGTTTATGACAGCGAAGATTACCAGGAAGGGATGAACGCTTTCCTCGAAAAACGTAAACCTAATTTCGTTGGTCATTAATCCCTGCGAACGAAGGAGTTAAAATGGAAACTCAGTGGACAAGGATGACCGCCGATGAAGCGGCAGAAATTATCCAGCATAACGACATGGTGGCATTTAGCGGCTTTACCCCAGCGGGTTCGCCGAAAGCCTTACCCAACGCGATTGCCCGCAGAGCTAACGAACAGCATGAGGCCAAAAAGCCGTATCAAATTCGCCTGCTGACGGGGGCGTCAATCAGCGCCGCCGCTGACGATGTACTTTCTGACGCCGATGCTGTTTCCTGGCGTGCGCCATATCAAACATCGTCCGGTTTACGTAAAAAGATCAATCAGGGCGCGGTGAGTTTCGTTGACCTGCATTTGAGCGAAGTGGCGCAAATGGTCAATTACGGTTTCTTCGGCGACATTGATGTTGCCGTCATTGAAGCATCGGCACTGGCACCGGATGGTCGAGTCTGGTTAACCAGCGGGATCGGTAATGCGCCGACCTGGCTGCTGCGGGCGAAGAAAGTGATCATTGAACTCAATCACTATCACGATCCGCGCGTTGCAGAACTGGCAGATATTGTGATTCCTGGCGCGCCACCGCGGCGCAATAGCGTGTCGATCTTCCATGCAATGGATCGCGTCGGTACCCGCTATGTGCAAATCGATCCGAAAAAGATTGTCGCCGTCGTGGAAACCAACTTGCCTGACGCCGGTAATATGCTGGATAAGCAAAATCCCATGTGCCAGCAGATTGCCGATAACGTGGTCACGTTCTTGTTGCAGGAAATGGCGCATGGGCGTATTCCGCCGGAATTTCTGCCGCTGCAAAGTGGCGTAGGCAACATCAATAATGCGGTAATGGCGCGTCTGGGGGAAAATCCGGAAATTCCTCCGTTTATGATGTATTCGGAAGTGCTACAGGAATCGGTGGTGCATTTACTGGAAACGGGCAAAATCAGCGGGGCCAGCGCCTCCAGCCTGACTATCTCGGCCGATTCCCTGCGCAAGATTTACGACAATATGGATTACTTTGCCAGCCGCATTGTGTTGCGTCCGCAGGAGATTTCCAATAACCCGGAAATCATCCGTCGTCTGGGCGTCATCGCTCTGAACGTCGGCCTGGAGTTTGATATTTACGGGCATGCCAACTCAACGCACGTAGCCGGGGTCGATCTGATGAACGGCATCGGTGGCAGCGGTGATTTTGAACGCAACGCGTATCTGTCGATCTTTATGGCCCCGTCGATTGCTAAAGAAGGCAAGATCTCAACCGTCGTGCCAATGTGCAGCCATGTTGATCACAGCGAACACAGCGTCAAAGTGATCATCACCGAACAAGGCATCGCCGATCTGCGTGGTCTTTCCCCGCTTCAACGCGCCCGCACTATCATTGATAATTGTGCACATCCTATGTATCGGGATTATCTGCATCGCTATCTGGAAAATGCGCCCGGCGGACATATTCACCACGATCTTAGCCACGTCTTCGACTTACACCGTAATTTAATTGCAACCGGCTCGATGCTGGGTTAATGACTCGTCCCGTCACGATCTTCAGCAATATGCTGAAGCATCGTGGCGGTATAACGATGATTTCTGATTGAATAAAGATATTCCTGCATATACATCGGCCTGTGCGGCGCATCAAAATATTTCAGCGTTGCCGGATTCACCAGTCGCCAGGCAAAATGCGGGATCACCGTCAGAAAATGTCCGCGCTCCACGGCGCTGATTTTGGCCATAAAACTGTAGGGACGATAAATAATGGTGGGATTGATCCCACAAGGACGCATATTCGCATCAATCATTGCTTCGAAGTTAGCCCGGTTCTGAAAGCGCATTTGTAGCCAGGGTAGCTCCTGAAGCAACTCTTGCTCTTGTCGCTCTTCATAACGACGAGAAACGAGAAAGCCCAATCGCAGCGGCGGTAGTTCACTGATAGTCAGGTTTTCCAGTTCCTGAACTCGTGCAGATACATGCTGTGGGGAGATAATAAAATCTAACTGACGGTCAAAAAGATTATCGATAACGCCATTTTCGCTGAACTCAACTGGCTGGGCGGTCACGCCTTCATACTTATCTCCGAGACTAATCAACTGATCGAAAATAATTGTCGGATAAGTATTATCTATGCCAATCACAATTTCTCGTGAACGACGCCCTGAGTTATGGATTTCATTATCAATCGCAGAAAGCCGTTGATAAACCGGGAACAGTTTTTGATACAGTTCCTGTCCGGCTTTATTGAGGCTGATATTATTATCTTTGCGGGTAAATAGCGTATAGCCAATTTGTTCTTCCAGCGCGGCAATGCTTTTACCAAATGGCGAAGCTGTCATATGGATTTTTTCTGCCGCCCGGGCAATATTATTGGTTTGCGCTAATAAAATGAAATTGCGCATCTTTTTCGAAATAAAAATGTCCATACCCCCTCCCCCGCATCCTTGTCCGCTTAACCGTTTCAGTCAGCCTATCCTTGATGAAACCGCGAGCAAAGATAGGTGATTACGTCATGGTTTTACAGAAAATTACAGAAAAAGGAGGCAATATCGGGTAAAGGCATTAGCCCGACGAATACGTCGGGCTACAAATATTATTGTGCTGCAGGTGTTTTAGCGGGTTGTTGATCCACAGGTTCTAACTGGAAGACCACATCGACCTGATCATCAAACTGAATAGCGGCCTGCTCGTAAGTTTCCTGGGCGGACACCGGCGCGGCATCGGCTTTCATCATCCGCACCATTGGGCTGGGCTGATAGTTGGAAACATGGTAGCGCACACTATATACCGGCCCCAGTTTACGATGAAAGCCGTTCGCCAGTTCCTGCGCCTGATGAATCGCGTTATCAATCGCTGCCTTACGCGCTTTGTCTTTATAGGCATCCGGCTGCGCCACGCCCAGCGATACAGAACGAATTTCGTTAAGACCCGCCTTCAGCGCGCCATCCAGCAAGGAATTCAGTTTGTCTAACTGACGGAGCGTGACTTCCACCGTTCTCACTGCACGGTAGCCTTTCAGGATACTTTTACCATCCTGATAATCATAATCTGGCTGGGTGCGTAAGTTCGCTGAGCTGATATCTTTTTTCGCGATCTGATTGAGTTCAAGGAAGGAAATGTATTGTGCGACGCGCTCATCCGCCTGTTTCTTGGCAGTAGCGGCATCCTTCGCGGCCACGTTGACTTCAATCGCAAGAGTGGCAATGTCTGGCACCGCATCCACGCTTGCCGTACCGGAGGTGACAATATGCGGTCCATCCGGCAATTCGTTAGCCTGCGCTGCCATCCCGCTAATACCCATTAATGCCGCCAGGGCGATAACTTTGAACTTCACGTTAGTCTCTCCGTGTTAATTGACTTGCCTAAAATTCAGGACCTCTGGAGGCAAGCTTAGCGCCTCTGTTTTATTTTTCCATCAGATAGCGCCTAACTGAGCAAGGCTTGTGCATGAACAATACCGTCTCTCGCCAGCTGCAAGGCAATAAACCACATAACACATCCCACTACCAGATTGATAATGCGCTGTGATTTTGCCGTGCGCAGGCGCGGTGCCAGCCAGGCTGCGAGAATAGCCAGACCAAAGAACCACAGGAAAGAGGCGCTAATTGTCCCGAGCGCAAACCAACGTTTTGGTTCCACATCAAGTTGCCCGCCAAGACTGCCCAGTACAACAAAAGTATCCAGGTAAACATGCGGATTCAGCCAGGTCACTGCCAGCATGGTGGCGATAATTTTCCATCTGCCTTGCTTCAGGACTTCGGCACTGGCTAACTCAATATTACTGCTCATCGCTGTTTTAAAAGCGCCAAAACCATACCACAGCAAGAAGGCTACGCCGCCCCAGGTGACCAGCGCCAGCAACCACGGCGACTGCATCAATAACGCGCTGCCACCAAAAATCCCGGCGCAAATCAGGACCAAATCGCTGATAGCGCAAAGTAAGGCAATCATAATGTGGTACTGACGACGAATGCCCTGATTCATCACAAAAGCATTTTGTGGACCGAGCGGTAGGATCATAGCCGCCCCAAGTGCAAGACCTTGAAAGTAATAAGAAAACACGTTGGATATTCCGAATTAAGTATCTGATGCAGAGACTATATCGCGGGATTGTTATTAGCGGAAATTGATAATATTAATTGGCAATCAGAAAAACTAATAAGAGAGAGGCCAGAGAGTATTATCTGGCCTCAGCGTTGATTACGCAGCTTTGTCTTCTTTCACCCGCTTAAAGTTCACATCCATTTGCGGGTACGGGAAGCTGATACCGGCGGCATCAAATTCACGTTTAATACGCTCCAGCACATCCCAGTACACGTTTTGCAGATCGCCGCTGTTGCTCCAGACGCGGACCACGAAATTAATCGACGATGCACCAAGTTCGTTCAGGCGCACAGTCATTTCGCGATCTTTCAAAATGCGATCTTCAGACTGGATAATATCGGTCAGGATCTGCTTAACCTGATCGATATCGGAATCATACGCCACGCCAATAATAAATTCGTTACGGCGAACTGGCTCGCGAGAGAAGTTAATAATATTTCCGGCAATAATTTTACCGTTCGGAATAACGATAATTTTACCGTCTGCAGTACGCATGGTGGTGGAGAAAATCTGCACACTCAGCACAGTACCGGCTACGCCGCCGAGATCAACATATTCTCCGGCACGGAACGGGCGGAACATAACAAGTAACACGCCAGCGGCCAGGTTAGACAGTGACCCCTGCAAAGCCAGACCAACCGCTAAGCCTGCGGCACCGAGTACAGCAATGACTGACGCTGTTTGTACGCCCACGCGCCCCAGTGCAGCGATTAGCGTAAAGGCGATAATACCGTAACGGACTAATGCAGAGAGAAAATCAGCAACAGTGGCATCGATTTTACGGGAGATCATCAGGCGATTCACCGCGTTGGAAATCATCCGCGCGATAATCAAACCAACGATGATGATCGCGAGTGCCGCCACGATGTTTACTGCATAACTTAGCAGCAGCGCCTGGTTAGCCACCAGCCAGCTTCCCGCGCCGTTTATGCTATCGACAACATTCAAATCTTCCATTCAATATTCCTTTTCAACTGACTCAAAATGGAGAAATACACTCCGCCGCCTTATGACGGGCAGTCTGACAAGGGTAAACAATAAAGCATAATTTTGCCAAATAGATCACAGATTTCTCATCTGCATCACCTTGCTTTTGGCGAAAAAAAGACCCGCAGAGCGGGCCTTGAGATAAGCAGAAAGGAATGACTTACAGAACGTCGATCGCGTTCAGTTCCTGGAATGCTTTTTCCAGACGAGCGATCATAGAAGTCTGACCTGCACGCAGCCATACGCGCGGATCGTAGTATTTCTTGTTCGGCTGATCTTCGCCTTTCGGGTTACCCAGCTGACCCTGCAGGTAAGCTTCGTTCGCTTTGTAGTAGTTCAGAACGCCTTCCCAGGTTGCCCATTGGGTATCGGTATCAATGTTCATTTTCACTACGCCGTAGCTTACGGAGTCTTTGATTTCCTGAGCAGTAGAACCGGAACCACCGTGGAATACGAAGTTCAGGCTGTTGTGCGGCAGGTTGTGTTTCTTAGAAACATATTCCTGAGAGTCGCGCAGGATAGTCGGAGTCAGAACAACGTTACCCGGCTTGTAAACACCGTGTACGTTACCGAAGGACGCTGCGATGGTGAAACGCGGGCTGATTTTGCTCAGCTCGGTATACGCATAATCAACGTCTTCCGGCTGGGTGTACAGTGCAGAAGCGTCCATGTGGCTGTTGTCCACGCCGTCTTCTTCACCACCGGTGCAACCCAGTTCGATTTCCAGAGTCATGCCGATTTTGGACATGCGCTCCAGGTATTTAGAGCAGATTTCGATGTTCTCTTGCAGAGATTCTTCTGACAGGTCGATCATGTGAGAAGAGAACAGCGGCTTGCCGGTAGCTGCGAAGTGTTTTTCACCCGCGTCCAGCAGACCGTCGATCCACGGCAGCAGTTTCTTCGCGCAGTGGTCGGTGTGCAGGATAACCGGAACACCATAATGTTCAGCCATCTGGTGAACGTGATGCGCACCAGAGATCGCGCCCAGGATAGCAGCACCCTGCGGAACGTCAGATTTCACGCCTTTACCAGCGATAAAGGAAGCACCACCGTTGGAGAACTGAACGATAACCGGCGCTTTAACTTTAGCAGCGGTTTCCAGCACGGCGTTGATGGAGTCAGTACCGACGCAGTTTACTGCTGGCAGTGCGAAGTTGTTTTCTTTTGCTACCTGGAAAACTTTCTGTACGTCATCACCAGTGATTACGCCAGGTTTTACGAAATCAAAAATCTTAGACATGTCTCTTGTCCTGTATCGTCGGGCCTTATACTCGTCATACTTCAAGTTGCATGTGCTGCGTCTGCGTTCGCTCACCCCAGTCACTTACTTATGTAAGCTCATGGGATTCACTCTCTTGTCGCCTTCCTGCAACTCGAATTATTTAGAGTATGAAAAAGTGCGTGCTTTAAAAGCGCGCTGCAACAAGGGCAGGTTTCCCTGCCCTGTGATTTTTTACTTCTTAGCGCGCTCTTCGAGCATCGCTACTGCAGGCAGTACTTTACCTTCCACGAATTCGAGGAATGCGCCGCCGCCAGTGGAGATGTAGGAGATTTTGTCAGCAATGCCGAACAGGTCGATTGCTGCCAGAGTGTCGCCGCCGCCAGCGATGGAGAACGCTTCGCTGTCTGCGATAGCGTTAGCCACGATTTCAGTACCTTTGCGGAAGTTCGGGAATTCGAACACGCCAACCGGACCGTTCCACAAAATGGTTTTCGCATTCTTCAGGATTTCAGCCAGTTCCTGAGCGGAAGCATCACCGATATCCAGGATCTGCTCGTCAGCTTTCACATCGTTAACAGATTTCAGGGTAGCCGGTGCAGTTTCAGAGAACTCAGTTGCTACACGAACATCAGACGGAACCGGGATGTTGCAGGTGGTCAGCAGACGTTTTGCTTCGTCAACCAGATCAGCTTCGTACAGGGATTTACCCACATCGTGGCCTTGTGCCGCGATAAAGGTGTTAGCGATACCACCACCAACAATCAGCTGGTCAGCGATTTTAGACAGGGAGTCCAGAACGGTCAGTTTGGTAGATACTTTAGAACCACCAACGATAGCCACCATCGGGCGAGCAGGTTCTTTCAGTGCTTTACCCAGCGCGTCCAGTTCAGCTGCCAGCAGCGGGCCTGCGCACGCAACGTCAGCGAATTTACCGATACCGTGAGTAGAAGCCTGCGCGCGGTGAGCAGTACCGAATGCGTCCATTACGAACACGTCACACAGTGCAGCGTATTTTTTGGACAGGGTTTCGTCGTCTTTCTTCTCGCCTTTGTTGAAGCGAACGTTTTCCAGAACAACCAGTTCACCTTCAGCAACGTCAACGCCGTCGAGGTAATCTTTAACCAGACGAACCGGGTTAGACAGTTTGTCTTTCAGGTAGTTAACAACCGGCAGCAGAGAGAATTCTTCGTTGTACTCGCCTTCGGTAGGACGACCCAGGTGGGAAGTTACCATCACTTTTGCGCCTTGTTTCAGGGCAAGTTCGATGGTCGGCAGAGAAGCACGGATACGCGCGTCGCTGGTTACTTTCCCGTCTTTTACTGGTACGTTCAGATCCGCACGGATAAATACACGTTTCCCAGCAAGATCCAGATCGGTCATCTTAATTACAGACATGGTGAATCCTCTCGTTGATTCTAAAAGTTTTGCAGACGCTGCTTGCGTCTTACCTGAAAGCAACAGTAGCCATAGCTAACGTCGTGTCGAGCATTCGGTTAGCAAAGCCCCATTCGTTATCGCACCAGACCAACGTTTTGATCAGGTGTGCGCCACTAACCCGGGTTTGGGTGCCATCGACAATGGCACTGTGCGGATCGTGGTTAAAATCTACAGAGACCAACGGCAATTCCGTATAGTCAACTATACCATGAAATGCACCTTGTGCTGCTTTTTGCAGCAACAGGTTGACTTCATTGGCTTTTACAGGTTTCTTCACCGTCACGCTTAAATCGATTGCCGTCACATTTATGGTTGGCACACGTACCGCAATCGCTTCAAAGCGATCGTTAAATTGCGGAAAAAATCGTGTGATACCGGCGGCCAGTTTAGTATCGACCGGAATGATCGACTGGCTGGCTGCCCGGGTGCGACGCAGGTCAGGATGGTATGCATCAATAACCTGTTGATCGTGCATGGCGGAGTGAATTGTGGTCACAGTGCCGGACTCAATACCGTACGCATCATCTAACAATTTGATGACGGGAATTATGCAATTCGTGGTACAGGAAGCGTTAGAAACGATGCGGTGTTCCGCACGAAGTTGATCCTGATTGACGCCGTAAACAACGGTCGCGTCGAGATCGTTACTGCCAGGATGTGAAAAGAGCACTTTTTTGGCCCCGGCGGCAATATGCGCTTCGCCATGCTCGCGGGAGCCATATACGCCGGTGCAGTCGAGGACTACATCAACGCCAAGTTCACGCCAGGGGAGCGATTGCAGTGAACGTTCATGCAATACACGGATGGCGTCATCACCAACAAAAAGTTGATCGCGTTCCTGTCGTACTTCCCATGCAAAACGGCCATGGCTGGTGTCATATTTCAACAAATGCGCCATGCCCGCAGCATCCGCCAGTTCGTTGATTGCCACCACGGTAATTTCCGCCCGGCGTCCGGATTCATACAAAGCACGAACCACATTACGCCCGATGCGACCGAAGCCATTTATCGCTACGCGTACGGTCATAGATCTCCTGCAAGGTTTTCCCTGAGCAAATTTGCCAGACAGAGTAATCCAGCAAATCGTCCGGGGAAACCTTACCTGTCGCAAACTGCGACTGATTGGTTAATTGTCGAACATTTAATCGACTGAAACGCTTCAGCTAGGATAAGCGAAACGTGGAATAAAAGGAATGATTGTCCAGCCGAAGAAGACATTTATCTGACTTACATCACACTTTTATCCCCTTTTGTAGGGAGCTTTATTCCAGGCTGGCGTAATAATACCCCTGCAATAACTGGAATAAATTGTCAGCTTTTGAAGTGATATCTGCCTTCTTCGGTCATCTCTAATATCAGATTGGCCTGACGACTATTCACCAGCACACGCTCGACATTGGGACCATCGGTTCGGGCATAAAAAGCTTCGGCTTCTTGCCGCGATAATCCTCCCGCAATTTTACGACTAATCAAGCGCTCCCGCAGAATTTGAGCAGGTGCATGAATAAAAATAGAAAAATCGCAGAAAGATGCCAACTCCTGCCACTTTTCATCATCCAATAATAGCCAGTTTCCTTCGACGATGACGAGTGGTGCGGTAACGTGCAACGCATCTTCAACAGGATCATGCTTTTGTCGATCGTACTGCGGCCACGTACAATCCCCTTCCATTACCTGGCGCAGATTTTCCGCCAGTTTCGCAACGTCAAATGTCTCTGGTGCGCCTTTGAAGGGGCGCAATTGATGCGCATCCAGCCAGCTATTGTAATGATGAAAACCATCCATCGGCAGCGTCTGAATAGCGGGCAGCTCCGGGTCTTGTTGCGCGAGATATTCCCAGAAGGTGGTTAGGGTAGATTTACCCGTCCCCGGCGGAGCGCAAAGAAAAACCACCGTACGCCGCTGCGGATTTACCGTCTGTAAGGCCGCCAACATGTGCAGCAACGGTTTATGTACATTTTCAATCTCTTCGTTCTGGTACTGTGCCTGTATCTTCAGCCCATTCACCGTTAATTCAATTTTCACGGCGTTAATTCCTTTAAGGTGGTCGTTACTGCCAGCGTCAGCGCCGTTTTGACCATCCTGCTAAAACGCGCCTCTGACCAGACGGCGAAATCGGCGAACTTCATCGCTTTCAACGCGTCATAGAGCGTCGCATTGCGGGTTATGCTATTGACGTTGCTGATAAAATCCCAGGTCATGTCATCGGCAAATCCGGGCATTTCATCCTGTTCGTTCAGGTAATGCCAGAACTGGGAAAAATGCGTGATATCGGCGTACAGCCATTTATCCATTTTCCCCAGCGCATAAATCAAACGCAGTGCAACATCAATATCGTCAAGCGGGCCGCTTTGGGCGAGTAACGGCTTCACTGCATATTCGACGATCTCTTCATCATTATCGACAAACAGCGACGGCAGAAACTGGCGTATCCCCTGGAGCAAAATAGAATGCGTAGTTTTCATAAATGAAAATAAATTGTCCTGTGCATCCAGTTGCTCAAGCACATCATCTTCTGTCAGCGTCGCCATTGGTCTTCCGATAGATCACCATCAATGCAGGGAGTCTATTATATTACACGTTTGGTCCGCGCCGCCGATCAGTAATGTCTGCGTCCGCACCCCATTCGCCGTCTGTTGGATTCCGTTCACCAACTCGCCGCCCGTCACGCCCGTAGCGCTAAAGAGGATATCGTTCCCCCTCACCAGTTCATCGAGCGAGTACACACGGTTAACGTCAACGCCCATTTCCTTGCAACGCTTGCGCTCCTGCTCTGCAATCTGCCGATTTTCCGTGTAATCCCCTTTAGCCTGACAAAAGTCAATCAGCTCGGCCTGCATATCCCCGCCTAATGCTTTAACGGCACAGGCAGAAATCACGCCTTCTGGCGCACCGCCGATGGTGTACATCACATCGTAAGGATTATCCTGCCAGCAGGTCAGCACGCTGGCGGCGACATCGCCATCCGGCAGGGCAAAAACCTTCACGCCCAGCTGTGTTGCTTCCTCAATTGCGGCACTCAGGCGCGGTTTATCCAGCGTAACCATACGCAGCTTGTCCAGCGGTTTACCTAACGCCCGCGCCACGTTACGCAAGTTGTCCGCCAGAGGCAAAGACAGATCTATCGCCCCGGCAGCCAGTCGATTAACAACCAGCTTTTTCATATACATATCGGGCGCATGTAACAGGCTGCCCCGTGGGGCGAAAGCCATGACCGCCAGCGCATTGCTCTGCCCCATCACCACCATCCGCGTGCCTTCAATCGGGTCAACCGCGATATCGACTTCTGGCCCATCGCCTTTGCCCACCTCTTCGCCAATCCACAGCATCGGCGCATGGTCAATCTCTCCCTCGCCGATAACCACTCGTCCACGAAAAGCGACGTCGTTTAATGCCTGGCGCATCGCGGTGACCGCCAGGCCATCAATTTTATTTTTGTCGCCACATCCGGTTTGCGGCCAGGCAGCCAACGCTGCCTGTTCCGTAACGCGAAATAATGGCCACGCCAGGGACATCATTGCGCGGCCTCCCCGCTATCAACGCCAAATTGTGCCAGCAGATATTTCTCGGCCTGTTCATTCCAGATGCCGTGCGTTTCCTCAACCAGCCGCGCCAACTCTTTAAACAGCGGA
Source organism: Escherichia sp. WS338 (assembly GCF_046486405.1). Lineage (NCBI taxonomy): Bacteria > Pseudomonadati > Pseudomonadota > Gammaproteobacteria > Enterobacterales > Enterobacteriaceae > Escherichia > Escherichia sp. WS338. The sequence goes on along the minus strand of NZ_JBJQLL010000011.1, from coordinate 48,799 downwards.
TCGGTTTTGCCTTTTTCGGCAAAATCGGCAATGGCAGTGAGCGGCATGGTCACGCCGTTATAAATGAGTTTTTTACCGCCTGGGATATCCGGCAGATTGAGCACGGTTTCTGGCACCGCATCCAGCCCACCGATATGGGTCACCATAAACGACGGCTGCAACTGCCCTGTGGCGCTAAGCGCAATCGCCTCTTTCATGTCGTCCGTTGAACCGCCGGACGTACCGACGACATGCGTTCTGTTGTAATGGACGTTGTAGAAATTAAACGGCACTTTGAAGTTTTTATCCGTCGGCCCGGCAAAGAAGTTCAGGCAGCCATCTTCCGCCAGTAATTCATCAGCCATCTCGACGACTGAAGGCACCGCTGCATAGACAAATACGTCATCAAATCCGGCATCATCCGTCAGCGCCCGCAGCGTCTGGACCGGATCGCTCATCCCTTTGGTATTCATATACACCAGCTCAATGCCTTTACTGGCCGCCAGTTCCACCGGCAGCAGCTTTTGTACCTGCGCCAGGCGTTTGTCGTCGATATCGACCACCACCACCCGCGACGGTTGTATGCCGCCGTTAATAGCATAATCGATAGCGCCAATGCCCATCGGACCAGCACATGCCAGCAGCGCAATATTGCCGCCAGGTTTAACGCCCATGCGATGCTCATAAACATATTGCGTGGTGTGATAATTGGCATGATAAGCGCCAATAATGCAGCACATAGGCTCTGCCAGTGACGCCGCAGCAAAATAAGAGCCGTGATACGGTAATACGCAGCCCAAATTAATGACGATTTCGGGAATAATCATATAGGTGGCGTTACCGCCAAAATATTCGTAGCTGTAGCCCGCTGAATATCCGCTTGGTAACCCCATCGCCGGTTGCAATACAAAACGCTGGCCTTTTTTATATTTGTCGGTGAGATTTTTACCCACTTCAACAATAACCCCGGCACATTCATGCCCGGTAATGACCGGATGATTTTCTAAATCGTCGGGTACGCGTTTATGTTCACTACCGAGTAACGCCGCTTTCCAGGTGGATAAACAAACGCTGTCAGAAATTACATTCACTAACAGTTCATTATCGGTAATTTCTGGCAGCTCAAATTCGCGCAGACGGACATCCCGCTTGCCATAAATAGCAGCAACTTTGGTTTTCATTTTTACCTCTGTAATCAGTGTTTATGTTCAGCGGTTAATTGATTAAATAAAGTGTCGAGTTTTGGATCGCCAATATAGTTATTAATCAATATCAGTGGTTTATCCGTCACACGTTTCACGCGCCCTTCCAGACTGGCGTGAGTAACGACGATATCCGCATCCGCAGGCACGTTTTCTATCGCGTAATGTTTTACTTCAATTGCCAGCCCCGCTTTTTCCAGACGTTTACGGAAGGTGGTTGCGCCCATCGCGCTGGAGCCCATCCCCGCATCGCAAACAAAGGCGATTCGCTTAACCCGGCTTAACGAGAATGCACCCTCTTGTTTCATCGCCTTAACCGCATTGGCTGACTGAGCAAACTCATCTTCGCTCTCCGTTTCCACCGTTTTTTCCATCTTCAGTATTACGGAAGTGATAGCAAAGGACACCAGGGTACCTACCGTAACACCGGCAATTGTCGCCAGGAACGAGCCTTTCGGCGTCAGTGCCAGGTAAGCAAAGATAGACCCCGGACTTGGACCAGCCACCAGACCACCGTCCAGTAAGTTAAACATCCAGGTGCCAGACATACCGCCCGCAATCATGGCAATAATGGTCAGCGGCTTCATCAGCACATACGGGAAATACAGTTCGTGGATCCCACCGAGGAAGTGAATAATCATCGCCCCGGGCGCAGAACGTTTACTCATCCCTTTACCAAACAAAGTAAACGCCAGCAACAGTCCTAAGCCAGGCCCAGGGTTGGACGCCACCATAAAGAAGATGGATTTACCGTTAACTGAAGCCTGTTGCATCCCCAACGGGTAATAGACGCCCTGATCGATCGCATTATTAAGGAAAAGCACTTTCGCCGGTTCATTGATGACTGACAGCAAAGGCAGATAACCCGCATGTACCAGCGCCTCAATACACTCTTTGACGAAAGTATTGGCAATTAACACCGCAGGGCCGATCACTTCAAAACCCAGCAGACAAAGGAGCATCCCCGCGATACCTAATGAGAAGTTATTGATAACCATCTCAAAACCAGCAGGGATCCGCTTTTCCAGCGCCTTGTCGATATATTTAATCACCAGACCACCGAGCGGCCCCATAATCATTGAGCCAAGGAACATCGGGATCTCTGCGCCGACGATCACACCAATAGTACCTATTCCGCCCATGACCGCGCCGCGTTTACCGCCGGCCAGATGACCACCGGTAGAACCAATCATCACGGGCAATAAATAGGTAATCATCGGGCCGACAATTTTGGCGAAATGTTCGTTAGGCAGCCAACCGGTGGGAATAAATAACGCAGTAATAAAACCCCAGGCAATAAAAGCACCAATATTGGGGATGACCATTGCCGTCAAAAAGCCCCCAAAAGCCTGGACCTTTGCACGAGCAGACTTGTTTTCCATAATATTATCCTGTAGAGGAGAGAGTAATTATCCGCGGCTGATAATGTCCGCTAATTGTTTTTCTGATGATGCTGTTAAGAGTTGTTCGAGTATTTCTTCTTCGCACAGTAATTCACTTAACGCCTGAATAGCGCCAATGTGCGAATCGGCATCGGCAGCAGAGAGTCCGATGAGTAATTTAATTGGTTCGTCATTCCCCGGAAAATAAACACCTTGTTCAAGTAATGTCAAAGACATCCCGGTTTTAAGCGCCCCACATTCCGGTCGCGCATGAGGCATTGCCACGCCTGGTGCGAGAATATAATAAGGGCCATTGTTAATGGTGGAATCTTTAATTGCCTGAATGTAATTCTCGCTGATATAGTTTTTATCCAGCAATGATGCCATCGAGAAATCGATAGCTTCCTGCCAATCTTTTGCTGAATGTATAACTGAGATTGATGATTCTGGAAAATAATCAATAAGCCGCATAAATTATCCTTATTTTATTTTTAGGGTACCGTCCGGCGGTAAAAATAAAATACTCGTGCGGTTTAATGAAAGCAATTGGGTACGCGAGAAGAAAAACCCCATGAACAAAAATAATAAAACTTTAAATAACAACAAAATGAAATTGATATTTTTAAAGTCAACTTTGTATTTGTTATGTTTATCACAAAATCAACATTTTGATTGTTGTTGTATTTGTGATACATATCGCCATTTATTTATTGAATGTCCGAAAACATACTTTTTTAATGCAATGTTTTTTCGCTATACCCCTTTATAGATTCTGAATTCTCACCTGTAGGCTGTTTTCTCCTCACCTCATGTGACATATTCCCACACTTTACTCAAGGAAGATTGTCATGAAAGCACCTGTTTCAATAACCTCATTTCGCCCACAAAAATCTATTGCTATCGTCATTGGCGTGCTTGCCGTGGTTGTGCTGCCATTTCTCTCGTATTACACCGTTAATGAAGGTGAACGCGGCATTTTGCTGCGCTACGGAAAAATCGTAAAAGTTGCCGAGCCGGGTCTGGGTTTTAAGATCCCTTTTATGGAAAGCGTGGAGAAAATTTCCACGCGTAATCAGGCTGTGGTTTATCAGGGATTACAGGCCTACAGCCGCGACCAGCAACCGGCACAAATGACAGTATCAGTCAGCTTCCACATTAAACCTTCAGAAGCTGGCGCAGTTTATACAACCTACAACACCATTGAATCTTTAAAAGAGCGTCTGATCGTCCGCCAGCTGCCAACTCAACTGGAGAACGTTTTCGGCCAATATACCGCCATCAGCGCGGTACAGGATCGTACAAAACTGGTTCAGGATCTGCAAAATGCAATGCGTAAAGCCGTTGTTGGCCCGGTGGTGATTGATGGTGTCCAGATTGAAAATATTGATTTTTCTGACGCTTATGAAAAATCGATTGAAGATCGAATGAAAGCAGAAGTCGCCATTGCCACACGTAAGCAAAATCTGGAAACAGAGAAAATCCAGGCGCAAATAGCAGTAACTCAGGCCCAGGCTGAAGCAGACAGTAAACTGGCGGCAGCCAAAGCAGAAGCTGAGACTATTCGCGTAAGAGGCGCGGCAGAGGCTGAAACTATTCGTTTAAAAAGTGCGGCTGAAGCAGAAGCGATCCGCCTGCGCGGTGAAGCTCTGCGGGATAATCCCGGACTTGTTGCCCTCACCACTGCTGAGCGTTGGGACGGTAAGCTACCCGATACCATGATCCCCGGCAGTACAGTTCCGTTTATCTCTACTAAGTAAAAAAAGGGCCGCTTTCGCGGCCCTTCTCACAAAGCATCTTACCGATTACAGCAGCGCTTTCGCTTTCGCAACAACGTTGTCAACGGTGAAGCCGAACTCTTCAAACAGCAGCTCTGCCGGAGCAGATTCACCGAAGGTGGTCATGCCGACGATAGCACCGTTCAGGCCAACATACTTGTACCAGTAGTCAGCAATACCCGCTTCCACCGCAACGCGTGCAGTAACCGCTTTCGGCAGTACAGACTCACGGTAAGCCGCATCCTGCTTGTCGAACGCGTCGGTAGACGGCATGGAAACCACGCGCGCTTTCACGCCTTCAGCAGTCAGTTTTTCGTAGGCAGCAACCGCCAGTTCAACTTCAGAACCGGTCGCGATGAAGATCAGTTCCGGCTGACCGGCACAGTCTTTCAGCACATAACCACCGCGCGCGATGTTTGCCAGCTGCTCTTCAGTACGTTCCTGCTGCGCCAGGTTCTGACGGGAGAGGATAAGCGCAGTCGGGCCGTCCTGACGCTCAACGCCGTATTTCCACGCGACCGCGGATTCAACCTGGTCACACGGACGCCATGTGGACATGTTCGGGGTCACGCGCAGTGAAGCGACCTGCTCAACCGGCTGGTGAGTCGGGCCATCTTCGCCCAGACCGATGGAGTCGTGGGTGTAAACCATCACCTGACGCTGTTTCATCAGCGCAGCCATACGTACGGCGTTACGTGCGTATTCCACGAACATCAGGAAGGTGGAGGTGTACGGCAGGAAGCCACCGTGCAGGGAGATACCGTTAGCAATCGCGGTCATACCGAACTCGCGAACACCGTAGTGGATGTAGTTACCCGCAGCATCTTCGTTGATTGCTTTAGAACCAGACCACAGGGTCAGGTTAGACGGTGCCAGGTCAGCAGAGCCGCCGAGGAATTCCGGCAACAGCGGGCCGAACGCTTCAATCGCATTCTGAGACGCTTTACGGCTGGCGATTTTCGCCGGGTTAGCCTGCAGTTTAGCGATGAACTCTTTCGCTTTGGCGTCGAAGTCAGACGGCATTTCGCCTTTCATACGGCGGGTAAATTCAGCGGCTTCCTGCGGATAAGCTTTCGCGTAAGCAGCGAATTTCTCGTTCCATGCGGATTCTTTCGCCTGGCCTGCTTCTTTCGCATCCCACTGAGCATAGATTTCAGACGGGATTTCGAACGGTGCATATTTCCAGCCCAGCTGTTCGCGGGTCAGGGCAATTTCAGCGTCGCCCAGCGGCGCACCGTGGGAGTCGTGCGTACCGGCTTTGTTCGGGGAACCGAAACCGATGATGGTTTTGCACATCAGCAGGGACGGTTTGTCAGTCACTGCGCGCGCTTCTTCTACTGCGCGTTTGATGGATGCCGCGTCATGACCGTCGATGCCGCGAATAACGTGCCAGCCGTAAGCTTCGAAACGCATTGCGGTGTCGTCGGTGAACCAGCCTTCAACGTGACCATCGATAGAGATACCGTTGTCATCGTAGAACGCAATCAGTTTACCCAGCTTCAGCGTACCCGCCAGAGAACAAACTTCGTGGGAGATGCCTTCCATCATGCAGCCGTCGCCCATGAAGGCGTAGGTGTAGTGGTCGACGATGTCGTGGCCCGGACGGTTAAACTGCGCCGCCAGCGTTTTTTCTGCAATCGCCATACCGACTGCGTTGGCAATACCCTGACCCAGCGGACCTGTAGTGGTTTCCACGCCAGCGGTGTAACCCACTTCCGGGTGGCCCGGAGTTTTAGAGTGCAGCTGACGGAAGTTTTTCAGTTCTTCCATCGGCAGATCGTAACCGGTGAGGTGCAGCAGGCTGTAGATCAGCATGGAGCCGTGGCCGTTGGACAGCACGAAGCGGTCACGGTCAGCCCAGGACGGATTCTGCGGGTTGTGTTTCAGGAAATCACGCCACAGGACTTCGGCAATGTCAGCCATACCCATAGGGGCACCCGGGTGACCGGATTTGGCTTTCTGTACTGCGTCCATGCTCAGCGCACGAATAGCATTGGCAAGCTCTTTACGTGAGGACATTTTGACTCCAGATCGGATGATGAAGGGCACGCCCTTAACGACTTGACGACAGCGCGTTTTGGGCTACGCCGGAAAATTTGCCAACAATTTACCGCAAGCCGCGCGTCATGTACATGGAACATCCTTTTGCCGCTTCAGAAATCTCTGGATCATGCTCGCATGTTGCGCAATCTGCTCGCCCGTCCGCTGCGCTTTTCCTTATACTGAGACTGAGCGTCGATTCACCTGCAAACGGCGCATTTTTAGAATAATCCTGACCTTGTGCGGAAGAGAAAACATGAAAATTCGCGCCTTATTGGTAGCAATGAGCGTGGCAACGGTACTGACCGGTTGCCAGAATATGGACTCCAACGGACTGCTCTCATCAGGAGCGGAAGCTTTTCAGGCTTACAGTTTGAGTGATGCGCAGGTGAAAACCCTGAGCGATCAGGCATGTCAGGAGATGGACAGCAAGGCGACGATTGCGCCAGCCAATAGCGAATACGCTAAACGTCTGACAACTATTGCCAATGCGCTAGGCAACAATATCAACGGTCAGCCGGTGAATTACAAAGTGTATATGGCGAAGGATGTGAACGCCTTTGCAATGGCTAACGGCTGTATCCGCGTCTATAGCGGGCTGATGGATATGATGACGGATAACGAAGTCGAAGCGGTGCTCGGTCACGAAATGGGGCACGTGGCATTAGGCCATGTGAAGAAAGGAATGCAGGTAGCACTTGGTACAAACGCAATTCGCGTTGCGGCGGCCTCTGCAGGCGGAATTGTCGGCAGTTTGTCACAATCACAACTGGGAGACCTGGGCGAAAAGCTAGTCAATTCGCAATTTACCCAACGTCAGGAATCAGAGGCCGATGATTACTCCTACGATTTGCTGCGCCAACGCGGTATCAGCCCGGCAGGTCTTGCCACCAGCTTTGAAAAACTGGCGAAACTGGAAGAAGGCCGCCAAAGCTCAATGTTTGACGACCATCCTGCATCCGCCGAACGCGCCCAGCATATTCGCGATCGTATGAGCGCGGATGGAGTTAAGTAAAGCCAGGTAGTGCCGAACGTAGGTCGGATAAGGCGTTCACGCCGCATCCGACATTAATGGCACATCACCCGTGCGCCTCTTATCTGGCGCTTACTCGCCCTTTTTCGCCGCCTGAATATACAGCATCTCCAGCGCCAGCGTCGCCGCTGCCAGAGCGGTGATTTCCGACTGATCGTATGCCGGAGCCACCTCCACTACGTCCATCCCAACGATGTTGAGATCTTTCAGGCCGCGTACCAGTTTAATGGCGCGATCGGAGGTCAGGCCGCCAATTACCGGCGTACCGGTGCCTGGTGCAAATGCAGGGTCCAGGCAATCGATATCAAAGGTCAGGTAAACCGGCATATCACCCACAATCTGTTTCACCTGGGCGATAACGTCATCCACGCTGCGATCGTTCACCTGGCAGGCGTCCAGCACGGTAAAGCCGTTGTCTTTATCAAACTCGGTACGAATACCAATCTGCACGGAATGATTCGGGTCGATCAGACCTTCTTTCGGCGCGGTATAGAACATGGTGCCGTGGTCAAATTCACAACCGTTCGCATAGGTATCGGTGTGGGCGTCAAAGTGTACCAGCGCCATTTTGCCGAAATGCTTCGCATGAGCACGCAGCAGCGGCAGCGTAACAAAGTGGTCACCACCGAAGGAGAGCATACGCTTACCGGCAGCCAGCAGCTTCTCGGCGTGTGCCTGCAGCTTCTCGCTCATCTCACGGGCATCGCCGAAGGCATATACCAGATCACCGCAGTCCACCACGTTCAGGCGCTCACGCATGTCGAAATTCCACGGGAAGCGGTTGTGTTCCCAGGCCAGATTCGTCGAAACCTGACGGATCGCTGCCGGACCGTGGCGCCCCCCCGCACGGCCAGAAGTGGCCATATCGAACGGCACGCCAGTAATCACCCAGTCAGCATCGCTGTCATACGGCTGGAAGTTCATCGGCAGGCGTAAAAAACCAAAGGCGTTGGAAACCAGTGAGTTATCGTATTGATGACCTAAGGTGCTCATGGATGGACTCCTATTACAAAGTCGATATAAAAAAACCCTTCCGCGTCGTTAGGCCCGACGAGGAAGGGTTGGATTTGCGAAACACAATTTTGTGCTAATTATCGCCTTAAATGGGCGAGGCATCAAGCGAGGTTGCTATTTCCGACACGGTGGCGGCGCATAGCCATTGTTATCTGCCGGAAAGGCTTGTCCAGAGCACGGCGGCAGCGCGTTTTGCGCCGGGCCTTGTAATTCAAAGGCGGCAAAGCCGATTACACCGGTATTACGCACATCGCCTTGCGCCGAATTGGCTGCGTAGGAATCAGCAACGTTGGCGAACTGAAAAGCCGCTTCGGTATGTTTATCTTTGCGGAATCCTTTAATCGCTAACGAATCTCCGGCATTCACAATATAGCCGTTGTTATTCAGCGAACCTTGCTTGCCGTTCAGCACATCCAGGCCATCAACCGTAGCAACGATCTCGTAGTTGGTGTTACGACTGTAATTGCGGACATATAATTGATAATTCATTCCTACTCTGGCATGGACAATATAGCGTGGTTCATTATTTGACGAATCATAAACCCGCGTAATAGGTAGAGAATTAAAATTACCATCGCGAATAGCATATTCAAGTTCGTTAATACGAATGCTATAAACGCGGTCGTAGCCCGAAGGAACAGTCGTCGAATAACTAATAACGATCATCTCTGCCGGATCGCGCCAAGCTCGCTCAGCAGATACGCCCTGAACCGTTGAGTGCACATCCCCACCCCAGGCGGTGCCGACATTGCCTGATGCACTGCTATTATACTGCGCATTACTGGAACAACCGGCCAGCAGCACGGCTAATGCTATCAACGCGCTACGTACTTTCCCTTTTTTCATAACCGTTCCCTCTGCATTTAATTAATGCAGCGATTGTAGGGAGATTATTTAATAAGAAAAGCAGCTAAATTATTTTTAAGAATATATAAAAAGAAAGCGGGCCGATTTACGTAAATAAATCGACCCGCCAGCGGAATAATCTTAATTATTCATCTTCAAGATAGGTATAACCGTACAAACCTGCCTCGAACTCTTCAAGGAACTGTTGTTGCAGTTCAGCATCAAGATCGGTTTTCTTCACTTGATCACGGAACTGGGTTAACAACGTTTTCGGATCGAGCTGTACATATTGCAGCATATCCGCCACGGTATCGCCTTCGTCAGACAGTTCTACTTCTACGCTGCCGTCAGGGAAGACGAACACGTCAACCGCTTCGGTATCACCGAACAGGTTGTGCATGTTGCCGAGGATCTCCTGATATGCGCCGACCATGAAGAAACCGAGCATCGGCGGATTCTCTGGATCGTACTCCGGCATTGGCATTGTCGTGGCAATACCATCACCATCGATGTAGTGATCAATAGCACCGTCAGAATCACAGGTAATATCCAGCAGCACAGCGCGGCGCTCCGGCACTTGATCCAACCCTTCCAGCGGCAGAACCGGGAACAACTGGTCGATCCCCCATGCGTCCGGCATCGACTGGAACAGCGAGAAGTTGACGTACATTTTGTCAGCCATACGTTCCTGCAGCTCGTCGATAATCGGACGATGCGCACGGTTTTGCGGATCCAGTTGCTTCTGCACTTCATGGCACATGCTCAGATAGAGTTGTTCTGCCCATGCACGTTCTTGCAGGCTAAAGGTGCCGGAAGAGTAGCCGATATGAATATCGTGCAGATCCATCTGGCTGTCGTGTAACCATTCACGCAGAGAACGACGAGTTCCCGGTTCGTGCATCTCCTGCCAGGTTTCCCACATGCTTTGCAGGGCGCGCGGTGCGTCTTCTGCAGGCGCGGTCGGCACCGTGTATTCGTTACGTTCCACGCCGATGATATTCGACACCAGCACGGTGTGATGCGCAGTCACCGCACGACCCGACTCGGTGATTACCGTCGGATGTGGCAGACCATTTTCTTCACACGCATCACCAATCGCCCAGATGATGTTGTTGGCGTATTCATTGAGGCCGTAGTTCACCGAACAGTCGGACTGCGAACGGGTGCCTTCATAGTCCACGCCCAGACCGCCGCCAACGTCGAAGCACTGAATATTGACGCCCAGCTTGTGCAGTTCCACATAGAAACGCGCGGATTCACGAACGCCTGTCGCGATATCGCGAATATTAGCCATCTGCGAACCGAGGTGGAAGTGCAGCAGTTGCAGGCTGTCGAGACGCCCGGCTTCACGCAGGGTTTCAACCAGTTGCAGTACCTGAGTCGCCGCCAGGCCGAACTTCGATTTTTCCCCGCCGGAGGACTGCCATTTACCCGAGCCCTGCGAAGCCAGACGTGCACGCACGCCCAGACGAGGAACGACATTCAGACGTTCTGCTTCATCCAGCACAATGGCAATTTCTGACATCTTCTCAATGACCAGATAGACCTTGTGGCCCATCTTCTCGCCAATTAATGCCAGGCGGATATATTCGCGGTCCTTATAACCGTTGCAGACGATGACGCTACGGGTCATGCCAGCATGTGCCAGCACCGCCATCAACTCCGCTTTGGAACCGGCTTCCAGGCCCAGCGGTTCGCCCGAATGAATCAGGGACTCAATCACGCGGCGGTGCTGGTTAACTTTGATCGGATAAACGAGGAAGTAATCGCCGTTATAGCCGTAGGATTCCCGCGCACGTTTGAACGCGGCGTTAATAGAACGCAAACGGTGCTGCAGGATCTGTGGGAAACAGAACAGTGCAGGCAGACGCTGGCCCTGTGCTTCACGAGTTTTCACTAACTGCGCGAGATCGACGCGAGCTTCCGGGACGTCCGGGTCCGGGCACACGCTAATGTGGCCCAGCTCGTTAACGTCATAGTAGTTATTGCCCCACCAGGCAATATTGTAAGTACGCAGCATCTTGCTGGCTTCCTGGGAGCTCATTGCAACCTCCTGCATGGAGCGTAGTACACCGTGTTCGCCCGCTGACGAAGGCAAACCCATAGACATGTCGTCAGACATAGCGAACCTCAAATTATTTTATTAAGTGTAAAACAGTTAACGACTATCGCAGCCTGGAACTGCGATAACAACCCATAAGCACATGGATTTTCCAGCAGTGAATGCTGACGCTCCAACTGCGCAACCGGTTTCTTTTTCATAACATTATTAAGCACATAACCGAACGTAAGTGTGACAGTTCGGCGAAACCACGAGAAAACTCTTGTTTTTACAAGAGCGCCCTTGTTCAGTCCTCAGTAGCTGTAACCAGCTCTTGAATCCTGAGAAGCGCCGAGATGGGTATAACATCGGCAGGTATGCAAAGCAGAGATGCAGAGTGCGGGGAACGAATCTTCACCAGAACGGTGAGACAGGTTAAGCAGCAGACAACGGTTCATTATTTCGTATCACCTCCACGGCCGCCTGTTAAGACGAACCCACAAGCCAAAACTCTGTTTTCAACCCGGCTGGAAGTGGCAACACGAAAGAAACGTCGTGTGCTTTTTATTTAAGCCGCGCGCCGCGTTTTATACCCCACAATGGCAGAAAATTGCAAAAGATAAATACGCAGAATGCCAGCATTGTCAGGAAAAATTTCCAGCCACGTTTTTAACAGAATGAGACACGATTCAAAAAAAAGTGGAAATCGGGTGAAGAATTGACCTAAAATAGCCATCCAGATGTTAATCCATCCATACCGATTAACACTCAGACTGCCAGTGTTTTTAACCTGCAGAGTCGTGGTAGGATCCGCTACCACAGAAAATCCACACAACAGTTTGAGCTAACCAAATTCTCTTTAGGTGATATTAAATATGGCAAAACACCTTTTTACGTCCGAGTCCGTCTCTGAAGGGCATCCTGACAAAATTGCTGACCAAATCTCTGATGCCGTTTTAGACGCGATCCTCGAACAGGATCCGAAAGCACGCGTTGCTTGCGAAACCTACGTAAAAACCGGCATGGTTTTAGTTGGCGGCGAAATCACCACCAGCGCCTGGGTAGACATCGAAGAGATCACCCGTAACACCGTTCGCGAAATTGGCTATGTGCATTCCGACATGGGCTTTGACGCTAACTCCTGTGCGGTTCTGAGCGCTATCGGCAAACAGTCTCCTGACATCAACCAGGGCGTTGACCGTGCCGATCCGCTGGAACAGGGCGCGGGTGACCAGGGTCTGATGTTTGGCTACGCAACCAATGAAACCGACGTGCTGATGCCAGCGCCTATCACCTATGCACACCGTCTGGTACAGCGTCAGGCTGAAGTGCGTAAAAACGGCACTCTGCCGTGGCTGCGCCCGGACGCGAAAAGCCAGGTGACTTTCCAGTATGACGACGGCAAAATCGTTGGCATTGATGCTGTCGTGCTTTCCACTCAGCACTCTGAAGAGATCGACCAGAAATCGCTGCAAGAAGCGGTAATGGAAGAGATCATCAAGCCGATTCTGCCCGCTGAATGGCTGACTTCTGCCACCAAATTCTTCATCAACCCGACCGGTCGTTTTGTTATCGGTGGCCCGATGGGTGACTGCGGTCTGACTGGTCGTAAAATTATCGTTGATACCTACGGCGGCATGGCACGTCACGGTGGTGGTGCATTCTCTGGTAAAGATCCATCAAAAGTGGACCGTTCCGCAGCGTACGCAGCACGTTATGTCGCGAAAAACATCGTTGCTGCTGGCCTGGCCGATCGTTGTGAAATTCAGGTTTCCTACGCAATTGGCGTGGCTGAACCGACTTCCATCATGGTGGAAACTTTCGGTACCGAGAAAGTGCCTTCTGAACAACTGACTCTGCTGGTACGTGAGTTCTTTGACCTGCGTCCATACGGTCTGATTCAGATGCTGGATCTGCTGCACCCGATCTACAAAGAAACCGCAGCATACGGTCACTTTGGTCGCGAACATTTCCCGTGGGAAAAAACCGACAAAGCGCAGCTGCTGCGCGATGCTGCCGGTCTGAAGTAATCTTTCTTCACCTGCTTTCAAAGGCCAGCCTCGCGCTGGCCTTTTTCTTTTACCTCACCGCGGTGGATAGACATTCACGCCGCATCCGGCAAAAAAACCGCCCGCACAATAACATCATTCTTCCTCAACACGTTTTACCGCAAATTATCATCATTACTGAAACCGATTACACCAACCACACCAGCCAAATATTTGTAATATTTTCATATTATTATTCAGTTTTCACAGTTGTTACATTTCTTTTCAGTAAAGTCTTAATTGCAGATAACAGCGTTTAATCTATGATGATATAACTCAATTATTTTCATGCACTTAAATCATAACCAAGATAAATGTTAGTGTAAGCGATTACACTGATGTGATTTGCTTCACATCTTTTTACGTCGTACTCACCTATCTTAATTCACAATAAAAAATAACCATATTGGAGGGCATCATGCCTGACGCTAAAAAACAGGGGCGGTCAAACAAGGCAATGACGTTTTTCGTCTGCTTCCTTGCTGCTCTGGCGGGATTACTCTTTGGCCTGGATATCGGTGTAATTGCTGGCGCACTGCCGTTTATTGCAGATGAATTCCAGATTACTTCGCACACGCAAGAATGGGTCGTAAGCTCCATGATGTTCGGTGCGGCAGTCGGTGCGGTGGGCAGCGGCTGGCTCTCCTTTAAACTCGGGCGCAAAAAGAGCCTGATGATCGGCGCAATCCTGTTTGTTGCCGGTTCACTGTTCTCTGCGGCTGCGCCAAACGTTGAAGTACTGATTCTTTCGCGCGTTCTGCTGGGGCTGGCGGTGGGTGTGGCCTCTTATACCGCACCGCTGTACCTCTCTGAAATTGCGCCGGAAAAAATTCGCGGCAGTATGATCTCGATGTATCAGTTGATGATCACTATCGGGATCCTCGGCGCTTATCTTTCTGATACCGCCTTCAGCTACACCGGTGCATGGCGCTGGATGCTGGGTGTGATTATCATCCCGGCAATTTTGCTGCTGATTGGTGTCTTCTTCCTGCCAGACAGCCCACGTTGGTTTGCCGCCAAACGCCGTTTTGTTGATGCCGAACGCGTGCTGCTACGCCTGCGTGACACCAGCGCGGAAGCGAAACACGAACTGGATGAAATCCGTGAAAGTTTGCAGGTTAAACAGAGTGGCTGGGCGCTGTTTAAAGAGAACAGCAACTTCCGCCGCGCGGTGTTCCTTGGCGTACTGTTGCAGGTAATGCAGCAATTCACCGGGATGAACGTCATCATGTATTACGCGCCGAAAATCTTCGAACTGGCGGGTTATACCAACACTACCGAGCAAATGTGGGGGACAGTGATTGTCGGCCTGACCAACGTACTTGCCACCTTTATCGCAATCGGCCTTGTTGACCGCTGGGGACGTAAACCAACGCTAACGCTGGGCTTCCTGGTGATGGCTGCTGGCATGGGCGTACTCGGTACAATGATGCATATCGGTATCCACTCTCCGTCGGCGCAGTATTTCGCCATCGCCATGCTGCTGATGTTTATTGTTGGCTTTGCCATGAGTGCCGGTCCGCTGATTTGGGTACTGTGCTCCGAAATTCAGCCGCTGAAAGGCCGCGATTTTGGCATCACCTGCTCCACCGCCACCAACTGGATTGCCAACATGATCGTTGGCGCAACGTTCCTGACCATGCTCAACACGCTGGGTAACGCCAACACCTTCTGGGTGTATGCGGCTCTGAACGTACTGTTTATCCTGCTGACATTGTGGCTGGTGCCGGAAACCAAACATGTTTCGCTGGAACATATTGAACGTAATCTGATGAAAGGTCGTAAACTGCGCGAAATCGGCGCTCACGATTAATCTCCTCAGGCTTCCTCCCGTCGTGGAGGAAGCCACCTCTTGCAGTCATCTTTTCTTCGCTCTATCCTCTGCCGCTATGAAAACATCCCGTCTCCCTATCGCCCTCCAACAGGCCGTTATGCGTCGCCTGCGGGAAAAACTCGCCCAGGCGAACCTGAAGCTAGGGCGTAACTACCCGGAGCCAAAACTCTCTTACACCCAGCGCGGAACCTCTGCCGGAACAGCCTGGCTGGAAAGCTATGAAATTCGCCTCAATCCCGTTTTGCTGTTGGAAAACAGTGAAGCCTTTATTGAAGAAGTGGTGCCGCACGAACTGGCACATTTGCTGGTATGGAAACATTTCGGCCGCGTAGCACCACATGGCAAAGAGTGGAAGTGGATGATGGAAAGCGTGCTGGGCGTTCCCGCCCGTCGTACGCATCAGTTTGAACTGCAATCCGTGCGCCGCAACACCTTCCCCTACCGCTGTAAGTGCCAGGAACATCAGCTTACCGTACGCCGCCATAATCGCGTAGTTCGTGGCGAAGCCGTCTATCGCTGTGTTCACTGCGGCGAACAGCTGGTTGCGAAATAACCACCTGAACTATCAGGAACTTTCCTGATCTGGCTGATTGCATACCAAAACAACTTTCGCTACGTTGCTGGCTCGTTTTAACACGGAGTAAGTGATGTACCGTTATTTGTCTATTGCTGCGGTGGTACTGAGCGCAGCATTTTCCGGCCCGGCGTTGGCCGAAGGTATCAATAGTTTTTCTCAGGCGAAAGCCGCAGCGGTAAAAGTCCACGCTGACGCGCCCGGTACGTTTTATTGCGGATGTAAAATTAACTGGCAGGGCAAAAAAGGCGTTGTTGATCTGCAATCGTGCGGCTATCAGGTGCGAAAAAATGAAAACCGTGCCAGCCGCGTAGAGTGGGAACACGTCGTTCCTGCCTGGCAATTCGGTCACCAGCGCCAGTGCTGGCAGGACGGTGGACGTAAAAATTGCGCCAAAGATCCGGTCTATCGCAAGATGGAAAGCGATATGCATAACCTGCAGCCGTCAGTCGGTGAGGTGAATGGCGATCGCGGCAACTTTATGTACAGCCAGTGGAATGGCGGTGAAGGCCAGTACGGTCAATGCGCCATGAAGGTCGATTTCAAAGAAAAAGTTGCCGAGCCACCAGCGCGTGCACGCGGTGCCATTGCGCGCACCTACTTCTATATGCGTGACCAATACAACCTGACACTCTCTCGTCAGCAAACGCAGCTGTTCAACGCATGGGACAAGATGTATCCAGTTACCGACTGGGAGTGCGAGCGTGATGAACGCATCGCGAAGGTGCAGGGCAATCATAACCCGTATGTGCAACGCGCTTGCCAGGCGCGAAAGAGCTAACCTACACTAGCGGGATTCTTTTTGTTAACCCCTACCCCACGCGTACAACCGCGTGGGGAGACGACGCGGATTTTTAACTATGCGTATCCCCCGCATTTATCATCCTGAACCACTAACCAGCCATTCTCACATCGCGCTTTGCGAAGATGCCGCCAACCATATCGGGCGCGTACTGCGCATGGGGCCGGGACAGGCGTTGCAATTGTTTGACGGCAGCAACCAGGTCTTTGACGCCGAAATTACCAGCGCCAGTAAAAAAAGCGTGGAAGTGAAAGTGCTGGAAGGCCAACTCGACGATCGTGAATCTCCGCTGCATATTCACCTCGGTCAGGTGATGTCGCGTGGTGAAAAAATGGAATTTACTATCCAGAAATCGATCGAACTCGGTGTAAGCCTCATTACGCCACTTTTTTCTGAGCGCTGCGGCGTTAAACTGGATAGTGAACGTCTGAACAAGAAGCTCCAGCAGTGGCAGAAGATTGCAATTGCTGCCTGTGAGCAGTGTGGCCGTAACCGGGTGCCGGAAATCCGTCCAGCGATGGATCTGGAAGCCTGGTGTGCAGAGCAGGATGAAGGACTGAAACTGAATCTTCACCCGCGCGCCAGTAACAGCATCAATACGTTGCCGTTACCGGTCGAACGCGTCCGCCTGCTGATTGGCCCGGAAGGCGGTTTATCGGCAGATGAAATTGCCATGACTGCCCGCTATCAATTTACTGATATCCTGTTGGGACCTCGCGTTTTGCGTACTGAGACAACTGCGCTCACCGCCATTACCGCGCTACAAGTGCGTTTTGGCGATTTGGGCTAACGGAGAAGAATAATGATCAAGCTCGGCATCGTGATGGACCCCATCGCAAACATCAACATCAAGAAAGATTCCAGTTTCGCTATGTTGCTGGAAGCACAGCGTCGTGGTTACGAACTTCACTATATGGAGATGGCCGATCTCTATTTGATCAATGGTGAGGCTCGCGCTCGTACCCGTACTTTGAGCGTCGAACAGAACTACGATAAATGGTACGAGTTCACGGGTGAGCAGGATCTGCCGCTGGCCGATCTCGATGTGATCCTGATGCGTAAAGACCCGCCGTTTGATACCGAGTTTATCTACGCGACCTATATTCTGGAACGTGCCGAAGATAAAGGGACGCTGATCGTTAACAAGCCGCAGAGCCTGCGCGATTGTAACGAAAAACTGTTCACTGCCTGGTTCTCTGACTTAACACCAGAAACGCTGGTCACACGCAATAAAGCGCAGCTAAAAGCTTTCTGGGAAAAACACAGCGACATCATTCTTAAGCCGCTGGACGGTATGGGCGGCGCGTCGATTTTCCGCGTGAAAGAAGGTGATCCAAACCTCGGCGTGATTGCCGAAACCCTGACTGAGCATGGCACTCGCTACTGCATGGCGCAAAATTACCTGCCAGCCATTAAAGATGGCGACAAACGCGTGCTGGTAGTGGATGGCGAGCCGGTGCCGTATTGCCTGGCGCGTATTCCGCAGGGGGGCGAAACCCGTGGTAACCTGGCTGCCGGTGGTCGTGGGGAACCACGTCCACTGACGGAAAGCGACTGGGAAATTGCCCGCCGTGTTGGCCCTACGCTAAAAGCCAAAGGGCTAATCTTTGTGGGGCTGGATATCATTGGTGATCGTCTGACCGAAATTAATGTTACCAGCCCAACCTGCGTTCGTGAGATCGAGGCGGAATTTCCGGTATCGATCACCGGAATGTTAATGGATGCCATCGAAGCACGTTTGCAGAAATCTTAAATAACCTCCGCGGGACGGAGCCCATAAAGACTAAGAGTGACAGCGCCCATCTTTCCCCGCATACTGGGCGCTGTTGCTTTTTTGAACCAGGAAACAGAACCTCTGACAATGAATTTACAGCATCACTTTCTTATTGCCATGCCTGCTCTCCAGGATCCGCTTTTCCGCCGCTCAGTTGTTTACATTTGCGAGCATAATCCCGATGGCGCAATGGGGCTGATTATTAATAAGCCGCTGGAAAATCTGCAGGTCGAAGGAATTCTGGAAAAGTTAAAAATTACGCCAGAACCGCGCGATCCTGCCATTCGTCTGGATAAGCCCGTTATGCTTGGTGGCCCGCTGGCAGAAGATCGTGGGTTTATTTTGCATACCCCGCCGTCACGCTTTGCCTCCAGCATCCGTATTTCTGATAACACTGTGGTGACCACTTCCCGCGATGTCCTGGAAACGATAGGAACTCCTAAGCAGCCAGCCGATGTTCTGGTCGCGCTGGGTTACTCCTCCTGGGAGAAAGGCCAACTGGAACAAGAAATTCTCGATAACGCATGGCTAACGGCCCCGGCAGATCTGAATATTCTGTTCAAAACGCCGATTGCCGACCGCTGGCGCGAGGCGGCAAAACTGATTGGTGTGGATATTCTCACCATGCCTGGTGTGGCAGGGCACGCCTGATGAGTGGAACCTTACTCGCCTTCGACTTCGGCACCAAAAGCATTGGCGTAGCGGTCGGCCAACGCATTACCGGCACCGCTCGCCCTTTGCCTGCAATTAAAGCACAGGACGGTACGCCGGACTGGAACCTCATCGAACGTTTACTGAAAGAGTGGCAGCCGGACGAAATCATCGTCGGTTTGCCGCTGAATATGGACGGCACCGAGCAACCATTGACTGCCAGAGCGCGTAAATTTGCCAACCGTATTCATGGCCGTTTCGGTGTTGAAGTAAAGCTCCATGACGAACGTCTTAGCACCGTAGAAGCACGTTCCGGTCTGTTTGAACAGGGCGGCTATCGGGCGCTCAACAAAGGCAAAGTTGACTCTGCCTCTGCGGTTATCATTCTCGAAAGTTATTTCGAGCAGGGATATTAAGGCGATTTACTAGCGCACAGATTTCTGACAATGTGCTCGTTGTTTCATGTTGGATGCGGCGTAAACGCCTTATCCAACCTACAGTGAGTGCGAATTCAAAGTTACGCTTCCCTTGTAGGCCCGATAAGCTTGCGCATCGGGCATATTTACAATTCGTATCAGACACAGCAACGTCACAAGCGCCCTTCTTTCACCCGCTGCTGATAACTCTGCTGAAACGTTATCATCCCCACCTGCTGCCCGGTTTGAATAACATGCGGTAACTGGTGGGTTTTCCCTTCACGAATCAAATTCCCCACCGCGGGTGTGTTAATCAGCAATTCAAACAACGCCACGCGTCCTTCCTGTTTATCCACTTCCAGCTTTTGTGACAACACCGCCCGTAAACTACCTGCCAGTTGATTACGCACGGGATCTTTTTCCTGCGCCGGAAATGAATCTACCAGTCGCTCAACTGCCTGCGCCGCACCACGCGTATGTAATGTTGCCAGCACCAAATGCCCGGTTTCTGCCGCCGTCAGCGCCAGACGGATTGTCTCGCTGTCACGCAGCTCTCCGAGCAAAATCACATCAGGATCTTCCCGCAATGCAGCCCGCAATCCCGATGCGAACGTCATACAATGCAAACCGATTTCCCGCTGCTGGATCAAACATCGCTGGCTTGCATAGAGATATTCGACAGGATCTTCCAGCGTCAGAATATGCGCATCGGCATGTTGATTGAGATAGCCAACCATCGCCGCCAGCGTGGTAGATTTGCCACTCCCCGTCGCCCCCGTCACCAGAATCAGGCCATTCTCGCTCTTGAGTAATTCCGGCAATACCGCTGGTGCGCCAAGCTGTTCGAGCTGCGGGCAGTGCGAAGGTAACAGCCGTAACGCCAGCGAAATGCCTTGCCGTTGCGCGAACGCACTGCCACGCAATCGCTGGTTTTCCGCCAGCGACACGGCAAAATCCAGCTGACCATTCTCCAGCAATATTGCCCGCTGATCGTCATCCAGCCACTCCCGCAGTAGCTCTTCGACGTCCGGCGCATCAAACGGCGCAGCTTCCATTCGCCCGCGAATACGCCATCGTGCGGGCCAGGCGCTGCACAGGTGTAGATCCGAGACGTTATGCTTTACACTAAGGGCCACAATTTCTTCCATATTCATACTAAGATCCTCGGAAAATGAACGATATTGCGCATAACCTGGCACAGGTCCGGGACAAAATCTCAGCGGCTGCAACGCGTTGCGGCCGTTCTCCAGAAGAAATTACGCTGCTTGCAGTCAGTAAAACAAAACCTGCGAGCGCCATCGCAGAAGCCATTGATGCCGGGCAGCGTCAATTTGGTGAAAACTACGTTCAGGAAGGGGTAGATAAAATTCGCCACTTTCAGGAACTGGGCGTAACAGGATTAGAATGGCATTTTATTGGCCCGTTGCAGTCTAATAAAAGCCGCCTGGTGGCAGAGCATTTCGACTGGTGTCATACCATCGACCGTTTGCGCATTGCTACCCGCCTCAACGATCAGCGCCCGGCAGAACTTCCCCCTCTTAACGTACTGATTCAAATTAATATTAGTGATGAAAACAGTAAGTCCGGGATTCAACTGGCTGAACTGGACGAGCTGGCAGCTGCGGTCGCTGAACTACCGCGTTTACGTCTGCGCGGGCTGATGGCAATCCCTGCACCTGAGTCAGAATATGTAAGGCAGTTTGAAGTTGCACGCCAAATGGCTGTAGCATTTGCCGGACTGAAAACACGCTACCCGCATATCGACACGCTCTCTCTGGGAATGTCGGACGATATGGAAGCCGCCATTGCGGCAGGTAGCACGATGGTTCGTATCGGCACTGCAATTTTTGGTGCGCGTGATTACTCTAAAAAATAAGGAATTAAAGGAACGCCATGAATACGTTGACTTTCCTGCTTTCAACGGTCATTGAGCTGTATACCATGGTGCTGTTATTACGCATCTGGATGCAGTGGGCTCATTGTGATTTTTACAACCCCTTCTCACAGTTTGTAGTGAAGGTAACGCAGCCAATTATCGGGCCACTGCGCCGCGTTATTCCGGCAATGGGGCCCATTGACAGCGCCTCACTGCTGGTTGCGTACATTCTCAGTTTCATCAAAGCCATCGTGCTGTTTAAAGTGGTGACCTTTCTGCCAATCATTTGGATTGCCGGTTTACTGATTCTGCTGAAAACCATCGGCCTGCTGATTTTCTGGGTCCTGCTGGTGATGGCGATTATGAGCTGGGTAAGCCAGGGGCGTAGCCCGATTGAATACGTGCTGATTCAGCTGGCCGATCCGCTGCTGCGCCCGATTCGCCGCCTGCTACCGGCAATGGGTGGGATTGATTTCTCGCCGATGATCCTCGTTCTGCTGTTGTATGTCATCAATATGGGTGTCGCAGAAGTATTACAGGCAACCGGAAACATGCTGCTGCCGGGGCTGTGGATGGCGTTATGAGTGCCGTAACAATTAATGATGACGGTCTGGTTTTACGGCTCTATATTCAGCCGAAAGCCAGCCGTGATTCTATTGTCGGTTTACATGGCGACGAGGTAAAAGTCGCCATAACCGCGCCGCCGGTTGACGGCCAGGCCAACAGCCATCTGGTGAAGTTTCTCGGTAAGCAATTCCGGGTTGCCAAAAGCCAGGTGGTGATTGAAAAAGGCGAACTTGGCCGCCACAAACAAATTAAAATCATTAATCCGCAACAAATCCCGCCAGAAATCGCGGCGTTACTTAATTAGGTATCCTATGCAAAAAGTTGTCCTCGCAACCGGCAATGCCGGTAAAGTGCGTGAGCTGGCGTCGCTGCTTAGCGACTTCGGTCTTGATATCGTGGCCCAAACAGACCTCGGCGTAGATTCCGCTGAAGAAACCGGCCTGACCTTTATCGAAAACGCGATTCTGAAAGCGCGCCATGCGGCAAAAGTGACCGGTTTACCGGCAATTGCCGACGACTCCGGTCTGGCGGTAGATGTACTTGGCGGTGCGCCGGGAATTTACTCCGCGCGTTATTCCGGTGAAGACGCGACCGATCAAAAGAATCTGCAAAAATTGCTGGAAACACTGAAAGACGTACCGGACGACCAACGTCAGGCACGTTTCCACTGCGTGCTGGTATATCTGCGTCACGCGGAAGATCCCACTCCGCTGGTGTGCCACGGCAGCTGGCCGGGTGTGATTACTCGTGAACCAGCGGGTACTGGTGGCTTTGGTTATGATCCAATTTTCTTCGTTCCTTCCGAAGGGAAAACCGCTGCCGAACTGACCCGCGAAGAAAAGAGCGCCATTTCCCACCGTGGTCAGGCGTTGAAACTGCTGCTGGACGCTTTACGTAATGGTTAAATTACCGCCGCTGAGTCTCTACATTCACATCCCGTGGTGCGTACAGAAATGCCCGTACTGCGATTTCAACTCTCACGCGTTGAAAGGAGAAGTGCCGCACGACGATTATGTTCAGCATCTGCTTAACGATCTGGACAACGATGTGGCTTACGCTCAGGGCCGTGAAGTAAAGACAATCTTTATTGGCGGTGGTACGCCGAGCCTGCTTTCCGGCCCGGCGATGCAAACGCTGCTGGACGGCGTGCGTGCGCGTTTGCCGCTGGCAGCGGATGCAGAAATTACTATGGAAGCGAACCCTGGTACGGTAGAAGCCGATCGCTTTGTTGATTATCAGCGTGCTGGTGTGAACCGCATCTCCATTGGCGTGCAGAGTTTTAGCGAAGAAAAGCTGAAACGACTTGGGCGCATTCATGGCCCGCAAGAAGCGAAACGAGCGGCAAATCTGGCGAGCGGTTTAGGGTTACGTAGCTTTAACCTCGATTTGATGCATGGGCTACCGGATCAATCACTGGAAGAGGCGCTTGGCGATCTGCGCCAGGCCATTGAACTGAATCCGCCGCATCTTTCCTGGTATCAACTGACCATCGAACCTAATACGCTGTTTGGCTCGCGCCCTCCTGTACTGCCGGACGATGACGCGCTGTGGGATATTTTCGAACAGGGGCATCAGTTATTAACCGCAGCGGGCTATCAGCAGTATGAAACATCCGCTTACGCCAAACCAGGTTATCAGTGCCAGCACAATCTCAACTACTGGCGATTTGGCGACTACATCGGTATTGGCTGCGGCGCGCACGGCAAAGTGACCTTCCCGGATGGGCGCATTCTGCGTACCACCAAAACGCGTCATCCGCGTGGTTTTATGCAAGGAAGGTATCTGGAAAGCCAGCGTGATGTCGAAGCCGCAGATAAGCCGTTTGAGTTCTTTATGAATCGCTTCCGTCTGCTGGAGGCCGCGCCGCGCGTGGAGTTTAGCCAGTATACTGGCCTTTCTGAAGAAGTTATTCGCTCTCAGTTAGACGAGGCCATCGCTCAGGGTTATCTCACAGAATGTGCGGATTACTGGCAGATAACCGAGCATGGTAAATTATTCTTAAACTCACTTCTTGAATTATTCCTCGCTGAGTAATCATTAATGCGCCTGCGGGCGCATTAATCACTTCTTTTACCCCCCCCCCCGTTAATTAACTTCGGCAAAAATATATTTCTTACAGAATAAATATCGACGATATTTATTATATATATTTAGTGAATATTTACTCATCATTTATTGATTATAAACATGTACAACCTGGCGCACAAAATTAATATTTAATTTCTGACTTTATTTCAAGTTGTGATAAACATAGACAAGTTGTCAGACAGGTTAACCAATTTGTCGCACAAAGCACTGATAAGCACAATTAGATATCAACCAATTTCCATTCTTCAACAGGGAGTTTTTTTATGAAAATGAGGTCATTTACCCGCTCATTAGTCTGCGCATCCTTGCTGGCTCTGGTTAGCACTGGCGTAAACGCCGCAGAAAAAGTGACGTTAAAGTTAGCACACAACCTGGAAAGAAGTCATGTTGTACATCAGAGTTTTGAAGAGCTGGCGAAAGAAGTAAAACAGCTGTCAAAAGGTAATATGGTGATCCGTATTTACCCCAGCAGCCAGATGGGTAATGCGCGAGAAACTATGGAGTTGTTGCAAAATGGTGCACTGGATATGACCAAAGGTTCCGCCAGTGATCTGGAGTCTTTTGATAATATTTATGCTATCTATAATTTGCCGTTCTTATTTAAAGATCAGGCGCACTTCAACAAAGTGGTTTTTGGTGAAGTTGGTAAAGAAATTATGGATTCAACAAAAGATAAAGGCTTTTTTGCTTTATCAGCTTATGTAGCGGGTACTCGCAGTTTCTATGCGAAAAAACCGATTACTAAGCCAGAAGATCTTAAAGGGCTGAAAATTCGTGTTCAGCCAAGCCCGACCACCATCAAAATGATTGAACTGATGGGTGGCTCACCCACTCCAATTTCATTTGGCGAAGTTTATACTGCGATGCAACAAGGTGTAGTAGATGGCGCAGAAAATAACGTGCCTTCCTGGGTGCAGACTCGACATATCGAAATTGCCAAAGTCTTTTCTGAAGATGAACATGCCTCAATTCCTGACTTTTTGGTTATCTCCACCAAAACATGGAATAAATTAACCCCAGAACAGCAACAAATCCTCGAAACAGCGGCGAAGAAATCCGAAGCTTATCAACAAAAATTGTGGGAAAAAATTGACGCTGACACACGTGCTCAGGCGAAAGCTATGGGTGGTGAAATCGTTAAGGTTGATAAAGCCCCATTCCGTGCCGCAGTTCAACCTCTGTTTGACGACTTCAAAAAAGATCCAAAACAAGCTGCTTTGTTAGAGAAATTCGACAACGCTGCTCAATAATATTTCGGGCCAGTCTCTGGCCCTGATTTTCCAGGATGCTTACAATGATATTTAACCGCCTGAAACTTGCGGTAGACCGCGTCATTGCCGCGTTTCTGTCGCCGTAATGCTTGCTCTGGTTGTATGCGTAGTCTGGCAAGTATTTAGCCGCTACGTACTTAACCAGCCAAGTACATTAACCGATGAGCTGGCACGCTTTTTGATGATCTGGGTAGGATTATTAGGTGCTGCATATACCGTCGGCGCGCAGAGACATCTCTCTATCGATTTATTTGCTCTCGCCCTGAATAAGCGCAAGCAATTACTTCTTAGTATAGTCATTAACGTTCTTATTTTAGGTTTTGCCGGTTCGGTCATTGTGACTGGTGGCCTGAAATTAATTGATAAAACACTGGCAACATCACAGGTATCTGCCGCAATGCAAATACCGATGGGATACGTATATATCATTCTGCCATTAAGTGGAGTGGTGATGATGTTTTATGCCTTGTGTTTTATTAATCAAAGCATTCAACAACTGAAACAACCTGCGCAGGAGGCCAGTTAATGGATAGTTATATCGCGATTACACTGTTTGGCTGTTTTTTTGTGCTGGTCTTTATTGGTGTGCCCATTTCGTTCTCAATCGCTATTGCGACTGTAGCTTCAATGCTGTTGATGTTTCCCTGGGATATCGCGGCAATCACTGTTTCGCAACGATTGGCTAATGGACTGGATAACTTTGCCCTGTTGGCAATCCCCTTTTTCATCTTTGCCGGAACACTGATGAACAGCGGCGGTATTGCGATACGTTTGATTAACCTCGCCCAGGTAATGGTTGGCCGCGTTCCTGGTTCGCTTGGTCATGTGAACGTCCTGGCGAATATGATGTTTGGTTCCATTTCTGGTTCAGCCGTTGCGGCAGCTGCTGCCGTTGGTGGCACACTGAATCCCATTCAGACCAAAGAAGGTTATGATCCGGCATTTTCTACCGCTGTAAACGTCTCATCTTGTATTACTGGATTACTGATACCGCCCTCAAACGTGTTAATTGTGTTTTCCCTGACAGCTGGCGGCGTTTCTGTAGCATCGTTATTTATGGCGGGATATTTGCCAGGGATCTTAATGGGTCTCGCGGTAATGATAGTCTGCGGCATTATTGCTAAACGCCGTGGCTACCCACTTTCAGAAAGAGCAACCTTTGCTCAGGCATGTAAAGCTTTTCTGGATGCCTTACCAAGTTTGCTTCTGGTGTTCATTGTAATGGGCGGCATTCTGGGCGGCATTTTTACCGCAACTGAAGCGTCAGCAATTGCCGTTGTCTACACATTTATTCTCTCGGTGCTGATTTACCGGGAAGTAAAATGGCGCGATTTACCCAAACTGATTCTGGAATCGGTTGTTACCACTTCGATTGTATTACTGTTGATCGGTTTTTCCGTGGGCATGTCCTGGGCAATGACCAATGCTGATATTCCTTATATGATCAGCGACGCATTGATGGGGATTTCTGATAACCCACTGATCATATTGCTGCTGATTAATATCGTCTTATTAATTGTCGGCATCTTTATGGACATGACACCGGCTGTACTAATCTTCACACCAATCTTCTTGCCGATTGCACAAGAGCTGGGAATGGATCCGGTACATTTCGGTATTATGATGGTGGCTAACCTTTGTATTGGGCTGTTAACACCGCCGGTGGGTAGTGCGCTATTTGTTGGTTGTTCTATTTCAGGTGTGAAGATTCAACATTTGATCAAACCATTGCTGCCATTTTATGCCGCATTGTTAATCGCGTTGATGATGATCACTTACATCCCGCAAATATCCTTGTTCATTCCACAGCTACTAGGGCTAATGTAAAAAATAATTTGCCGGATAACTTTTTATATTATCCGGCAAAGGCACTTAACATGAGTTACTTAATCACCCCATTGCGCCGCAGTTGTTCGGTGTCTTTTTTCCAGCGTTCATTAGCCTGATTGATATCGTCAATTTTCATCAAAATCGCGACTTTTTTACTGTTTATTTCTGAAACTTTCATCGTTAACGGATATTGCCCTTTTTCGAGCGTTATCCAGTCATCCTGCAATTTACGGCTAAGTTTTTGTGATTGCAGAAAAGTCTGTCGCCGTTGTTCGTTGATATCGAAATCTCGCTTCTGCTGAATCGGCACTTCATAACACTCTTCACTCTGTTTATGACATGCCGCAATCGCCGGTTGATAAACCTCTTTGTCATATTTAACCGCGAACGCCTCGCTATCATTCTGTTTATTAAACTCATCACGCTGTTGGTGAATTTTTTTAAAGGCGTCTTCGCGGGTCATTTGCTTACCGTTTGCATCTTTTCCCCAATATGCATCCGCTGCTTTCTGCGCCGCCACCATTTGCTTATCAAGCGCTTTCACTTCCTTTTCCAGCGCAGGAATCGAGTTCTTCTGGTTATTCAACGCAGACTCAAGCTGACTAAAGCGATAATTGAAATCTTCGCTATTCACGATCAGATATTTATTATTCGTTTTGATATCGTCGACCACCCGCCCACGATCGCTGGCTGCCGCCTGAAAAGAGTAAAAGTTCACCGACCAGCCAGAAGCGGGCGTTCCTTTACTGGTTAACATCGCCGAGAATTTTACCGGTTTATCTTTCGTCCAGGTCTGTTCGAGCAGTTCGTAATCTGCCAACTGACCGACCCAGGTATAGAGATCGTCACTGGAAGAGACATCGCCTTCCGCTGACCAGGTGGCCTGATTACCCTTAGCATCAAGATTTTTTAAGCTGATGGCATCAAGCTTGAGAATGCCGTGATACTGCTTTTTGAATTGATCTTTTAAGATATTTTCAGTTGGCGGTTCACCATCTGCCCGGACATTACCAGTCATCAACATAAGCAGCGCCGTACCAACAATCCATTGCTTTTTCACCCGAAAACCCTCGCGCGGAATAATTTATTCCGGTGATTATCATTAGGGTGATGAAAATTGGCAATGGACGTGAGTCTGAAGTGAAAAAGCCCCGGCACGATACCGGGGCGAGGTGATTAGTACTGATTGAAGATCTGCTGGATCTGCTGCGGATCTTTGGTTTGCGTCAGAGCCAGTTGCAGCAGAACGCGCGCTTTTTGCGGGTTCAGCGTGCCAGAGGCCACGAAGCCATATTTCGCATCATCCACTTCGGCATCCTGAGTGGTAGCGCCCGTCGGTACGCGGGAAGAACGCACGACTGCAGTGCCGTTTTTCGCGGCGGTCGCCAGAGTGTCGAACACGGATTTATACAGGTTACCGTTACCCACACCAGCGCTGACGATGCCATCATAGCCCGCATCTACCAGTGCTTTAGCCGGAAGATCGGATGCGTTAGCGTAGTTATAAACAATGCCGACTTTCGGCAGTTCATTCAGCTTAGAGACATCGAACGGCGTGTCGCTGGTGTGCTTACGTGCCGGGGTACGTTGGTAGTCAATCTTACCGTTGTGAATGTATCCCAGAGGACCGTAGTTAACAGACTTGAAGGTCGCTACGTCGGTGGTGTTGGTTTTGGTGACATCGCGACCGTCCAGTACGGTGTCGTTCATCACCACCAGCACGCCACGATTAGCGGAGGCTTTATCAGCTGCGGTCACTACCGCGTTATACAGGTTGAATGGACCGTCTGCGCTCATGGACGTGGACGGGCGCATTGCGCCGACCATCACCACCGGTTTGTCGCATTTCACCGTCAGGTCGAGGAAGTAAGCGGTTTCTTCCATCGTGTCGGTACCGTGGGTAATGACGAAGCCGTCGGTTTTATCGCAGTCGGTGTTAATTTTTTTCGCCAGTGTCAGCCAGACATCATCGTTCATGTCCTGGGAGCCAATATTCACTACCTGCTCGCCTTTAACGTTCGCAATGTCCTTCAGTTGCGGCACCGCATTAACCAGATTTTCTACGCCAACTTTACCCGCTGTGTAGTTAGATTTGGTTGCGGAGTCACCACCACCGGCAATGGTCCCGCCAGTTGCTAAAATGGTGATATTGGGTAATGCCAATGCTGCACCACTAAAACCCATAACCAGTGCGGCAAGTGCCGTCTTTTTGAAAAACTCCATTTCATTCCTCCAGTTACGTGAACGCTACGCATTATCCCTTAGCTTTGTATGGGAAATTTGACGTTAAACAATTTACAACGTGAATATATTTTGGAGATCTACAAAGTTAGAGGCAGGTAACAAAACGAAGAATTAAACGGCATAAAAAAGTATTATGCCGTCTTAAAATAGAGGATTATTTTAAATTCCCGACCAGGGCTTTGCGGCTATCTTCCAGAGTCACAACGCGGCTACAAACATCTTTGCCAAACTGCTGGAAATCTTTTTCCTGCTTTTTCCACTCGGTTTGGATTGAGGATTGCAGACCGCCCAGGCTTCCCAGCACATTCTGTAATGGGTTACCGCCGCTTTTCAGCACCGCTTTCGCGCCCATTTCATTAATGCTGTCCTGTAAAATTCCACCCATTGCCTGATTCACTAATTGCTGGCCTTCGGCGCGAACCTGATCAATGGCTTTATAGTGAAACGTCAGGCCATCGCTGCGCGTTTCGATAATGCGGTTCATCTGCTCTTTCAGCTGCGCATCAAGTTTGGTCAGACGGCTGCGCATTTTGCTGCTTTCGCCCATCTCCTGAACGATAATTTTATCCAGCGCAATACGGGCTTTTTCGACGCGGCTTTTCGCGCCTTCATCAATCCACGGCAGGGTGCTACGGAGTTCAGCCTGATAATCCTTCGCCTGCTCGCGCTGGGCGGCATTCAGGGAATATTGCTTACCGTTATACATCACGTTGCCGTCTGGCGTGATCACCAGATTGCCGTTTTCGCCCTTCACCTGCACGGTTTGCGGGCTGACAATCACATCGTCACGCGGCGTGACGCTGCA
Organism: Escherichia sp. WS338; assembly: GCF_046486405.1. Lineage (NCBI taxonomy): Bacteria > Pseudomonadati > Pseudomonadota > Gammaproteobacteria > Enterobacterales > Enterobacteriaceae > Escherichia > Escherichia sp. WS338. The sequence goes on along the minus strand of NZ_JBJQLL010000011.1, from coordinate 18,707 downwards.
CTGGTAGTCGGCGTGAGCGGTCATTGCCGTCACTGAAAGTGCTGCCGCCAGCAGCATTTTGCGCATCATAGTCTTCCCTCAAGAACAAATCAGGCCAGCATTTGCTGGCCCCAGATTGATAACAAAGTGCGCGTTTTCCATGCCGGATGCGGCGTAAACGCCTTATCCAGCCTACTCGATCGTGCATCTTTATAGGCCTGATAAGCGTAGCACATCAGGCAGTTTTGCATTTGTCATCGCCCGTATGCTTTCTTAGTCCCACCAAACGTCGAAAAGTTCGCTGGTGCGTACCTCGCCCAGTTTGCGCTCTTCCAGCCACTTACGCACAATCGCCTGATGTTCTTCGGTGCATTTGCCGATTTCCTGCATGCAGATCAGACCTTCCCAGGCCAGATAACCGCTGCCGTCAAAGGCCAGTTTGTTCGGTTCGATAACCTCGTTAATAAAGTCATCAACGGTTTTATCAATCTGTTCTTCCGATGTACCTTCCGGGAATCGCCATGCCACCGAAAATCCTAATTCCTGGAATTCGTCGATGTGCATTTTTTTACGCAGACGACGGCTACGGTTCTTTGCCATTATTTCACCCTCTCGAACATTAAGTCCCATACTCCGTGACCAAGACGATGACCACGTTGTTCAAATTTCGTCACCGGACGTGATGCCGGACGCGGTACGTAATCATTGCTCTCTGACAGGTTTTTATAACCGTCAATAGAAGACATCACTTCAAGCATATGTTCCGCATAAGGTTCCCAGTCGGTCGCCATATGGAATACGCCCCCCAGTTGCAGTTTGCTTTTTACCAGTTCGGCAAACGGCACCTGAACGATACGGCGTTTATTATGGCGCGCTTTGTGCCACGGGTCAGGGAAAAAGAGCTGCACCATGCGCAATGAATTGTCAGGAATCATTTTATGCAGCACTTCAACCGCATCGTGACACATCACGCGCAGGTTGCTTAAGCCCTCTTCATGCGCAGAAGCCAGGCACGCACCAACGCCCGGTGAATGCACTTCAATGCCGAGGAAGTCCTGCTCGGGGCGATCTTTAGCCATTGCCACCAGCGACGCCCCCATGCCGAAACCAATCTCAAGCGTCACCGGCGCTTCACGGCCAAAAAGCGCAGGGAAATCCAGCATATCTTCGCTGAACTCAACGCCCATCACCGGCCAGTAGTTTTCCAGCGCATGTTCCTGGCCTTTGGTCAGTCGCCCCTGGCGGCGCACAAAACTACGGATACGGCGCAGCGGGCGGCCGTTTTCATCAAATTCCGGTGAGATGACGTCGTTTTTCATAAAGATTTAGTCGCTTGTGAAAGTGTTCTGAAAACGGGCATTATCCAAAGTTAGTTGCCGGATGCAAGCATGATAAGGCCGTGGCTGCGGAAAGTTCCGGTTTACACCCTGCCGTCGCTGTGCTGCAATCTTGCCCCCAATAACAGTGAATTCGGTGACCATGCAAGCGTCGCAATTTTCAGCCCAGGTTCTGGACTGGTACGATAAATACGGGCGGAAAACGCTGCCCTGGCAAATTGACAAGACGCCCTACAAAGTATGGCTCTCAGAAGTGATGTTGCAACAAACTCAGGTTGCGACCGTTATCCCCTATTTTGAACGCTTTATGGCGCGCTTCCCAACGGTGACCGATCTCGCCAATGCGCCGCTCGACGAAGTTCTCCACTTGTGGACCGGGCTTGGCTATTACGCCCGCGCGCGCAATCTGCATAAAGCGGCACAACAAGTGGCGACCTTACACGGCGGTAAATTCCCGGAAACCTTTGAAGAAGTCGCGGCGTTACCGGGCGTCGGGCGTTCCACCGCAGGCGCGATTCTCTCGCTTTCTCTGGGTAAGCACTTTCCGATTCTCGACGGTAACGTCAAACGGGTGCTGGCGCGCTGCTATGCTGTAAGCGGCTGGCCTGGGAAAAAAGAGGTCGAGAATAAACTGTGGAGTTTGAGCGAGCAGGTGACGCCCGCGCTCGGCGTGGAGCGGTTTAATCAGGCGATGATGGATTTGGGCGCGATGATTTGCACGCGCTCGAAGCCGAAATGCTCGCTCTGTCCGCTACAAAACGGGTGTATTGCCACCGCCAACAATAGCTGGTCGCTTTATCCGGGCAAAAAACCAAAGCAGACGCTACCGGAGCGCACGGGTTACTTTTTACTGTTACAGCATGATGATGAGGTATTGCTGGCGCAGCGCCCGCCGAGTGGATTGTGGGGCGGTTTATACTGTTTCCCGCAGTTTGCCGATGAAGAAAGTTTGCGACTATGGCTGGCGCAACGGCAGATTGCTGCCGATAACCTGACGCAACTGACCGCGTTTCGGCATACCTTCAGCCATTTCCACTTAGATATTGTGCCTATGTGGCTTCCCGTGTCGTCATTCACCGGCTGCATGGATGAAGACAATGCGCTCTGGTATAACTTAGCGCAACCGCCGTCAGTTGGCCTGGCGGCTCCCGTGGAGCGTTTGTTACAGCAGTTACGCACTGGCGCGCCGGTTTAGCGCGTGAGTCGATAAAGAGGATGATTTATGAGCAGAACGATTTTTTGTACTTTCCTGCAACGTGAAGCAGAAGGTCAGGATTTTCAGCTGTACCCCGGCGAACTGGGAAAACGCATCTATAACGAGATCTCCAAAGAAGCCTGGGCGCAGTGGCAGCACAAACAAACCATGCTGATTAATGAAAAGAAACTCAACATGATGAATGCCGAGCACCGCAAGCTGCTGGAGCAGGAGATGGTCAACTTCCTGTTCGAGGGTAAAGAGGTGCATATCGAGGGCTATACGCCGGAAGATAAAAAATAAAAACAGTGCCGGAGCACGCCTCCGGCAACTTGCATAAAAACAAACACAACACGCACCCGGAATGATGAAAAAATATCTCGCGCTGGCTTTGATTGCGCCGTTGCTCATCTCCTGTTCGACGACCAAAAAAGGCGATACCTATAACGAAGCCTGGGTCAAAGATACCAACGGTTTTGATATTCTGATGGGGCAATTTGCCCACAATATTGAGAACATCTGGGGATTCAAAGAGGTAGTGATCGCCGGTCCTAAGGACTACGTGAAATACACCGATCAATATCAGACCCGCAGCCACATCAACTTCGATGACGGTACGATTACTATCGAAACCATCGCCGGGACAGAACCTGCCGCGCACCTGCGCCGGGCAATTATCAAAACGTTGCTGATGGGCGACGATCCGAGTTCGGTCGATCTCTATTCCGACGTTGATGATATTACGATTTCGAAAGAACCTTTCCTTTACGGTCAGGTGGTGGACAACACCGGGCAGCCGATTCGCTGGGAAGGTCGCGCAAGCAACTTCGCGGATTATCTGCTGAAAAACCGTCTGAAGAGCCGCAGCAACGGGCTGCGTATCATCTACAGCGTCACCATTAACATGGTGCCGAACCACCTTGATAAACGTGCGCACAAATATCTCGGCATGGTCCGCCAGGCGTCACGGAAATATGGCGTTGATGAGTCGCTGATTCTGGCAATTATGCAGACTGAATCTTCCTTTAACCCGTATGCGGTCAGCCGTTCCGATGCGCTGGGGTTAATGCAGGTGGTACAACATACTGCCGGGAAAGATGTGTTCCGTTCGCAGGGGAAATCCGGCACGCCGAGCCGCAGTTTCTTGTTTGATCCTGCCAGCAATATTGATACCGGCACCGCGTATCTGGCGATGCTGAACAACGTTTATCTCGGCGGAATTGATAACCCTACATCCCGGCGTTATGCCGTCATCACCGCCTATAACGGCGGCGCAGGCAGCGTGCTGCGAGTCTTTTCGAATGATAAGATTCAGGCGGCCAATATTATTAACACCATGACGCCGGGCGATGTTTATCAAACGCTGACGACCCGCCATCCCTCTGCGGAATCTCGCCGTTATCTTTATAAAGTGAATACCGCGCAAAAATCCTACCGCCGCCGATAATTCCACTAACCGCCCCTGACGATGCTCAGGGGTAAAAATGTTATCCACATCACAATTTCGTTTTGCAAATTGGGAATGTTTGCAATTATTTGCCACAGGTAACAAAAAACCAGTCCGCGAAGTTGATAGAATCCCATCATCTCGCACGGTCAAATGTGCTTTTTCAAACACTCATCCGCATCACGATGTGAGGAAATTAACATGAATCTTAAGCTGCAGCTGAAAATCCTCTCTTTTCTGCAGTTCTGTCTGTGGGGAAGTTGGCTGACGACCCTCGGCTCCTATATGTTTGTTACCCTGAAGTTTGACGGTGCTTCTATTGGCGCAGTTTATAGTTCACTGGGTATCGCCGCGGTCTTTATGCCTGCGCTGCTGGGGATTGTGGCCGACAAATGGTTAAGTGCGAAATGGGTCTATGCCATTTGCCACACCATTGGCGCTATCACGCTGTTCATGGCGGCAGAGGTCACTACGCCGGAGGCGATGTTCCTTGTGATATTGATTAACTCGTTTGCTTATATGCCAACGCTTGGGTTAATCAACACCATCTCTTACTATCGCCTGCAAAATGCCGGGATGGATATCGTTACTGACTTCCCGCCAATCCGTATCTGGGGCACCATCGGCTTTATCATGGCAATGTGGGTGGTGAGCCTGTCCGGCTTCGAATTAAGCCACATGCAGCTGTATATTGGCGCAGCGCTTTCCGCCATTCTGGTTCTGTTTACCCTGACTCTGCCGCATATTCCGGTTGCTAAACAGCAAGCGAATCAGAGCTGGACAACCCTGCTGGGCCTCGATGCATTCGCTCTGTTTAAAAACAAGCGTATGGCAATCTTCTTCATCTTCTCAATGCTGCTGGGCGCGGAACTGCAGATTACCAACATGTTCGGTAATACCTTCCTGCACAGCTTCGACAAAGATCCGATGTTTGCCAGCAGCTTCATCGTGCAGCATGCGTCAATCATCATGTCGATTTCGCAGATCTCTGAAACCCTGTTCATTCTGACCATCCCGTTCTTCTTAAGCCGCTACGGTATTAAGAACGTAATGATGATCAGTATTGTGGCGTGGATCCTGCGTTTTGCTCTGTTTGCTTACGGCGACCCGACTCCGTTCGGTACTGTACTGCTGGTACTGTCGATGATCGTTTACGGTTGCGCATTCGACTTCTTCAACATCTCTGGTTCGGTGTTTGTCGAAAAAGAAGTTAGCCCGGCAATTCGCGCCAGCGCGCAGGGGATGTTCCTGATGATGACCAACGGCTTCGGCTGTATCCTCGGCGGCATCGTGAGCGGTAAAGTGGTTGAGATGTACACCCAAAACGGCATTACCGACTGGCAGACCGTATGGCTGATTTTCGCAGGTTACTCCGTGGTTCTGGCCTTCGCGTTCATGGCGATGTTCAAATATAAACACGTTCGTGTCCCGACAGGCACACAGACGGTGAGCCACTAATTACGCAAAGAAAAACGGGTCGCCAGAAGGTGACCCGTTTTTTTCTTACTTCAACACATAACCGTACAATCGTTTCATGCCATCCGCATCGGTTTCGCTATAGACACCTTGCAGCTCCGGCGAAAATCCCGGCAATAAATTCACCCCTTCTTCCAGCGCAAGGAAATAACGCTGAACCGCCCCACCCCAGACTTCTCCGGGTACCACGCAAAGCACGCCTGGTGGATAAGGCAACGCCCCTTCTGCCGCAATTCGCCCTTCGGCATCACGAATCCGCACCAACTCCACTTCACCGCGAATATAAGCACTATGTGCATCCTGGGGGTTCATCACCACTGACGGGAAACTCTGCTGGCGGAACATCGCTTTTTGTAGGTCTTTGACGTCGAAACTGACATACAGATCGTGCATCTCCTGACACAACTGGCGCAGGGTGTAGTCGCGATAGCGCACCGGATATTTGTTATAAACGCTCGGCAACACCTCAGCCAGCGGTGAGTCATCCTCAATATGCTGTTCAAACTGCGCCAGCATCGCCACCAGTTGCGCCAGCTTCTCGTGGCTTTCCGCCGGCGTTAATAAGAACAGAATGGAATTGAGATCGCACTTCTCCGGCACAATGCCGTTCTCACGCAGATAGTGCGCCAGAATCGTCGCCGGAACGCCAAAGTCGCTATATTCGCCAGTTTCGGCATTGATACCAGGTGTAGTGAGTAACAGCTTGCACGGATCAACAAAATACTGATCCGCGGCATATCCTTCAAAGCCGTGCCACTTCGCCCCCGGCTCAAAACTGAAAAAACGGCGGTCGCTGGCTAACACTGATGTCGGATAATCCTGCCACAATTTGCCATCAACAACGGGCGGGATAAACGGGCGGAACAGCTTACAGCGCGCAAGAATCGCCTTGCGCGCTTCAATCCCTATCTCAACGCACTCCGCCCACAGCCGACGCCCACTCTCCCCTTCATGAATTTTGGCGTTAACGTCCAGTGCAGCAAACAGCGGATAGAACGGGCTGGTAGAAGCATGGAGCATAAAGGCATTATTCAACCGCTTATGCGGGCAAAAACGCGCCTGTCCGCGAATATGGTTATCTTTTTTATGGATCTGCGACGTCTGTGAGAATCCCGCCTGCTGTTTGTGCACCGACTGAGTCACAAAGATCCCCGGATCGTTTTCGTTAAGTTCTAACAGCAGCGGCGAGCTATCCGCCATCATCGGGATAAACTGTTCGTAACCGACCCACGCGGAATCAAACAGAATGTAATCACACAGATGCCCAACGGTATCGACCACCTGACGGGCGTTATAGACAGTGCCGTCATAGGTTCCCAGCTGAATAATCGCCAGGCGAAACGGGCGCGGCAACTCCGCTTTTTCTGGCGCAACGTCGCGAATTTGCTGGCGCAGATACTCTTCATTAAAACAGTGCGCATCAATACCGCCAATGAAACCAAACGGGTTACGTGAAGCTTCCAGATAGACCGGCGTCGCCCCCGCCTGAATCAGCGCGCCGTGATGATTCGACTTATGGTTGTTACGGTCGAAGAGCACCAGATCGCCACGCGTTAACAGCGCATTCGTCACTACTTTATTCGCTGCCGATGTGCCGTTCAGCACAAAATAGGTTTTATCGGCATGAAAGACTTTGGCTGCGAATTTCTGCGCATCTTTCGCCGATCCTTCATGAATAAGCAGATCGCCCAATTTTACGTCAGCGTTACACATATCGGCGCGAAAGACGTTCTCACCAAAGAAATCGTAAAAATGGCGTCCGGCAGGATGCTTTTTAAAGAACGCACCATGTTGATGCCCAGGGCAAGCAAAAGTGCTGTTGCCCATCTCAACGTACTGCGTCAGCGTGTCATAAAACGGTGGCAGCAAATTCTCTTCATACTGACAGGCTGCGGATTCCAGCTCCAGCCACTGCTGCTCGTTGCCGTTGATTACCGCCGTAACGCCCGCAGGTAATTCAACAACATGTTCGGAATACAAAAACACCGGTAGATGAAAACCGGTGCGCTTAAGCAACGCAAGAATGCCACTGCGGCTATCCGCAGCGGTAATGACGACTGCCGCGACGTCCGTAAAATCAGTATCTCCCAACGCCACCACGCGGCGATGAGTAGAAAGTCGGGATACCAGTTCACTACTGGCGGCAATATTCATTGATTTCATAAGCGCAAACCCGTTTCGGGGAAGTAAGAATACCGGACAAGGTGGAAAACCCTGCCCCATGAGATATGGGTCAAACTGGTCACCAGCTCCGACCGCCAGACATCAGTAAAAGCAGAAACGCTCTGATTTTACTGTTGTCCTGCAGTGAGCGTGCGTTAACTTCACCGCATGAGCAGAAAAGGGGAGGAGTTTCGCGCGAAACGGCGATAAGCGAGAGAATGTAAGGAGGTGGCGTGCATCGGGCAAACTCCGTACAGAGAGGAGAAAATTCGCGCAATCATGGCACCTTTCGCTAAAGCGTGCAAGCCAGGACTTTGCGACCAGACAAGCCATCAACAAGGCAAAAAGTTCATAATAAGAAAATCAGACAATACAGTTAACAGGAACTCTTGTGGTCATCGGCCCTTTTATCAACGCTAGTGCAGTCTTACTGGGTGGCGTTCTCGGCGCACTGCTCAGCCAACGTTTACCGGAACGTATCCGCGTCTCCATGACATCTATTTTTGGTCTGGCATCGCTGGGGATTGGTATTTTACTGGTGGTGAAATGCGCCAACCTTCCGGCGATGGTTTTAGCAACCTTACTCGGTGCATTAATCGGCGAAATTTGTCTGCTGGAAAAAGGCGTCAATACCGCGGTCACCAAAGCACAAAATCTGTTTCGCCACTCACGTAAGAAGCCAGCGCATGAATCTTTTATTCAGAATTATGTCGCGATTATTGTCCTGTTTTGCGCCAGCGGCACCGGGATCTTCGGGGCGATGAACGAAGGGATGACCGGCGATCCGAGTATTTTAATCGCCAAGTCATTTCTCGATTTCTTTACGGCGATGATCTTCGCCTGCTCGTTGGGTATTGCGGTGTCGGTAATTAGTATCCCATTACTGATCATCCAGTTAACGCTGGCGTGGGCTGCCGCGCTGATATTACCGCTGACCACACCGTCGATGATGGCAGACTTCAGCGCCGTAGGCGGTTTATTGCTGCTGGCAACCGGATTACGCATCTGTGGCATTAAAATGTTCCCGGTGGTCAACATGCTTCCAGCACTCCTTCTGGCAATGCCGCTTTCCGCCGCCTGGACCGCCTGGTTTGCCTGACAATGCGTGCAATAGCGGCAAAGTGATGATAGATTGTGCAGTCTGCAGTAAATTGAAGAAATTTGATTGACGAGACGAGGCGAATCAGGTTTAATGCGCCCCGTTGCCCGGATAGCTCAGTCGGTAGAGCAGGGGATTGAAAATCCCCGTGTCCTTGGTTCGATTCCGAGTCCGGGCACCACTTTCACTTCCAGATTCATCTCCCGAACTCCACGAAACTCAAGTATAATCACATCGTTACAAGCAATCTGAACATCCTGAACTCCACCGAACTCTACTGAACTCTCTCTCAATCAAGCGTTCATTGGGGGCACCGGTGGGGGCTCATTGTGTTCAGTCAGTTTCAGGAGCCCCCATATGGCACTTACAGCCAGACAGGTCGAAACAGCCAGACCTAAAGAAAAAGACTATAAACTCTCTGACGAACGTGGTTTATATCTGCTGGTAAAAACCACGGGTGCCCGCTACTGGCGGCTTAAATACCGGATAGCAGGAAAAGAGAAAAAACTGGCCCTCGGCGTCTATCCCGACGTCTCCCTTGCTGAAGCCAGAATCAAACGCGACGATGCCCGAAAAATTATCTCCGAAGGTGGCGACCCGGGCGAAAAGAAGCGAAAGGAAAAACTCACTCAGAAAATCTCTGCCACCAATACGTTCCATGCCCTTGCTACGGAATGGCATCAGCATAAATCTTTGTCATGGTCTGAAAGTTACGCCAGAAGCGTACTGGAGGCTCTGGATAAAGATATTTTCCCGTATCTGGGCAAACGAAGCGTTACTGATATCCTCCCGCTGGAAATGCTGGAAATTCTGCGCCGCATAGAAAAACGTGGCTCGCTGGAAAAACTTCGTAAGGTGCGTCAATACTGTAATCAGATTTTTCGTTATGCCATCGCCACCGGACGAGCCACTGTCAATCCGGCATCTGAACTGACCAGTACGCTGGCGGCGCCAAAAGCTGCACATTTCCCCCACCTGAGAGCAGATGAGCTCCCTGTTTTTCTCCGGAAGCTCGCTGAATATCATGGCAGTCCTGTTACCCGCATGGCGACAAATCTGCTGCTTCTGACAGGCCTCAGAACGATTGAACTACGGTCCGCTGAATGGTCAGAAATTGATTTTGATAATGCCCTGTGGACAATCCCTGAAAGCCGCATGAAAATGCGACGTAAACATGTCGTACCACTGTCACGACAGGCCACTGACATTCTGCTGCAGCTCAAAACTTTCTCCGGACAATACCGGCTGGTTTTCCCGGGACGTTGTGATATCAACAAGCCAATGAGCGAAGCCAGCATCAATATGGTGCTCAAACGTATCGGTTACGATGGCAGGGCAACCGGTCATGGTTTTCGTCACACCATGAGTACCATTCTGCACGAACAGGGCTTTAATTCTGCCTGGATTGAAATGCAGTTAGCTCATGTGGATAAAAATTCCATCAGGGGTACCTATAATCATGCCCTGTATCTCGATGGTCGCCGTGAAATGATGCAATGGTACGCTGACTACATTGATTCACTTTCCATCCAGGAGAGTTAATTACACTTTGTCCTGAAATTATTCTCACAATCAATAACCTTTCCCTCTGATCTGTAAGATCAGAGGGATTCCGTTAACTTACAATAAGTGATATTGGTTGTCTGGAGATTTAGGGGGACGGTCTACTATAATAATTAGCAGGAGATAATATGTCACTTAAGGCGATTGCCACTGCACTCGGAGTTTCTGTCACCACTGTCAGTCGGGCTCTTGGAGGCTATGCAGATGTGTCAGCTTCCACCCGTGCACGGGTGGAAGCTGAAGCTCGTCGACGCGGTTACCGTCCTAATACTCAGGCAAGAAGACTCAAAACCGGTAAAACCGATGCTGTCGGTCTGGTTTATCCTGGACGTGATGTGCCATTTAACAGTGGTGTTTTTATGGATATGGTCAGTTGCATCAGCCGGGAACTTGCTCACCATGATATTGACTTACTACTGATAGCTGATGATGAGCATGCCGATTGCCACAGCTATATGCGGCTTGTTGAAAGTCGCAGGGTTGATGCTCTCATCATTGCACACACTCTGGATGACGATCCCCGTATCACACACCTTCATAAAGCAGGTATTCCATTTCTGGCTCTTGGTCGGGTACCATCTGGTCTGCCCTGTGCGTGGTTTGACTTTGATAATCATGCCGGGACTGGACAGGCAACCCAGAAACTGATTGCTTTGGGACATAAACGTATTGCATTGTTGAGTGAAGACACTTCACATAGCTATGTTGTTGCAAGACGTCAGGGATGGCTTGATGCACTGAATGAGCATGAACTGGAAGATACATGGCTGCGGCTGGTTTCTCCCACACGGCGAGCAGGATATCAGGCCGTGATGGAGTTAATGTCACTACCGATACCACCAACAGCTATTATTACTGACAATGACCTGAGTGGAGATGGTGCTGCCATGGCACTGCAGTTGAGCGGTCGTCTTTCAGGAAAAGATGCGGTATCTCTGGTTGTATATGATGGTTTGCCACAGGACAGTATTATTGAGCTGGATGTGGCTGCAGTTATTCAGTCAACACGAAGCCTCGTTGGTCGCCAGATTTCCGAGATGATATATCAGATAATTACTGATTCATCATCAAAACCACTACAGGTTGTCTGGAACCCGGTATTTTATCCGGGAAAGACGATTCATCCTCCTTGCTCCTGATTTTTTTATCCAGCTCACATATCCGAAACGTTTTGGTTGATACCCGAAACGTTTCGGATCAACAGTAAGGCATCCCTGAGAAAGGAGAATGTCTTATGGTTTCAAAGTACTGCAGACTGAGCAGTCCTCGCTCTGATTTAATTATTAAAACCCGTCCACATGCAGAAATTATCTGGTGGGGCTCTGCACTGAAACATTTCTCACCGGATGACTGTGCCAGCCTGGAAAGACCGGTTGCGAATGGTCGTCTGGATATTGATACGCCACTAACACTGATGGCTGAAAATGCCCTGGGACTTTTTAGCTCTCCGGGACTGGAAGGACACAGGAATGGGCTGGATGCATCTCCTGTTTTTTATACAGTTGACGTGGAACATACCGAAAACACTCTGAGACTTACCAGTGAAGATTCGGTAGCCGGCCTGCGTCTGGTCAGCGAGCTGGTGATGACGCCATCAGGAATTCTGAAAGTTCGTCATGCACTGACCAACCTCAGAGAGGGGGACTGGCAGATAAATCGTTTCGCCATCACTTTACCTTTAGCGGAACGTGCGGAAGAAGTCATGGCTTTTCACGGACGCTGGACTCGTGAATTTCAGCCGCACAGGGTACGTCTCACTCATGATGCTTTTGTTCTGGAAAATCGCAGAGGGCGGACATCTCATGAGCATTTTCCGGCGCTGATTGTCGGCACGCCAGGCTTCTCGGAACAACAGGGAGAGGTGTGGGCTGTGCATCTGGGGTGGAGTGGAAATCACCGCATGAGATGTGAGGCAAAAACTGACGGCAGGCGTTACGTTCAGGCTGAGGCTCTGTGGATGCCGGGTGAGAAGGCTCTCAGGAAGAATGAAACCCTGTACACCCCGTGGCTATATGCCTGCCACTCTGCGGATGGCCTGAATGGAATGAGTCAGCAATACCATCGTTTTTTGCGTGATGAAATTATCCGTTTCCCTGAGCAAAAACCCCGCCCTGTACATCTCAATACCTGGGAAGGTATTTATTTCAATCACAATCCTGATTACATCATGCAGATGGCTGAGCGTGCAGCAGCACTGGGCGTTGAACGTTTCATTATTGATGATGGCTGGTTTAAAGGACGTAACGATGACCGCGCGGCTCTGGGCGACTGGTATACCGATGAACAGAAATACCCGAACGGGCTGATGCCGGTTATTAAACATGTGAAATCTCTCGGTATGGAATTTGGCATATGGGTTGAGCCGGAAATGATTAACCCGGATTCTGACCTGTTTCGTCTTCATCCTGACTGGGTATTGTCAATGCCTGGATATTCCCAGCCAACCGGAAGATATCAGTATGTTCTTAACCTGAATATTCCAGAGGCCTTTGCTTACATTTATGAACGTTTCTTATGGTTACTGGGAGAACATCCGGTTGATTATGTGAAATGGGACATGAATCGTGAGCTTGTACAGGCAGGGCATGAAGGCCGTGCGGCAGCAGATGCACAGACCCGTCAGTTCTATCGATTGCTTGATCTCCTCCGTGAACGTTTTCCACATGTTGAGTTTGAGTCCTGTGCTTCCGGTGGGGGGCGTATTGACTTCGAAGTCCTGAAACGCACACACCGGTTCTGGGCATCTGACAATAATGATGCCCTGGAGCGCTGCACCATACAACGTGGCATGAGTTACTTTTTCCCTCCTGAGGTGATGGGGGCGCATATTGGCCATCGCCGCTGCCATGCAACTTTCCGGCAGCACAGCATCGCTTTTCGTGGGCTGACGGCATTGTTCGGCCATATGGGGCTGGAGCTGGATCCGGTGGCCGCAGATGCGAAGGAATCTGACGGTTATCGCCGGTATGCCTTGCTCTATAAAGAATGGCGACAACTGATTCATACAGGAGTTCTCTGGCGTGTGGATATGCCAGATCCTTCGATACAGGTTCAGGGAGTCGTCAGCCCTGATCAGTCTCAGGCACTTTTTATGATCAGCCAGCTTGCAATGCCGGATTACACCTTACCAGGCATACTTCGTTTTCCCGGTCTGGCGGCGGAAGTGCGTTACCGGCTTCGGGTTATTGATCACCCGGACCTCCAGGTGGTTGGTGAAGGCGGTCATACCATGCGCAAATTACCTGTCTGGATGAATCAGAGCCTTGAGGCCAGTGGTGAATGGCTGGCACAGGGAGGGATTCAGCTCCCCGTACTGGATCCGGAGAGTGCGATTTTGATAGCACTTGAAAGAGCTGTGTGAAGAGAGGTACGGAGCCTCAGCTCCGTCCTGTTTCTCAATATTATCCCGTGAGGGTAAGAATAATGAATTCTGCAAGTACGCATAAAAATCCCGATTTCTGGATTTTCGGTCTGTTCTTCTTTCTCTACTTTTTCATCATGGCAACCTGTTTTCCGTTTTTGCCTGTATGGCTGTCCGATGTGGTCGGACTGAGTAAAACGGATACAGGTATAGTCTTTTCATGTCTTTCTCTGTTTGCCATCAGTTTCCAGCCATTGCTTGGGGTCATATCAGATCGCCTGGGACTGAAAAAAAACCTGATCTGGAGTATCAGCCTGTTACTTGTATTTTTCGCCCCCTTTTTTTTATATGTATTTGCGCCCCTGCTGCGCTTCAATATCTGGGCAGGCGCACTGACTGGCGGTGTCTTTATTGGTTTTGTGTTTTCTGCAGGTGCCGGAGCTATTGAAGCTTATATAGAGCGGGTCAGTCGCAGTCGTGGATTTGAATACGGTAAAGCGAGGATGTTCGGGTGTCTGGGCTGGGCGTTATGTGCGGCTATGGCTGGAATGCTTTTTAATGTCGATCCTTCTCTGGTTTTCTGGATGGGGTCAGGAAGCGCATTATTGTTGCTTCTTCTGTTGTTTCTGGCGCGCCCCAGTACCAGCCAGACGGCAATGGTTATGAATACACTGGGTGCCAATTCTTCCCTGATTTCGACCAGAATGGTCTTCAGCCTGTTTCGCATGCGTCAGATGTGGATGTTTGTTCTCTACACGATTGGTGTGGCCTGTGTCTATGATGTATTTGATCAGCAGTTTGCCACATTTTTTCGTTCATTCTTTGACACTCCTCAGGCAGGAATAAAAGCATTCGGATTTGCTACCACTGCGGGGGAGATTTGTAATGCCATTATCATGTTCTGTACACCATGGATAATTCATCGCATTGGTGCCAAAAATACCCTGCTTGTTGCGGGGGGAATTATGACCATCCGCATTACCGGTTCTGCTTTTGCCACCACCGCGACAGAAGTGGTGATTCTGAAAATGCTTCACGCTCTTGAAGTTCCATTTTTGCTGGTTGGGGCGTTCAAATATATTACGGCAGTGTTTGACACCCGACTGTCAGCGACCGTTTATTTAATAGGTTTTCAGTTTTCCAAACAACTTGCTGCAATACTTCTCTCTACCTTTGCCGGCCACCTGTATGATCGTATGGGATTCCAGAATACGTATTTTGTGCTCGGGATGATTGCTCTGACTGTTACCGTGATATCAGTTTTCACGCTGAGTTCTTCCCGCGGGAGCGTACACCCTTCTGTAGAAAAAGCCCCTGCAGCGCATTCGGAGATTAACTGATGAAACAGCGTCTTGCTTTGGCACAGTCTGCCCTTGAAAAACTTTGCGCACGTCGTGGTAATGCCTGGTACCCGATTTTTCATCTGGCTCCACCTGCCGGCTGGATGAATGATCCAAATGGCCTTATTTACTTCAATGGGCGTTACCATGCGTTCTTCCAGCATCATCCTGCAAGCGCATATCAGGGGCCAATGCACTGGGGGCATGCCACCAGTACCGACATGTTGCACTGGCAACACGAACCTATCGCGCTGGCACCCGGAGATAAATATGATCGTGATGGCTGTTTTTCAGGGAGTGCCGTGGATGATGATGGCGTGCTATCACTTATTTATACTGGTCATATTTGTCTCGATGATCGTGGTAATGACAGCATTATCCGTGAAGTACAGTGTCTGGCTACAAGTCATGATGGTATTCACTTTGAGAAGCAGGGCTGTGTGCTGACACCTCCGGAAGGTATAATGCATTTCCGTGATCCCAAAGTCTGGCACGAAGACGGCTCCTGGTGGATGGTCATTGGTGCCCGGGACGCTTCTGACAATGGGCAAGTTCTGTTGTATCGCGGGACATCTTTGCGGGACTGGCATCTGGAGCATGTTCTTGCTCATTCCGCAGCCGGAAAAAGTTATATGTGGGAATGCCCCGATTTCTTCAGGTGTGGTAATTTTCACTGGCTGATGTTCTCACCACAGGGGATGCCCCCTTCCGGTTATCGGTTCCGTAACCTTTTTCAGAGCGGTGTGTTGGCAGGGAGCTGGAAGCCTGGTTCTGTCTTTGCGCTGAAAGGGGGATTTGAAGAGCTGGATTATGGTCATGACTTTTATGCTCCACAGTCCATGCTGGCTGAGGACGGCAGGCGTATCATTATGGCATGGATGAATATGTGGGATTCACCCGTGCCCACCCGCAGTGAAGCCTGGGCAGGATGTCTGACGCTGCCCAGAGAGGTTTTTGAGCGCGATGGCCGGCTGTGCCAGCGACCTGTGCGTGAAGTCGAATCTCTGCGCAAAAAATGCCAGCCATTATCCCCTGTAAGGTTACAGGGTTTGCAATTACTGACCGAAAATGTACAGGCCGCAGAATTATTGGTGACGTGGCATACGGTTGACAGTCATGCGGAGCACTATGGCGTCCGCCTTGGAGACGGTCTGCGACTTTATGTGGATAATCAGGCCGGGCGACTGGTACTGTGGCGCTATTACCCTGAGGAAGGGTTGGATGGTTACCGCAGTGTTGAACTTCCTGATACAGAATATCTGACTCTTCGTATTTTCTTGGATCGTTCATCTGTTGAAGTGTTTGTTAACGATGGTGAGGCAACCTTATCAAGTCGTATTTATCCGCAAGCGGACTCGAGACAATTATCGTTATATGCCGCTCATGGCGATGCGATATTAACTGATGGCACTTTATGGATGCTGACCTGAGACATATCGATATCAGTATTTTTTCTGACATTATCTGTCATTACTTTGCCAGTACACATTAATTATCTTTGCTGTGTGCTTTTGGTAATGTGTTGCGATTATATATACCAGTCTGGTGAAGAATATGAATGGTATTTTGTGTTGATACAGAGAATATAAGAGTACCCACATTTGTTTTTATTTAAGGGGGTAAAATGAATAAGTTACTTTTGGGTTTATCTCTTTTTTTATTACTGGAATACAATGCGTGTGCAGCAAAAACAGGGGGGCTAACGCTTGAACAAAGAATGGCATTGCTGGAAGAACGCCTGGAAGCTGCAGAAAAAAGGGCGGAAAAAGCAGAAAGAATGTTAAAGAGTTTTGATATAGAACAACATTCTGAAATACGTCAAATTAGTTCAGAGCAGAATAAAAAAGATGCTAACAGCTATGCAGTAGTTGAGTCAACAAAAGAAAAAACATCTTCTCCAGGTTTTCTGCTCTCTGGTTACAATGATTTGAAGTTTTATGGTGATGTGGAGTTTAATATAGATGCTGCCAGTAAACCCGGTCAGTTAGTAATGATAAGTTCCGGGGCGAACAGTGAGTCAGTGAATGAACGGTGGGACCTTAATGGCCGTATTCTATTAGGTTTTGACGGTACCCGTAAGCTTGATAATGGTTATTTCGCTGGATTTTCAGCACAACCACTGGCGGATATGCACGGTTCAGTGAATATTGATGATGCATTATTCTTTTTTGGAAAAGATGACGAGTGGAAAGTGAAAGTCGGTCGTTTTGAAGCTTACGATATGTTCCCTCTAAATCAGGATACTTTCATTGAGTATTCCGGTAATACAGCTAATGATATTTATGCTGATGGCCGTGGTTATATCTATATGATGAAAGAGGGACGCGGTCGTTCTGACGCTGGTGGTAATTTCCTCATCAGTAAACAACTCGATAACTGGTATTTTGAGTTAAACACGTTACTTGAAGACGGAACATCTTTATATAATAACGGTAATTATCATGGACGATATATGGAGCAGCAGAAAAATGTCGCTTATCTGCGCCCGGTAATTGCCTGGTCGCCAACGGAAGAATTCACAGTCTCCGCAGCGATGGAAGCGAACGTGGTAAAAAATGCTTATGGCTATACCGATAATAAGGGGAATTTTGTCGATCAGTCCAATCGTTCCGGTTATGGTATTAGCATGACATGGAACGGTCTGAAAACAGATCCGGAAAATGGCATCGTGGTTACTCTTAATACCGCCTATTTGGATGCCAGTAATGAGAAAGATTTCACTGCCAGTATTAATGCTCTGTGGAAACGTTTCGAACTGGGTTATATCTACGCACATAATAAGATTGATGAATTTAGTGGTGTCGTGTGTAATAATGGTTGCTGGATTGATGGTGAAGGAATATACAACATTCACACCATTCATGCATCTTATCAGTTTGCTAATGTGATGGATATGGAGAACTTTAATATTTACCTCGGGGCTTATTACTCAATTCTGGATAGTAACTGTAGATATAGTAATTGTGACATTACCGATGATCGTTACGGTGCCCGATTACGTTTCAAATACTTTTTTTGATGCATAGTAACAAAGTATTGTTCCACACTTACATTAACGCGTTTTTCGGGCGCGTCATCAGCGATGCATACGAATGATCGCAGTCTGCCAATGGTCGATTTATCTTGGTTGCGCAGGGGCGAGCACCGGGCAGGTACCGGCGGCTGACTCTGAAGCTCTGAGTCGGGTAATTGCGTCAGGTCACGAAGGACTGACACGGGTATTGGTGGCAGGTGATGAAGTACTGAGTGTGGTAATTTCGGGGATGCAATGCAGGAGCTGAGTCAGGTTTGCACTGAGCTGAGGACCCGTAGCGAGCGGGTTCCTGCTATTTTTCGGTGTCAGGGGCGCAAGTCCCGACGTCGGGACTTGCCGGGAGATTGTCAGGTCATTGACCGGGTGTGAGCGGCTCGACGTAAGCGGTAGATATGCCCAATTCCCCCCGATAAATTCATTACCAAACACATTATTCAATTTGTTTTTATTTTTCCGCTTTCAGTCATTATCGCTATCGCTTCGTCGGTAATGACTCCAACTTATTGATAGTGTTTTATGTTCAGATAATGCCCGATGACTTTGTCATGCAGTGGATTTGCCCCTATATTTCCAGACACCTGTTATCACTTAACCCATTACTGGCCCGCTGCCGTAGATATTCCCGTGGCGAGCGATAACCCAGTGCACTATGCGGATGCCATTCGTTATAATGCTCGAACGCCTCTGCAAGGTTCTTTGCTGCCGTTAACCCG
>NZ_JBJQLL010000010.1:0-171637 GCF_046486405.1 Escherichia sp. WS338 | reverse complement strand
GAATTACGTGTTCACTCTTGAGACTTGGTATTCATTTTTCGTCTTGCGACGTTAAGAATCCGTATCTTCGAGTGCCCACACAGATTGTCTGATAAATTGTTAAAGAGCAGTGCCGCTTCGCTTTTTCTCAGCGGCGCGGGGTGTGCATAATACGCTTTCCCGCTACAGAGTCAAGCATTTATTTTTGCTTTCTCTGCCGGAATTCTCAGGAGAACCCCGCTAACCCGGCGGCGTGTTTGCCGTTGTTCCGTGTCAGTGGTGGCGCATTATAGGGAGTTATTCCGGCCTGACAAGAGGAAATTTAAAATAATTTTCTGACCGCGCATTTTTTCAGCAAAAGCCCCGTTAATGTGCCATAAAACAAGCAATTTGCCGTTTTTGCAACCGTAATCACACTTCCTGGTGGCATACTAAGGAGGAATAAAAAGAAAAAGGAAGATTAGTAATGCCTTTAAGCGCACAACAGTTAGCTGCACAGAAAAACCTTTCGTATGTTCTGGCTGAGAAGCTGGCGCAACGCATCTTAAAAGGTGAATATGAACCCGGCACCATTTTGCCTGGTGAGATTGAGCTGGGCGAGCAATTTGGAGTGAGTCGTACAGCGGTACGCGAAGCGGTCAAAACGTTAACGGCAAAAGGGATGGTTTTACCGCGACCGCGAATTGGTACCCGGGTCATGCCACAATCAAACTGGAATTTTCTTGATCAGGAATTGCTTACCTGGTGGATGACAGAAGAGAACTTTCATCAGGTCATCGATCACTTTCTGGTTATGCGTATCTGTCTGGAGCCGCAAGCTTGCCTACTGGCAGCAATGGTTGGCACCGCGGAACAGAAGGCGCATCTCAATACGTTAATGGCCGAAATGGTGGCATTAAAAGAGAACTTTCGCCGTGAACGCTGGATTGAGGTCGATATGGCCTGGCATGAGCATATCTATGAAATGAGCGCCAATCCGTTTTTGACCTCATTCGCCTCGCTCTTCCATTCGGTTTATCACACTTACTTCACGTCAATTACCAGCGACACAGTGATAAAGCTGGATCTGCACCAGGCGATTGTTGACGCGATTATCCAAAGCGATGGCGACGCGGCATTTAAAGCTTGTCAGGCGCTGCTACGCTCACCTGATAAGTGACACCCCGATAACAGGACATTGAATGAGCGATAAAAAGAAGCGCAGTATGGCGGGTTTGCCGTGGATCGCGGCGATGGCCTTCTTCATGCAGGCACTTGATGCCACTATTCTGAATACCGCCTTACCCGCAATCGCTCATAGCCTTAATCGTTCTCCTCTCGCGATGCAATCAGCCATCATCAGTTATACGCTGACGGTGGCGATGCTTATTCCGGTAAGCGGATGGCTAGCCGATCGCTTCGGTACGCGTCGCATATTTACTCTTGCCGTGAGTCTGTTCACGTTGGGTTCTCTGGCCTGCGCACTTTCTAACTCGCTACCACAGCTGGTTGTCTTCCGGGTTATTCAGGGGATAGGCGGCGCAATGATGATGCCTGTTGCTCGGCTGGCCTTACTGCGCGCTTATCCTCGTAATGAGCTTCTTCCTGTATTGAATTTTGTCGCCATGCCGGGTCTGGTGGGGCCAATTTTAGGCCCCGTTCTTGGCGGCGTGCTGGTCACCTGGGCAACCTGGCACTGGATATTTTTAATCAATATCCCCATAGGTATTGCGGGCCTTCTTTACGCGCGCAAACATATGCCCAATTTCACCACCGCACGACGCAGATTCGATATCACTGGCTTTTTGCTGTTTGGCCTTAGCCTTGTTCTCTTCTCAAGCGGAATAGAGCTATTCGGGGAAAAGATTGTCGCCAGTTGGATTGCCTTGACGGTAATTGTCACCAGCATCGGGTTACTGCTTCTCTATATTCTCCATGCACGACGCACGCCAAACCCATTAATTTCATTAGATTTATTTAAAACCCGCACTTTCTCGATCGGTATCGTAGGCAATATTGCAACCCGTCTGGGGACCGGTTGTGTACCGTTCCTTATGCCATTGATGTTACAGGTAGGATTTGGTTATCAGGCTTTTATTGCCGGCTGTATGATGGCACCGACAGCGTTAGGTTCCATTATTGCAAAATCGATGGTTACCCAAGTCTTACGTCGTCTGGGCTATCGCCATACGTTAGTTGGGATCACGGTGATTATTGGGCTAATGATCGCTCAGTTCTATTTGCAATCACCGGCAATGGCGATATGGATGCTGATCTTGCCGTTGTTTATATTAGGGATGGCTATGTCGACGCAATTTACCGCGATGAATACCATCACACTTGCCGATCTGACCGATGACAACGCCAGCAGCGGTAACAGTGTTCTGGCGGTCACGCAGCAACTGTCTATCAGTTTAGGCGTTGCTGTAAGTGCGGCCGTCCTTCGCGTTTATGAAGGGATGGAAGGCACAACGACAGTCGAACAATTCCACTATACGTTTATCACGATGGGCATTATTACTGTTGCTTCAGCAGCAATGTTCATGCTTCTGAAAACAACTGATGGTAATAATTTGATCAAAAGACAGCGTAAATCTAAGCCGAACCGCGTTCCATCAGAATCGGAGTAAGTTGTAATCGTTGTTGCTGAAGGGTCGGCTGGGTTATCCGATGGATGAGTACATCAATCGCCAGTTCCCCCAGTTCATCTTTCGGTTGGTGGATAGTGGTTAATGGTGGCGTCATAAAGCTTGCCAGTTCGATATCGTCATAGCCAATCACCGCGATATCCTGCGGAACCTGTAACTCTGCCTGATACAGCGCCTGGTAAACGCCAACAGCCATAGCGTCATTTCCGGTAAAGACGGCCTGAGGACGCAGCGGATGTGATAACAGTTGGCGCATGGCGTCAAACCCGCCGTTAAATTCAAAATCACCAGTGACTTCATAGCCATCAGGAATGTTGAGACCCGCACGTTTCATCGCCGCCCGATAACCTTCCAACCGCAGGCGCGCCGGAGTTTTATCCAGCGGACCGGTAATACAGGCGATACGGGTATGACCTTTATCGATCAGATATTGCGTTGCTAAGTCTCCGCCCAGCAACGAGTTATCCTGAATAAGATCGCTGTCGCCATCGAACGGAGCCCAGTCCATCATCACAGTAGGCACTGTCGGATAACGTTGCATGATTTCACGCGAAGGTTGATGCGTTTCGGTGCACAGTAACAGCAAGCCATCAACGCGTTTTTGCATCAGCGTTTCCAGATTGCGATTCATCCGCTGTTCATCGCCTTCGGTATTGCAAAGGACGAGACTATAACCGCGTTCGAAGCAGCTGCGTTCAACGCCACGCACCAGTTCTGAATAGAAAGGATTGGTACTGGCAGTGATCAACATGCCAATGGTATGTGTTTGATTGAGTTTGAGGCTACGCGCCAGGGCTGATGGCGCGTAATTGAGTTCTTTAATCGCCGCTTCAACTTTGGCGGTAATCGCTTCACTGACGAAGCGATCTTTATTGATAACGTGAGAAACTGTTGAGGTAGAAACGCCCGCCAGGCGGGCAACATCTTTCATTGTAGCCAAGCGTCACCTCTGCCTGTCTAAAAATGCGTCGATCTCTTCACGCCACGGTACGGAAGGTTGTGCGCCTTTACGTGTTACGGCAATCGCAGCGGCAGCATGGGCAAACCGAATCGCCTCTGGCAATGGTTTTTCTTCCAGCAACGCCGTGATTAACGCGCCGTTAAAGGTATCTCCGGCAGCAATGGTATCGACAGCCTGCACCCGGAATCCAGGAACGCGCTGACCTTCACCATTCACGCTAGCCCATACACCACGACTTCCTAAAGTAATCAGTACAGTACGGATACCTTTTTCATGCAGTACCTGCGCCGCCTTCGCTGCATCTTCATCATTTTCAACACGAATACCGGTGAGCTTTTCTGCTTCCGTTTCGTTTGGCGTAATAATGTCCACCAGCGCCAGCAGTTCGTCAGGAAGTTCGCGAGCCGGAGCCGGGTTAAGCGCAACGATAGTCTTATTTTGATGGGCGATTTTCGCCGCTGCCATCACACTTTCGAGTGGTGATTCCAGCTGCATTAATAATGCTGACGCGTTGGCAATACGCTCACGTTGCGCTTCCACCAGCGCCGGGGAAAGGGCAGCATTAGCGCCGGCATGAATACCAATGACATTCTCACCTTCGCCATTAACAAAAATCAGCGCCACACCTGTTGATTCGCCTTTGATCACGCTGACCGGAGAAATATCGATGTTATCAGTGGCGAGCTGCTGGCGAACGCTCTCGCCAATGCTGTCATCGCCAGTACAGGCAATAAACGCGATATTCGCACCGCTACGCCCAGCAGCCACAGCCTGATTCGCGCCTTTGCCGCCAAATGCAACCTGATAGTGGTTACCGGTTACGGTTTCGCCTGGGGTAGGAAAAGATTGAAGATTAAGAATGTGGTCAGCATTAATGCTGCCAAGAACAACGAGGCTGCCTGCGTTTTGCATATTCGGGATGTCCATAAAATGCGCCACCGTGTTAGGGTGGCGCGTGCCCTGCTTTTCTTTATATTACACGTTCATCTGTCGATGCCGTATTTATGTCACCATCAGGTCATACAACCTGATTAAAACTACTGCTTAACAACCAGTTTCAGATCAACCGGATACTTAGCCTGAACTTTCTCGCCTTTCAGTACTTTATCTGCGGTTTCGACGCCTTTCGCGCCAATCTGATCGGGTAGCTGAGCGATAGTCGCTGCTAGTTTGCCATCATTCACCGCTTTTTCGCCATCCGGTGTACCATCAAATCCGACGACCATCACATCCGATTTACCGGCAGTTTGCAGTGCGCGCAGCGCGCCCAGCGCCATTTCATCATTCTGCGCGAATACAGCCTGAACATCCGGATGTGCGGTCAACAGGTTCTGCATTACGTTCAAACCTTTGGTGCGATCAAAATCTGCTGGCTGGCTGGCAAGAACATTAAACTTGTGAGCAGCAACAGCCTGCTGGAAGCCTTCGCCACGTTCACGGGCTGCGGATGTACCAGCAATGCCTTGCAGCTCGATAACTTTGGCACCTTCGCCCGCTTTCTTCGCGATGTAATCACCGGCGATTTTGCCGCCAAGTACGTTATCAGAAGCAATGTGGCTCACCACTTCACCTTTCGTTGCCTGGCGGTCAAGAGTGATAACCGGGATGTTCGCCTGGTTAGCCATCTTCACAGCATTACCCACTGCGTCGGAGTCGGTCGGGTTAATCAGCAGAATTTTGGTGCCGCGAACGGTTAAGTCCTGTACGTTCGCCAGCTCTTTCGCCGGGTTGTTCTGGGAGTCCAGCACCACCAGGTTATAACCAAGTTTATCCGCCTCTTTCTGCGCGCCATCTTTCAGCGATACAAAGAACGGGTTGTTAAGCGTGGAGACCACCAGCGCGATGGTGTCTTTTGCCATCGCATTCGCACTGACGGTGGCGCTTAGCGCAACAGCGGAAACCAGGGTAGCCAGTTTTTTCATGTTCATATTCAAGATGTCCTGTAGTCGTTATTACTGCTTTTTGTTGTCTACCAGCACCGCCAGCAAAATCACCACCGCTTTGACGATCATCTGGTAATAGGAGGAAACACCTAACAAATTCAATCCATTATTAAGGAAGCCAAGAATTAATGCACCGATCAACGTTCCAACAATGCGACCTTTTCCGCCCGCCAGACTCGTACCGCCCAGAACCACCGCAGCAATAGCATCCAGCTCATAGCCAGTCCCCGCCGTGGGTTGTGCGGAGGAGAGACGCGCCACTTCAATGATCCCGGCCAGCGATGCCAGCAGACCACAAAGAGAATAGACGATGATTTTGATTTTATTGACGTTGATACCAGAAAGACGCGTTGCCGCTTCGTTGCCGCCCAGCGCGTAGATGTAACGCCCCAAACGCGTGTGATGCAGCATGTACCAGGCCGCGAGGAAGACAATACCCATGATCCAGACTGGCGTCGGTACGCCCAGCGGACGACCAATACCAAACCAGCCAAACAGATCGGCGTTCTCAGTAAAGCCGGTATTCACTGGGCTACCGTTGGTATAAACCATGGTCACGCCGCGCAGTAAAAGCATCATAACCAGCGTAGCGATAAACGCCTGGACGCGACCTTTCGCTACAATCACCCCGGTTACCGCACCAATTGCGGCACCTAACGCGAGAGCAGCAGCAACAGCCACCAGCGCATTGACTTCAATGCCAACGATAGATGCAGCAACTGCGCCGGTCAGCGCCAACAGAGAACCTACCGACAAGTCGATGCCCGACGTCAGGATCACCAGCGTCATCCCGACTGCCATAATGGCGTTCACCGAGGTTTGCTGGAGAATATTGAATAAGTTATTGATGGTGAAAAAGTTCGGACTTAACGTCGAGACAATCGCGATCAGCACCAGCAGAGCGATAAGCGATTTCTGCTCCATCAGCCACGCTTTCGTGAAATAACGGCGACCAGAGACAGTCTGGGTTGTCATTTTTTTACTCCTGATTCACGCGATTAAGCTTGCCCACAGCGGCAGCCATTAACACTTCCTGGGTGGCCTGCTCACGAGTAAATTCCCCGCTGAGATGCCCTTCATGCATGACGATGATGCGATCGCTCATGCCTAATACTTCTGGCATCTCCG
This sequence comes from Escherichia sp. WS338, assembly GCF_046486405.1. Taxonomy (NCBI): domain Bacteria; kingdom Pseudomonadati; phylum Pseudomonadota; class Gammaproteobacteria; order Enterobacterales; family Enterobacteriaceae; genus Escherichia; species Escherichia sp. WS338. The sequence continues at coordinate 164,999 of NZ_JBJQLL010000010.1, read as the reverse complement.
ATGACACCAGAATGATGCTCAAGCCATCGGCTTTGAACTGGTTAATCAGTTGATAGATCTCTTTTTTCGCGCCGACATCTACGCCACGGGTAGGCTCATCGAGGATCAACACTTTGGGGCGTGTCATCAGACCACGGGCAATCGCCACTTTTTGCTGATTGCCACCGGAAAGCAGACCAATTGCCTGTTCCATCGACGGCGTTTTCACATTAAACAGACGAATGAAATCACTTACTGCCTGCTGTTCATCGGCATGCTTCAAACTGCCGCCAGCGCGGCTGAAGTAGCGCAGCGCGGTCAGCGACATATTCTCTTTTACTGACATGCCCAGCACTAAACCGTCACGTTTACGGTCTTCGGAGATATACACAATGCCGTTTGCCAGGCCATCCTGTGGTGAACGGGTAACGACTTCATGCCCATCCAGGGTGACGTAACCGCTGGTGCGCGGCAGTGCGCCGTAGAGCACTTTCATCAGTTCAGTACGACCTGCGCCCATCAAACCAGAGACGCCAAGGATTTCGCCTTTGCGTAAAGTAAAAGAGACATCGTTAACGCCAGGTCCGCAGAGATTATCGACTTTCAGGCGAATATCTCCCGGCGCTTTGTCCAGGTGTGGATATTGATCTTCCAGCTTGCGGCCCACCATCATCTCAATCAGCGAATCTTCGGTCAGTGATGCTACTTCACGCTCAGCAATAAATTGCCCGTCACGAAAAACGGTAACGTCATCGCAAATCTCGAAGATTTCTTTCATGCGGTGGGAAATATAGACAATACCGCGGCCTTGCGATTTCAGCTCGCGGATGACGCGGAACAAGGATTCGGTTTCGGTATCGGTCAGCGCATCGGTCGGTTCATCCATAATGATGACTTTCGACTCAAAGCTCAGCACTTTGGCTATTTCAACCATTTGCTGGTCACCGATGGAAAGATCGCCCACCAGCTTGTCGCTTTTAAAGCGCAGGTTAAGTTTAGCCAGCAATTTATCCGCTTCGGCATACATGGTTTTCCAGTCAATTTTGCCAAAGCGATTAACAAACTCACGACCGAGGAAAATGTTTTCGGCAATGGTCAACTGCGGGATCAGGTTCAGTTCCTGATGGATAATCCCAATCCCGGCTTCCTGGGAAGATTTCGGCCCGGTAAACGTCGTTTCTTTCCCCAGCCATAAAAGCGTACCGGCATCGCGAGTATAGATACCCGTAAGCACTTTCATCATGGTGGATTTACCCGCACCGTTTTCGCCCACCAGCGCCATCACACGGCCCGGATAGACATTTAACGCTGCGCCCGAGAGGGCTTTTACGCCCGGGAAGGCTTTATCGATGCCTTTAAGCTGAAGTAATGCTTCCATGACGGCCTCAGAACGTCACGCCAGCACAGAGAATGATATTCGCATACGGAGAACATTCTCCGCTGCGAATTACCGCCTGACTTTCTGCGGTTTGTTGTTTGAATTGTTCATGCGTGGTGTAACGAATTTCAATGGTATTTCCCTGGTGTTGTTGCAGCTGCTCAAGGTGAGTGAGCAACGTTTCGTGGAGATGCGGATTATGTTGTTTGATCTCTTCCGCGATAATGGCCGCCTCGACCTGCATTTCATTTGTGACGACGCCCAGCACCTGCATAAAAGAAGGTACACCCTGGGTTAATGCCATATCGATACGCGTTGTACTTTTGGGGATGGGTAAACCAGCATCACACACCACCAGCGTATCGGTATGTCCCAGACGGGAGATCACCGATGAAATATCAGAATTAAGAACGGTGCCTTTTTTCATTTTTTTCTCCATCAGCGAAACGTTTCGCTGACCCGCAGTTTAATCCTGACTGAGTTGGGAAAACCATCGTGACGTTACGGAAATGTGATCAACCTCGAAACGTTTTACATGGTGATTAACCATGAAAACAAAAACGCCCCCTTATGGAGAAAGGAGGCGTCTGGCGTTAGATTTCGACCTGAGTACCCAGTTCGATAACCCTGTTTGGTGGGATTTCAAATTGATCCGGCGCACGCAGCGCATTACGTTGCAGCAGCAAGTACAGCTTGCCGCGCAGACGCAAATACCACGGGCGTTTGCCGAGGATCAACGACTCATGCGACATAAAGAAGGAGGTTTCCATCATCCGGCAACTTAATCCTTCCAGACCGCAGCGGTGGAAAACTTCTTCCACGTTTGGCGTTTCTCGCCAACCATAACTTGCCACCACGCGCCAGAAAGTGGGCGACAGTTGTTCAATCTGTACCCGACGGACGTTATGGACATATGGCGCGTCTTCGGTGCGCAGAGTTAACAGAATCACCCGCTCATGCAATACCTTGTTATGTTTCAGGTTATGCATCAGCGCAAAGGGAATGACGTTGATTGCACGCGACATATACACCGCGGTCCCAGGCACGCGAACGGGCGGTGATTTCTCCAGCGAAGCAATCATCGCTTCCAGAGAGTTACCATGTTCATGCATCCGCCGCAGCAAGCGGAAACGCTCGCTCTTCCAGGTGGTCATCACGATAAACATCACCGTACCGAGGCTCAATGGCAACCAGCCGCCGGAGAGCAGTTTATCGAGGTTAGCGGTGAACAAGGGAATATCGACACAAAGGAAAGCAATCAGGATCAGCACAACAAAATACTTATTCCAGTGCCAGTTCTGACGTGCCACGGTAGTCGAGAGAATAGACGTCAGCACCATGGTTCCGGTCACCGCAATCCCGTACGCCGCCGCCAGGTTGCTGGAGTGCTCAAAGCTGACAATCACAATCACGACCGCGACATAGAGCATCCAGTTCACAAAGGGAATATAGATTTGCCCTGACTCCATTTCGGAAGTGTGAATAATGCGCATCGGCGACAAATATCCCAGACGTACCGCCTGACGCGTCAATGAGAAGACGCCAGAGATAACCGCCTGCGAGGCAATTACCGTCGCCAGTGCGGCGATGATCAGCAGCGGGATCAGCGCCCAGTCCGGTGCCAACAGGAAGAACGGGTTCTTAATCGCTTCCGGATTCTTTAACAACAGCGCTCCCTGGCCGAAGTAATTAAGGGTTAAGGAAGGCAATACGACGGTGAACCACGCCAGACGAATAGGGAACTTACCAAAGTGCCCCATATCAGCATACAGCGCCTCGACCCCCGTAATCGACAGCACCACTGCCCCTAATGCAATAAAAGAAACCGTTTTGTATTCAAGGAAGAAATGCACCGCCCACATCGGATTCAGTGCATGCAGCACTTCCGGGTTAGCAATAATGCTACGTAACCCCAGCCCTGCCAGAATCAAAAACCAGGTCAGCATGATCGGCGCAAACAGCTTACCGACCATAGCCGTGCCATGTTTTTGAATCATGAATAATAATGTGAGAACGATAATTGAGAGGGGAACTATCCAGGTATCCAGCTGCGGGGCGACGATTTCCAGACCTTCAATGGCGGACATCACCGAAATAGCGGGTGTTATGACGACTTCACCATAGAAAAAGCTGCCGCCGATTAGCCCCATAATCACCAGCATTGATGTGGTTCGCGCCGACGTATTACGCCCGGCAAGCGACATCAACGTCAGGATCCCCCCTTCACCGGCGTTATCTGCCCGCATCACGAAGGTGAGATATTTAATGGAAACCACAAAGATTAGCAGCCAGAAGATCAGCGATAAAAAGCCAAACACGGCATCGCGTTCAACGCCAAAACCAAACTGGCCGGACAAACATTCACGAAGTGTATATAACGGGCTGGTACCAATATCGCCGTAGACAACTCCAATCGCCGCGAGGGTAATCGCGGGCAATGATTGCTTATTATCAGTGCTCATAGACTAGTCTTTCGTTGAAATATGAAATGTGTGCTTAGTCCCTTGGCCCACAAAAAAGCGCACAGTATGCACGATTAACGGCAAAATCGTACTCCTAAATGCGGCCACATTAACCTGGCTCAAAGAAAAATACCCCCCCTTTGAGACTATTTTAGCCACCAGCAAGAAACGTCTATACTCGCAATTTACGCAGAACTTTTGACGAAAGGACGCCACTTCATTATGGCTCACCCTCATTTATTAGCGGAAAGAATTTCCCGCCTGAGCAGTTCGTTGGAAAAGGGGCTTTATGAACGTAGCCACGCCATCCGCTTGTGTTTATTAGCGGCATTAAGTGGTGAAAGTGTGTTCCTCCTTGGCCCGCCAGGTATTGCCAAAAGTTTGATCGCCCGGCGCTTAAAATTCGCCTTTCAGAATGCCCGCGCGTTTGAATATCTGATGACTCGCTTCTCCACGCCGGAAGAGGTTTTTGGTCCCCTTTCTATTCAGGCGCTAAAAGATGAAGGGCGCTATGAACGTTTAACCAGCGGTTACCTGCCGGAAGCAGAAATCGTCTTTCTGGATGAGATCTGGAAAGCGGGTCCGGCAATTCTTAATACCCTGCTCACCGCCATTAACGAGCGCCAGTTCCGCAACGGTGCACACGTAGAAAAAATCCCGATGCGCCTGCTGGTGGCGGCCTCCAACGAGCTGCCGGAAGCAGACAGCAGTCTGGAAGCGTTATATGACCGCATGCTGATTCGTCTGTGGTTAGATAAAGTGCAGGATAAAGCGAATTTCCGCTCCATGCTGACCAGTCAACAGGATGAAAACGACAATCCGGTTCCTGCCTCCTTGCAGGTCACAGATGAAGAATATGAACGCTGGCAGAAAGAGATTGGTGAAATTACGCTGCCCGATCATGTATTTGAGCTGATTTTTATGCTGCGCCAGCAACTGGATAAATTACCGGATGCGCCTTATGTCTCGGATCGTCGCTGGAAAAAAGCGATCCGCTTATTGCAGGCCAGCGCCTTTTTTAGCGGTCGCAGTGCCGTTGCCCCGGTAGATCTCATTTTGCTGAAAGATTGCCTGTGGTATGACGCGCAAAGCCTGAATTTGATACAACAACAAATTGATGTATTGATGACCGGTCATGCCTGGCAACAGCAAGGGATGTTGACCCGCCTGGGCGCGATTGTGCAACGTCACCTGCAACTCCAGCAGCAACAAAGCGATAAAACAGCCTTAACGGTAATTCGTCTGGGCGGCATTTTCAGCCGTCGTCAGCAGTATCAACTTCCTGTTAACGTTACTGCTTCCACTCTGACTCTGCTGCTGCAAAAACCGTTAAAACTGCATGATATGGAAGTGGTTCATATCTCCTTTGAGCGTAACGCGCTGGAACAGTGGCTGAGTAAAGGTGGTGAAATTCGCGGCAAACTGAACGGTATTGGCTTTGCCCAGAAACTGAATCTGGAAGTTGATAGTGCCCAACATCTTGTTGTACGCGATATAAGTTTACAAGGCAGTACGCTGGCACTTCCCGGTTCATCGGCTGAAGGTCTACCAGGTGAAATAAAACAACAACTGGAAGAGCTTGAAAGCGACTGGCGCAAGCAACACGCTTTATTCAGCGAACAGCAAAAATGTCTGTTTATCCCTGGCGACTGGTTAGGTCGCATTGAAGCCAGCCTACAGGATGTCGGTGCACAGATTCGCCAGGCACAACAATGCTAACGCTGGATACGCTTAATGTGATGCTGGCCGTCAGCGAAGAGGGATTGATCGAAGAGATGATCATCGCGCTGCTGGCCTCACCGCAGCTGGCGGTCTTCTTTGAAAAATTCCCACGACTGAAGGCGGCAATCACTGATGATGTTCCCCGCTGGCGTGAGGCGCTGCGCAGTCGGCTGAAAGATGCCCGAGTCCCGCCGGAACTCACCGAAGAGGTGATGTGCTATCAGCAAAGCCAGCTCCTCTCCACGCCGCAGTTTATTGTGCAGCTACCACAGATCCTGGACTTACTGCATCGTCTGAATTCTCCATGGGCAGAACAAGCCCGACAGTTGGTTGATGCTAACAGTACGATCACTTCAGCGTTACACACGCTTTTTCTCCAGCGCTGGCGTTTAAGTCTGATCGTGCAAGCAACGACGCTAAATCAGCAGCTATTAGAAGAAGAACGCGAACAACTGTTGAGTGAAGTTCAGGAACGCATGACGCTGAGCGGGCAACTTGAACCGATTCTCGCAGATAACAATACCGCAGCTGGTCGTCTGTGGGATATGAGCGCCGGTCAGCTTAAACGCGGCGACTATCAGTTGATTGTGAAATACGGTGAATTTCTTAACGAACAGCCGGAACTGAAACGCCTGGCAGAACAGTTGGGGCGTTCACGGGAAGCCAAATCAATACCGCGCAACGATGCGCAGATGGAAACCTTCCGCACCATGGTGCGCGAACCGGCGACGGTTCCTGAGCAGGTTGATGGTCTGCAACAAAGCGATGATATTTTACGTCTCCTGCCGCCAGAACTGGCGACACTGGGGATAACGGAACTGGAGTATGAGTTTTACCGTCGGCTGGTGGAAAAACAGTTGCTCACCTATCGCCTGCACGGTGAGTCGTGGCGTGAAAAAGTGATCGAACGCCCGGTGGTACATAAAGATTACGACGAACAGCCGCGCGGACCGTTTATTGTCTGTGTGGATACTTCCGGCTCAATGGGCGGCTTTAATGAACAGTGTGCGAAAGCGTTCTGCCTGGCCTTGATGCGCATTGCTCTCGCTGAAAACCGGCGCTGCTATATTATGTTATTTTCCACCGAGATCGTCCGTTATGAGCTTTCAGGCCCACAAGGCATCGAACAAGCAATCCGTTTTTTAAGCCAGCAGTTTCGTGGCGGCACCGATCTTGCCAGTTGTTTTCGCGCCATTATGGAACGCTTGCAAAGCAGGGAATGGTTTGATGCCGATGCGGTGGTGATTTCTGATTTTATCGCCCAGCGGTTGCCTGACGACGTGACGAGTAAAGTGAAAGAGCTACAGCGCGTACATCAGCATCGCTTTCATGCCGTGGCGATGTCTGCACATGGCAAACCCGGCATCATGCGCATTTTCGATCATATCTGGCGCTTTGATACCGGGATGCGAAGCCGCCTGCTCAGACGCTGGCGGCGATAAATTATTACAGCAGAGAAGGGACGCTCTCGCGAACAGCTGCCGGCCATACACCACACTGAACCTGGCCGATATGTGGCAGTTGCAGCAGCAGCATGGTCAAACGAGACTGCCCGATACCGCCGCCGATGGTCTGCGGCATTTCACCGCGCAGCAGCGCCTGATGCCACTCCAGCTCCAGGCGATCTTCATCACCGGTCAGCGCCAGCTGATGTTTCAACGTATCGGCATCCACGCGGATCCCCATGGAAGAAAGCTCAAACGCATCTTCCAGTACCGGGTTCCATACCAGAATATCGCCGTTCAGACCCGCATGGCCCAGCTCTGACGGGGTGCTCCAGTCATCATAATCCGGTGCGCGCACGTCGTGACGATGACCATCACTCAACTTGCCGCCAATCCCGACGAGGAATACCGCGCCAAGATCTTTCGCAATCGCCCGCTCACGCCCTTTGGCATCGAGATCCGGATAACGAGACAGTAACTCCTGGCTGTGTACGAAGTGGATCTGATCCGGCAGGAACGGTGCCAGGCCAAACTCTTCGCTAACCGCAGCTTCGGTTGCTTTAATTCCCGCCCAGATCGCCTCTACCGTGCTTTTCAGAGTCGAGAATTGACGCTCACCGTCGCCCATTACGCGTTCCCAGTCCCACTGGTCAACATAGACCGAGTGCAACGGAGAAAGACGGTCTTCATCGGGGCGAAGGGCTTTCATGTGCGTGTACAGCCCTTCGCCCGCGCTGAAGTCGTGTTGCCCTAATGTCTGACGTTTCCACTTCGCCAGTGAATGAACCACTTCGAACTGGGCATCAGGCAGAGCTTTCACTTTTACCTGCACCGCTTTTTCACAGCCCGACAAGTTATCCTGCGTGCCATCCCCCACACGGCTAAGAATCGGCGCCTGGACTTCGATCAGCCCCAGACGTTCTTCCAGTTGACGGGAAAAGTGAGATTTCACGAAGCTAATTTGACGTTGTTTGGCAATGTAAGCGGTTTTCATTTTTTATACTCCTGCGTCCTGTTGCTTATGATTAAGCAACAAAAACCGACACGCATGCAATAATCATTCAATAAAAAGCCTAACTCACTTTTGATTCATTAAAAAAGAAGGCTAAAATAGAATGAATCATCAATCCGCATAAGAAAATCCTATGGAAAATTATCTAATCGACAATCTGGACCGTGGCATCCTGGAAGCATTAATGGGCAATGCGCGCACCGCTTACGCCGAACTGGCGAAACAATTTGGCGTCAGTCCGGGGACGATTCACGTTCGAGTAGAGAAAATGAAGCAGGCGGGGATCATTACCGGGGCGCGTATTGATGTCAGCCCGAAGCAGCTCGGTTATGACGTAGGCTGCTTTATCGGCATTATATTAAAGAGCGCCAAAGACTATCCTTCCGCGCTGGCGAAACTGGAAAGCCTTGATGAAGTCACTGAAGCCTATTACACCACCGGCCACTACAGCATCTTTATAAAAGTGATGTGCCGTTCGATCGACGCTCTCCAGCATGTACTTATCAACAAGATCCAAACAATTGATGAAATTCAGTCCACCGAGACATTGATCGTCCTGCAAAACCCGATCATGCGTACCATCAAGCCCTGATCGGCTTTTTTAATCCCATACTTTTCCACAGGTAGATCCCAACGCGTTCACAGCGTACAATATGCCACTCTTAATAAAGGTGGCGGTTTATGGCAGATATCACTCTTATCAGCGGCAGCACCCTCGGCGGTGCCGAATATGTAGCAGAACACCTGGCTGAAAAGCTGGAAGAGGCGGGTTTTACCACCGAAACGCTGCACGGTCCGCTGTTGGAAGATTTATCTGCCTCTGGGATCTGGCTGGTTATCAGCTCAACCCACGGTGCCGGAGATATTCCGGACAACCTTTCTCCTTTCTATGAAGCATTGCAGGAACAGAAGCCCGATCTTTCTGCGGTCCGCTTTGGCGCAATCGGTATTGGTAGTCGTGAATATGACACCTTTTGTGGGGCTATCGATAAACTCGAGGCAGAACTCAAAAATTCCGGTGCAAAACAGACAGGCGAAACACTGAAGATCAACATTCTTGATCACGACATTCCGGAAGATCCGGCAGAAGAATGGCTGGGATCGTGGATTAATTTACTCAAATAAGTATACAGATCGTGCGATCTACTGTGGATAACTCTGTCAGGAAGCTTGGATCAACCGGTAGTTATCCAAAGAACAACCGTTGTTCAGTTTTTGAGTTGTGTATAACCCCTCATTCTGATCCCAGCTTATACGGTCCAGGATCACCGATCATTCACAGTTAATGATCCTTTCCAGGTTGTTGATCTTAAAAGCCGGATCCTTGTTATCCACAGGGCAGTGCGATCCTAATAAGAGATCACAATAGAACAGATCTCTAAATAAATAGATCTTCTTTTTAATACCCAGGATCCCAGGTCTTTCTCAAGCCGACAAAGTTGAGTAGAATCCACGGCCCGGGCTTCAATCCATTTTCATACCGCGTTATGCGAGGCAATCACCATGTTTTATCCGGATCCTTTTGACGTCATCATCATTGGCGGGGGTCATGCAGGCACCGAGGCCGCGATGGCCGCGGCGCGTATGGGTCAACAGACTCTGCTTTTGACACACAATATCGACACTCTGGGGCAGATGAGCTGCAACCCGGCGATCGGCGGTATTGGGAAGGGACATCTGGTAAAAGAAGTGGATGCACTCGGCGGTCTGATGGCGAAAGCGATCGATCAGGCGGGTATCCAGTTTAGGATACTAAACGCAAGCAAGGGACCGGCGGTTCGCGCTACCCGAGCTCAGGCGGATCGTGTGCTCTACCGTCAGGCGGTACGTACGGCGCTGGAGAACCAACCGAACCTGATGATCTTCCAGCAGGCGGTTGAAGATCTTATTGTCGAAAACGATCGCGTGGTCGGTGCTGTTACCCAAATGGGACTGAAGTTCCGTGCCAAAGCCGTCGTGCTCACCGTTGGGACGTTCCTGGACGGTAAAATTCATATCGGTCTGGATAACTACAGCGGTGGCCGTGCTGGTGATCCGCCGTCCATTCCGCTTTCTCGCCGTTTGCGTGAACTGCCGCTGCGCGTTGGTCGTCTGAAAACCGGGACTCCGCCGCGTATTGATGCTCGAACCATAGACTTTAGCGTGCTGGCGCAACAGCATGGCGATAACCCAATGCCGGTATTCTCGTTTATGGGTAATGCGTCCCAGCATCCACAGCAGGTGCCGTGTTATATCACTCATACCAACGAGAAAACCCATGATGTGATCCGCAGTAACCTCGATCGTAGCCCAATGTACGCAGGGGTGATCGAAGGTGTCGGCCCACGCTACTGCCCGTCGATCGAAGACAAAGTCATGCGCTTCGCCGACAGAAATCAGCATCAGATCTTCCTTGAACCGGAAGGGCTGACCTCAAACGAAATTTATCCGAACGGTATCTCCACCAGCCTGCCGTTCGATGTGCAGATGCAAATCGTCCGCTCCATGCAGGGGATGGAAAACGCGAAGATCGTGCGTCCAGGTTATGCCATTGAGTATGACTTCTTCGATCCACGCGACCTGAAACCGACGCTGGAGAGCAAGTTTATCCAGGGGCTGTTCTTTGCTGGTCAGATTAACGGCACTACCGGTTACGAAGAAGCCGCTGCGCAAGGTTTGCTGGCTGGTCTTAACGCTGCCCGTCTGTCTGCAGACAAAGAAGGTTGGGCTCCAGCGCGTTCTCAGGCGTATCTCGGCGTACTGGTTGATGACCTGTGCACTTTAGGAACCAAAGAACCGTATCGTATGTTTACCTCGCGCGCAGAATATCGTCTGATGCTGCGCGAAGATAATGCAGATCTGCGTTTGACTGAAATCGGTCGTGAACTGGGCCTGGTGGATGACGAACGTTGGGCGCGCTTTAACGAGAAACTTGAGAATATCGAGCGTGAGCGTCAGCGTCTGAAATCGACCTGGGTAACCCCGTCGGCGGAAGCTGCAGCCGAAGTGAATGCTCACCTGACTGCGCCGCTTTCCCGTGAAGCCAGTGGTGAAGATCTGCTACGTCGTCCTGAAATGACTTATGAAAAATTAACCACGCTGACACCGTTTGCCCCTGCGTTGACAGATGAACAGGCTGCGGAACAGGTTGAGATTCAGGTTAAATACGAAGGTTATATCGCGCGCCAGCAAGATGAGATCGAAAAGCAGCTGCGTAACGAGAATACCCTGCTACCAGCGACGCTGGATTACCGCCAGGTATCCGGTCTTTCTAACGAAGTGATCGCCAAACTTAACGATCACAAACCGGCCTCTATTGGCCAGGCTTCGCGTATTTCTGGCGTCACGCCTGCGGCTATCTCCATTCTGCTGGTGTGGCTGAAAAAACAGGGTATGCTGCGTCGTAGCGCATAACGCATTAAAAATGCCTGGTAAGCACCCGCTTACCGGGCAACGCATCAAGAACAGGTAATCACCGTGCTCAACAAACTCACCTCTCTGCTGAAAGACGCAGGTATTTCGCTTACCGATCACCAGAAAAACCAGCTTATTGCCTATGTGAATATGCTGCATAAATGGAATAAAGCGTACAACCTGACTTCGGTCCGCGATCCTAATGAGATGCTGGTACGCCATATTCTCGATAGCATTGTGGTGGCACCGTATCTGCAAGGTGAACGGTTTATCGATGTCGGCACCGGTCCAGGACTGCCTGGCATTCCACTCTCTATCGTGCGTCCTGAAGCCCATTTCACTCTGTTGGATAGCCTTGGTAAACGCGTGCGTTTCCTTCGTCAGGTGCAACATGAGCTTAAACTGGAGAATATTGAGCCAGTACAGAGCAGGGTAGAAGAGTTTCCTTCAGAGCCGCCATTTGATGGCGTAATTAGCCGCGCTTTTGCCTCTCTGAACGATATGGTGAGCTGGTGTCACCATCTTCCTGGTGAGCAAGGCCGTTTCTACGCGCTGAAAGGCCAAATGCCGGAAGATGAAATCGCTTTGTTGCCCGAAGAATATCAGGTCGAATCAGTGGTTAAACTTCACGTTCCGGCCCTGGATGGCGAACGTCATCTGGTGGTGATTAAAGCAAATAAAATTTAATTTTTATCAAAAAAATCATAAAAAATTGACCGGTTAGACTGTTAACAACAACCAGGTTTTCTACTGATATAACTGGTTACATTTAACGCCACGTTCACTCTTTTGCATCAACAAGATAACGTGGCTTTTTTTGGTAAGCAGAAAATAAGTCATAAGTGAAAATATCAGTCTGCTAAAAATCGGCGCTAAGAATCATCATTGGCTGTTAAAACATTATTAAAAATGTCAATGGGTGGTTTTTGTTGTGTAAATGTCATTTATTAAAACAGTATCTGTTTTTAGACTGAAATATCATAAACTTGCAAAGGCATCATTTGCCAAGTAAATAAATATGCTGTGCGCGAACATGCTCAATATGTGATCTGAAGCACGCTTTATCACCAGTGTTTACGCGTTATTTACAGTTTTTCATGATCGAACATGGTTTGCAGAAAAGTCGCAATTGTATGCACTGGAAAAATATTTAAACATTTATTCACCTTTTGGCTACTTATTGTTTGAAATCACGGGGGCGCACCGTATAATTTGACCGCTTTTTGATGCTTGACTCTAAGCCTTAAAGAAAGTTTTATACGACACGCGGCATACCTCGAAGGGAGCAGGAGTGAAAAACGTGATGTCTGTGTCGCTCGTGAGTCGAAACGTTGCTCGGAAGCTTCTGCTCGTTCAGTTACTGGTGGTGATAGCAAGTGGATTGCTGTTCAGCCTCAAAGACCCCTTCTGGGGCGTCTCTGCAATAAGCGGGGGCCTGGCAGTCTTTCTGCCTAACGTTTTGTTTATGATATTTGCCTGGCGTCACCAGGCGCATACACCAGCGAAAGGCCGGGTGGCCTGGACATTCGCATTTGGCGAAGCTTTCAAAGTTCTGGCGATGTTGGTGTTACTGGTGGTGGCGTTGGCGGTTTTAAAGGCGGTATTCTTGCCGCTGATCGTTACGTGGGTTTTGGTGCTGGTGGTTCAGATACTGGCACCGGCTGTAATTAACAACAAAGGGTAAAAGGCATCATGGCTTCAGAAAATATGACGCCGCAGGATTACATAGGACACCACCTGAATAACCTTCAGCTGGACCTGCGTACATTCTCGCTGGTGGATCCACATAACCCCCCAGCCACCTTCTGGACAATCAATATTGACTCCATGTTCTTCTCGGTGGTGCTGGGTCTGTTGTTCCTGGTTTTATTCCGTAGTGTAGCCAAAAAGGCAACCAGCGGCGTGCCAGGTAAGTTTCAGACCGCGATTGAGCTGGTGATCGGCTTTGTTAATGGTAGCGTGAAAGACATGTACCATGGCAAAAGCAAGCTGATTGCTCCGCTGGCCCTGACGATCTTCGTCTGGGTATTCCTGATGAACCTGATGGATTTACTGCCTATCGACCTGCTGCCGTACATTGCTGAACATGTACTGGGTCTGCCTGCACTGCGTGTGGTTCCGTCTGCTGACGTGAACGTAACGCTGTCTATGGCACTGGGCGTATTTATCCTGATTCTGTTCTACAGCATCAAAATGAAAGGCATCGGCGGCTTCACGAAAGAGTTGACGCTGCAGCCGTTCAATCACTGGGCGTTCATTCCTGTCAACTTAATCCTTGAAGGGGTAAGCCTGCTGTCCAAACCAGTTTCACTCGGTTTGCGACTGTTCGGTAACATGTATGCCGGTGAGCTGATTTTCATTCTGATTGCTGGTCTGTTGCCGTGGTGGTCACAGTGGATCCTGAATGTGCCGTGGGCCATTTTCCACATCCTGATCATTACGCTGCAAGCCTTCATCTTCATGGTTCTGACGATCGTCTATCTGTCGATGGCGTCTGAAGAACATTAATTTACCAACACTACTACGTTTTAACTGAAACAAACTGGAGACTGTCATGGAAAACCTGAATATGGATCTGCTGTACATGGCTGCCGCTGTGATGATGGGTCTGGCGGCAATCGGTGCTGCGATCGGTATCGGCATCCTCGGGGGTAAATTCCTGGAAGGCGCAGCGCGTCAACCTGATCTGATTCCTCTGCTGCGTACTCAGTTCTTTATCGTTATGGGTCTGGTGGATGCTATCCCGATGATCGCTGTAGGTCTGGGTCTGTACGTGATGTTCGCTGTCGCGTAGTAAGCGTTGCTTTTATTTAAAGAGCAATATCAGAACGTTAACTAAATAGAGGCATTGTGCTGTGAATCTTAACGCAACAATCCTCGGCCAGGCCATCGCGTTTGTCCTGTTCGTTCTGTTCTGCATGAAGTACGTATGGCCGCCATTAATGGCAGCCATCGAAAAACGTCAAAAAGAAATTGCTGACGGCCTTGCTTCCGCAGAACGAGCACATAAGGACCTTGACCTTGCAAAGGCCAGCGCGACCGACCAGCTGAAAAAAGCGAAAGCGGAAGCCCAGGTAATCATCGAGCAGGCTAACAAACGCCGCTCGCAGATTCTGGACGAAGCGAAAGCTGAGGCAGAACAGGAACGTACTAAAATCGTGGCCCAGGCGCAGGCGGAAATTGAAGCCGAGCGTAAACGTGCCCGTGAAGAGCTGCGTAAGCAAGTTGCTATCCTGGCTGTTGCTGGCGCCGAGAAGATCATCGAACGTTCCGTGGATGAAGCTGCTAACAGCGACATCGTGGATAAACTTGTCGCTGAACTGTAAGGAGGGAGGGGCTGATGTCTGAATTTATTACGGTAGCTCGCCCCTACGCCAAAGCAGCTTTTGACTTTGCCGTCGAACACCAAAGTGTAGAACGCTGGCAGGACATGCTGGCGTTTGCCGCCGAGGTAACCAAAAACGAACAAATGGCAGAGCTTCTCTCTGGCGCGCTTGCGCCAGAAACGCTCGCCGAGTCGTTTATCGCAGTTTGTGGTGAGCAACTGGACGAAAACGGTCAGAACCTGATTCGGGTTATGGCTGAAAATGGTCGTCTTAACGCGCTCCCGGATGTTCTGGAGCAGTTTATTCACCTGCGTGCCGTGAGTGAGGCTACCGCTGAGGTAGACGTCATTTCCGCTGCCGCACTGAGTGAACAACAGCTCGCGAAAATTTCTGCTGCGATGGAAAAACGTCTGTCACGCAAAGTTAAGCTGAATTGCAAAATCGATAAGTCTGTAATGGCAGGCGTTATCATCCGAGCGGGTGATATGGTCATTGATGGCAGCGTACGCGGTCGTCTTGAGCGCCTTGCAGACGTCTTGCAGTCTTAAGGGGACTGGAGCATGCAACTGAATTCCACCGAAATCAGCGAACTGATCAAGCAGCGCATTGCTCAGTTCAATGTTGTGAGTGAAGCTCACAACGAAGGTACTATTGTTTCTGTAAGTGACGGTGTTATCCGCATTCACGGCCTGGCCGATTGTATGCAGGGTGAAATGATCTCCCTGCCGGGTAACCGTTACGCTATCGCACTGAACCTCGAGCGCGACTCTGTAGGTGCGGTTGTTATGGGTCCGTACGCTGACCTTGCCGAAGGCATGAAAGTTAAGTGTACTGGCCGTATCCTGGAAGTTCCGGTTGGCCGTGGCCTGCTGGGCCGTGTGGTTAACACTCTGGGTGCACCAATCGACGGTAAAGGTCCGCTGGATCACGACGGCTTCTCTGCTGTAGAAGCAATCGCTCCGGGCGTTATCGAACGTCAGTCCGTAGATCAGCCGGTACAGACCGGTTATAAAGCCGTTGACTCCATGATCCCAATCGGTCGTGGTCAGCGTGAATTGATCATCGGTGACCGTCAGACCGGTAAAACCGCACTGGCTATCGATGCCATCATCAACCAGCGCGATTCCGGTATCAAATGTATCTATGTCGCTATCGGCCAAAAAGCGTCCACCATTTCTAACGTGGTACGTAAACTGGAAGAGCACGGCGCACTGG
Source organism: Escherichia sp. WS338 (assembly GCF_046486405.1). Lineage (NCBI taxonomy): Bacteria > Pseudomonadati > Pseudomonadota > Gammaproteobacteria > Enterobacterales > Enterobacteriaceae > Escherichia > Escherichia sp. WS338. The sequence goes on along the minus strand of NZ_JBJQLL010000010.1, from coordinate 149,067 downwards.
CTAACACCATCGTTGTGGTAGCAACCGCGTCTGAATCCGCTGCACTGCAATACCTGGCACCGTACGCTGGTTGTGCAATGGGCGAATACTTCCGTGACCGCGGTGAAGATGCGCTGATCATTTACGATGACCTGTCTAAACAGGCTGTTGCTTACCGTCAGATCTCCCTGCTGCTCCGTCGTCCGCCAGGACGTGAAGCATTCCCGGGCGACGTATTCTACCTCCACTCTCGTCTGCTGGAGCGTGCTGCGCGTGTTAACGCCGAATACGTTGAAGCCTTCACCAAAGGTGAAGTGAAAGGGAAAACCGGTTCTCTGACTGCGCTGCCGATTATCGAAACTCAGGCGGGTGACGTTTCTGCGTTCGTTCCAACCAACGTAATCTCCATTACCGATGGTCAGATCTTCCTGGAAACCAACCTGTTCAACGCCGGTATTCGTCCTGCGGTTAACCCGGGTATTTCCGTATCCCGTGTTGGTGGTGCAGCACAGACCAAGATCATGAAAAAACTGTCCGGTGGTATCCGTACCGCTCTGGCACAGTATCGTGAACTGGCAGCGTTCTCTCAGTTTGCATCCGACCTTGACGATGCAACACGTAAGCAGCTTGACCACGGTCAGAAAGTGACCGAACTGCTGAAGCAGAAACAGTATGCGCCGATGTCTGTTGCGCAACAGTCTCTGGTTCTGTTCGCAGCAGAACGTGGTTACCTGGCGGATGTAGAACTGTCGAAAATCGGCAGCTTCGAAGCCGCTCTGCTGGCTTACGTCGACCGTGATCACGCTCCGTTGATGCAAGAGATCAACCAGACCGGTGGCTACAACGACGAAATCGAAGGCAAGCTGAAAGGCATCCTCGATTCCTTCAAAGCAACCCAATCCTGGTAACGTCTGGCGGCTTGCCTTAGGGCAGGCCGCAAGGCATTGAGGAGAAGCTCATGGCCGGCGCAAAAGAGATACGTAGTAAGATCGCAAGCGTCCAGAACACGCAAAAGATCACTAAAGCGATGGAGATGGTCGCCGCTTCCAAAATGCGTAAATCGCAGGATCGCATGGCGGCCAGCCGTCCTTATGCAGAAACCATGCGCAAAGTGATTGGTCACCTTGCACACGGTAATCTGGAATATAAGCACCCTTACCTGGAAGACCGCGACGTTAAACGCGTGGGCTACCTGGTGGTGTCGACCGACCGTGGTTTGTGCGGTGGTTTGAACATTAACCTGTTCAAAAAACTGCTGGCGGAAATGAAGACCTGGACCGACAAAGGCGTTCAATGCGACCTCGCAATGATCGGCTCGAAAGGCGTGTCGTTCTTCAACTCCGTGGGCGGCAATGTTGTTGCCCAGGTCACCGGCATGGGGGATAACCCTTCCCTGTCCGAACTGATCGGTCCGGTAAAAGTGATGTTGCAGGCCTACGACGAAGGCCGTCTGGACAAGCTTTACATTGTCAGCAACAAATTTATTAACACCATGTCTCAGGTTCCGACCATCAGCCAGCTGCTGCCGTTACCGGCATCAGATGATGATGATCTGAAACATAAATCCTGGGATTACCTGTACGAACCCGATCCGAAGGCGTTGCTGGATACCCTGCTGCGTCGTTATGTCGAATCTCAGGTTTATCAGGGCGTGGTTGAAAACCTGGCCAGCGAGCAGGCCGCCCGTATGGTGGCGATGAAAGCCGCGACCGACAATGGCGGCAGCCTGATTAAAGAGCTGCAGTTGGTATACAACAAAGCTCGTCAGGCCAGCATTACTCAGGAACTCACCGAGATCGTCTCGGGGGCCGCCGCGGTTTAAACAGGTTATTTCGTAGAGGATTTAAGATGGCTACTGGAAAGATTGTCCAGGTAATCGGCGCCGTAGTTGACGTCGAATTCCCTCAGGATGCCGTACCGCGCGTGTACGATGCTCTTGAGGTGCAAAATGGTAATGAGCGTCTGGTGCTGGAAGTTCAGCAGCAGCTCGGCGGCGGTATCGTGCGTACCATCGCAATGGGTTCCTCCGACGGTCTGCGTCGCGGTCTGGATGTAAAAGACCTCGAACACCCGATCGAAGTCCCGGTAGGTAAAGCGACTCTGGGCCGTATCATGAACGTACTGGGTGAACCGGTCGACATGAAAGGCGAGATCGGTGAAGAAGAGCGTTGGGCGATTCACCGCGCAGCACCTTCCTACGAAGAGCTGTCAAACTCTCAGGAACTGCTGGAAACCGGTATCAAAGTTATCGACCTGATGTGTCCGTTCGCTAAGGGCGGTAAAGTTGGTCTGTTCGGTGGTGCGGGTGTAGGTAAAACCGTAAACATGATGGAGCTTATTCGTAACATCGCGATCGAGCACTCCGGTTACTCTGTGTTTGCGGGCGTAGGTGAACGTACTCGTGAGGGTAACGACTTCTACCACGAAATGACCGACTCCAACGTTATCGACAAAGTATCCCTGGTGTATGGCCAGATGAACGAGCCGCCGGGAAACCGTCTGCGCGTTGCTCTGACCGGTCTGACCATGGCTGAGAAATTCCGTGACGAAGGTCGTGACGTTCTGCTGTTCGTTGACAACATCTATCGTTACACCCTGGCCGGTACGGAAGTATCCGCACTGCTGGGCCGTATGCCTTCAGCGGTAGGTTATCAGCCGACCCTGGCGGAAGAGATGGGCGTTCTGCAGGAACGTATCACCTCCACCAAAACCGGTTCTATCACCTCCGTACAGGCAGTATACGTACCTGCGGATGACTTGACTGACCCGTCTCCGGCAACCACCTTTGCGCACCTTGACGCAACCGTGGTACTGAGCCGTCAGATCGCGTCTCTGGGTATCTACCCGGCCGTTGACCCGCTGGACTCCACCAGCCGTCAGCTGGACCCGCTGGTGGTTGGTCAGGAACACTACGACACCGCGCGTGGCGTTCAGTCCATCCTGCAACGTTATCAGGAACTGAAAGACATTATCGCCATCCTGGGTATGGATGAACTGTCTGAAGAAGACAAACTGGTGGTAGCGCGTGCTCGTAAGATCCAGCGCTTCCTGTCCCAGCCGTTCTTCGTGGCAGAAGTATTCACCGGTTCTCCGGGTAAATACGTCTCCCTGAAAGACACCATCCGTGGCTTTAAAGGCATCATGGAAGGCGAATACGATCACCTGCCGGAGCAGGCGTTCTACATGGTCGGTTCCATCGAAGAAGCTGTGGAAAAAGCCAAAAAACTTTAACGCCTTAATCGGAGGGTGATATGGCAATGACTTACCACCTGGACGTCGTCAGCGCAGAGCAACAAATGTTCTCTGGTCTGGTCGAGAAAATCCAGGTAACGGGTAGCGAAGGTGAACTGGGGATCTACCCTGGCCACGCACCGCTGCTCACCGCCATTAAGCCTGGTATGATTCGCATCGTGAAACAGCACGGTCACGAAGAGTTTATCTATCTGTCTGGCGGCATTCTTGAAGTGCAGCCTGGCAACGTGACTGTTCTGGCCGACACCGCAATTCGCGGCCAGGATCTCGACGAAGCGCGAGCCATGGAAGCGAAACGTAAGGCTGAAGAGCACATTAGCAGCTCTCACGGCGACGTAGATTACGCTCAGGCGTCTGCGGAACTGGCCAAAGCGATCGCGCAGCTGCGCGTTATCGAGTTGACCAAAAAAGCGATGTAACACCGGCTTGAAAAGCACAAAAGCCAGTCTGGCAACAGGCTGGCTTTTTTTTACGCGTATTGACCCGTCCTGAAAAGCGTTCACATAGATCCTGATGATATAAAACACCCCTGTTTTCCCGTTTATTCATTGATCGAAATAAGAGCAAAAACATCCACCTGACGCTTAAATGAAGGTACTGCCTTAATTTTCTGCAGACAAAAGGCGTGACGATGGTCGAAAATGGCGCTTTCGTCAGCGGGGATAATCCGTTATTGAACAATTTATCCTCTGTCCATTTCACGATGAAAAAAATGTAGTTTTTTCAAGGTGAAGCGGTTTAAATTCGTTCTCAAATTACAGTCAGGACGCGTATGTTGAATAATGCTATGAGCGTAGTGATCCTTGCCGCAGGCAAAGGCACGCGCATGTATTCCGATCTTCCGAAAGTGCTGCATACCCTTGCCGGGAAAGCGATGGTTCAGCATGTCATTGATGCTGCGAATGAATTAGGCGCAGCGCACGTTCACCTGGTTTACGGTCACGGCGGCGATCTGCTTAAACAGGCGCTGAAAGATGACAACCTGAACTGGGTGCTTCAGGCAGAACAGCTGGGTACAGGTCATGCGATGCAGCAGGCCGCACCTTTCTTTGCCGATGATGAAGACATTTTAATGCTCTACGGCGACGTGCCGCTGATCTCTGTCGAAACACTCCAGCGCCTGCGTGATGCTAAACCGCAGGGTGGCATTGGTCTGCTGACGGTAAAACTGGATGATCCGACCGGTTATGGACGTATCACCCGTGAAAACGGCAAAGTTACCGGCATTGTTGAGCACAAAGACGCCACCGACGAGCAGCGTCAGATTCAGGAGATCAACACCGGCATTCTGATTGCCAACGGCGCAGATATGAAACGCTGGCTGGCGAAGCTGACCAACAATAACGCTCAGGGTGAATACTACATCACCGACATTATTGCGCTGGCGTATCAGGAAGGGCGTGAAATCGTCGCCGTTCATCCGCAACGTTTAAGCGAAGTAGAAGGCGTGAATAACCGCCTGCAACTCTCCCGACTGGAGCGCGTTTACCAGTCCGAACAGGCTGAAAAACTGCTGTTAGCAGGCGTTATGCTGCGCGATCCGGCGCGTTTTGATCTGCGCGGTACGCTTACTCACGGGCGCGATGTTGAAATTGATACTAACGTTATCATCGAGGGCAACGTGACTCTCGGTCATCGCGTGAAAATCGGCACCGGTTGCGTGATTAAAAACAGCGTGATTGGCGATGATTGCGAAATCAGTCCGTATACCGTTGTGGAAGATGCGAATCTGGCAGCGGCCTGTACCATTGGCCCGTTTGCCCGTCTGCGTCCTGGTGCTGAGTTGCTGGAAGGTGCACACGTCGGTAACTTCGTTGAGATGAAAAAAGCGCGTCTGGGTAAAGGCTCGAAAGCTGGTCATCTGACTTACCTGGGCGATGCGGAAATTGGCGATAACGTTAACATCGGCGCGGGAACCATTACCTGCAACTACGATGGTGCGAATAAATTTAAGACCATTATCGGTGACGATGTGTTTGTCGGTTCCGACACTCAGCTGGTGGCCCCGGTAACAGTAGGCAAAGGCGCGACCATTGCTGCGGGTACAACTGTGACGCGTAATGTCGGCGAAAACGCCCTGGCGATCAGCCGTGTGCCGCAGACTCAAAAAGAAGGCTGGCGTCGTCCGGTAAAGAAAAAGTAATTCTGGCTGGGAAATCCGGTCATATGGGATGAGGAGATAACATAATCTCCCGCCCACAAGCAGTAACTATAAAAATAACCCCACTCTCTACAAGGCTCGGGGCGCCCGAAAAAACGGGCATACAGGTTGACCGACAACGATATAAATCGGAATCAAAAACTATGTGTGGAATTGTTGGCGCGATCGCGCAACGTGATGTAGCAGAAATCCTTCTTGAAGGTTTACGTCGTCTGGAATACCGCGGATATGACTCTGCCGGTCTGGCCGTTGTTGATGCAGAAGGTCATATGACCCGCCTGCGTCGCCTCGGTAAAGTACAGATGCTGGCTCAGGCAGCGGAAGAACATCCTCTGCATGGCGGCACCGGTATTGCTCATACTCGCTGGGCGACCCACGGTGAACCTTCAGAAGCTAACGCGCATCCGCATGTTTCTGAACACATTGTGGTGGTGCATAACGGCATCATCGAAAACCATGAACCGCTGCGTGAAGAGTTAAAAGCGCGTGGCTATACCTTCGTTTCTGAAACCGACACCGAAGTGATTGCACATTTGGTGAACTGGGAGCTGAAACAAGGCGGTACTCTGCGTGAGGCTGTTCTGCGTGCTATTCCGCAACTGCGTGGTGCGTACGGTACAGTGATCATGGACTCCCGTCACCCGGATACCCTGCTGGCGGCACGTTCTGGTAGCCCGCTGGTGATTGGTCTGGGCATGGGCGAAAACTTTATCGCTTCTGACCAGCTGGCGCTGTTGCCAGTGACTCGTCGCTTTATCTTCCTTGAAGAGGGCGATATTGCGGAAATCACTCGCCGTTCGGTAAACATTTTCGATAAAACTGGCGCGGAAGTAAAACGTCAGGATATTGAATCCAATCTGCAATATGACGCGGGCGATAAAGGTATTTACCGTCACTACATGCAGAAAGAGATCTATGAACAGCCAAACGCGATCAAAAACACCCTTACCGGGCGCATCAGCCACGGTCAGGTTGATTTAAGCGAGCTGGGACCGAACGCCGACGAACTGCTGTCGAAGGTTGAGCATATTCAGATCCTCGCCTGTGGTACTTCTTATAACTCCGGTATGGTTTCCCGCTACTGGTTTGAATCGCTGGCAGGTATTCCGTGCGACGTCGAAATCGCCTCTGAATTCCGCTATCGCAAATCTGCCGTGCGCCGTAACAGCCTGATGATCACCTTGTCACAGTCTGGCGAAACCGCGGATACCCTGGCGGGCCTGCGTCTGTCGAAAGAGCTGGGTTACCTTGGTTCGCTGGCAATCTGTAACGTTCCGGGTTCTTCTCTGGTGCGCGAATCCGATCTGGCGCTGATGACCAACGCCGGTACGGAAATTGGCGTGGCCTCCACCAAAGCATTCACCACCCAGTTAACTGTGCTGTTGATGCTGGTGGCGAAACTGTCTCGCCTGAAAGGTCTGGATGCCTCCATTGAACATGACATCGTGCATGGTCTGCAGGCGCTGCCGAGCCGTATTGAGCAGATGCTGTCTCAGGACAAACGCATTGAAGCGCTGGCAGAAGATTTCTCTGACAAACATCACGCGCTGTTCCTGGGACGTGGCGATCAGTACCCAATCGCGCTGGAAGGTGCATTGAAGCTGAAAGAGATCTCTTACATTCACGCTGAAGCCTACGCTGCGGGCGAACTGAAACACGGTCCGCTGGCGCTGATAGATGCCGATATGCCGGTTATCGTCGTTGCGCCGAACAACGAGTTGTTGGAAAAACTGAAATCTAACATTGAAGAAGTTCGCGCGCGTGGTGGTCAGTTGTATGTCTTCGCCGATCAGGATGCGGGTTTTGTAAGTAGCGATAACATGCACATCATCGAGATGCCGCATGTGGAAGAGGTGATTGCACCGATCTTCTACACCGTTCCGCTGCAGCTGCTGGCTTACCACGTCGCGCTGATCAAAGGCACCGACGTTGACCAGCCGCGTAACCTGGCAAAATCGGTTACGGTTGAGTAATCTCCATCGTTGATAAAAAAGGGCTGCCGACCGGCGGCCCTTTTTCATAAGTGATATCAATAAATTCATTATTCATATACCCATCGATATAAATATATTCTGAATTATTATTAATGTCTGATAATAAACTTGATTTTTTGCTGTTTTAATAATATTTAAATAATTAATTTATATTAAAATGCGACCAATTAATATTATTTTTAGATAAAATCATCTCTTTGATGTACTATGCCTTTGAATCAAAAAGGTACCTATTAATATAGGTGATGATTCATGGTAAAGGATATATTATATCAATGGAGTTTTTATGAAGCGTAATATTATAGGCGGTGCATTCACTCTGGCATCTCTAATGCTGGCCGGTAATGCACTGGCAGAAGATGGTGTTGTTCACTTCGTCGGTGAAATTGTCGACACGACTTGTGAAGTTACCTCCGATACAGCCGATCAAATTGTCCCACTGGGTAAAGTCAGTAAAAATGCTTTTTCAGGTGTAGGTAGTCTGGCGTCACCACAGCAGTTCAGTATTAAGCTTGAAAAGTGCCCGGCAACCTACACTCAGGCAGCCGTTCGTTTTGATGGTACAGAAGCGCCTGGCGGCGACGGCGACCTGAAAGTGGGTACGCCGCTTACAGCGGGCAACCCTGGCGATTTTACCGGTACAGGACAAGCGATTGCGGCAACGGGTGTCGGTATTCGTATTTTTAACCAGTCAGATAACTCGCAGGTTAAACTTTATAACGATTCTGCCTATACCGCTATCGACGCTGAAGGCAAGGCTGAAATGAAGTTTATTGCACGCTATGTGGCAACCAATGCAACCGTAACGGCGGGTACGGCGAACGCCGATTCACAATTTACTGTCGAATATAAGAAATAATTTATCAAGGGCCTTTTTATTCAGTTGGCTTTGGCCAGGGAGTCGTTATGTCCAGAAAAAGTTGTTTAATCAGGCTCTTTAAAACAACCGTTTCATGTAAGTTATTTACCGCGATTATACTCAGTGTTTTTTTAGTCCAACCAGCATTAACCTATGCAGGCGTTGTCATTGGTGGTACACGGGTAGTTTACTTAAGTAATAACCCAGATAAATCTATTTCTGTATTTAGCAAGGAAGAAAAAATTCCTTATCTCATCCAGGCATGGGTAGATCCGTTTAATAAAGAGGATAAAATCAAAGCACCGTTTACCGTTATTCCTCCGGTATCACGATTAGAACCCGCGCAAGAAAAAGTATTACGCATTATTCATACCAAAGGTGTGTCATTGCCTGATGATCGCGAGTCAGTCTTCTGGCTGAATATTAAAAATATTCCGCCCTCTGCGAGCAACAAAGCGGCGAACTCACTGGAAATCGCAGTTAAAACGCGTATCAAGCTGTTCTGGCGACCGGCAAGCATTCGCCTGATTCCCGAAGATGCTGCACCGAAGGTGAAGTGGCACCGGGAAGGACGAAACCTGATTGCAGAGAATCCCAACCCGATTCATATCAGTGTGATGGATGTCATCGTTGATGGTCATGATGTGCCCCTCAACATGATCCGTCCTTTTGAAACGCTCACGTTACCTTTACCTGCTAATTCTGCGGGAGGCCAAATGATCTGGCGATTTATTAATGATTACGGCGCAGTCAGTGACCCGATAAAAATGACGCTGTAAGCAAGGGAAAAGGATAGGCGTATTATGATGACGACCAGAATAAAGGTTGGCCTCACGGCAGGGACGTGTCTGATTTTCTCGCAAAGCCTGATGGCCGAGGTCAGTGTATTCAATCCGGCGCTTCTGGAAATCGACCATCAATCCGGAGTCGATATTCGCCAGTTTAATCGGGCAAACCTGATGCCCCCAGGTGTTTATAGCGTTGATATTTTTATCAACAGTAAAATGTTTGAACGTCAGGATGTGACCTTTGTTCAGGATAATCCCGATGCTGATTTACACGCCTGCTTTGTCGCTATTAAAAAAACGCTAACCACCTTTGGCGTAAAAGTTGATGCGCTGAAATCGCTCAATGATGTAGATGAAACAGTCTGTATTGATCCTGGGCCACGCATTGAAGGCTCATCATGGCAGTTCGACAGCGATAAACTGCAACTGAATATCTCCATTCCCCAAATCTATATGGATGCGATGGCTTATGATTACATCAGCCCCTCGCGTTGGGATGAGGGGATTAACGCGCTCACCATCAACTACGATTTTTCTGGTTCACATACTCTACGTTCGGATTATGGTTCACAAGAGACAGATACCAGTTATCTCAATCTGCGCAATGGACTGAATATTGGGCCGTGGCGATTACGCAATTACAGCACCTTAAATACGACCGATGGCAGTGCAGAATACAACTCTATAAGCACCTGGATACAACGTGATATAGCTGCGTTAAGAAGCCAGATTATGATAGGTGATACGTGGACGGCGAGCGATATCTTCGACAGTACGCAAATTCGTGGCGCACGCTTGTATACCGATAACGATATGTTGCCTGCCAGCCAAAACGGATTTGCCCCCGTAGTGCGTGGGATTGCAAAGTCTAACGCCACTGTCATTATTCGCCAGAATGGCTACGTGATTTATCAGTCAGCCGTTCCACAAGGTGCTTTTGAAATTACCGACCTCAACACCGCCAGTACAGGTGGTGATCTGGACGTAACCATCAAAGAAGAAGACGGTAGCGAACAACGATTTACTCAACCTTATGCGTCGTTAGCCATCCTCAAACGTGAAGGTCAAACTGATGTTGATGTCAGTGTGGGAGAATTACGCGATGAAGATGGCTTTACCCCTGACGTTCTTCAGGTGCAGATCCTTCATGGTTTTCCCTACGGTTTCACCTTGTATGGAGGTATGCAGGCTGCTGAAAAGTATGGTTCTGCCGCTTTGGGTGTCGGTAAAGAGCTTGGCGCACTGGGTGCAATTTCTTTCGATGTGACACATGCCCGTGCGAAATTTAGCCATGCTGATACGGAAACCGGTCAGTCTTATCGCTTTCTGTATTCGAAACGCTTTGACGATACGGATACCAGCTTGCGCCTGGTTGGCTATCGTTACTCCACCGAAGGTTACTATACTCTCAATGAATGGGCGTCGCGGCGTAATAATCCTGAAGATTTCTGGGAAACCGGTAACCGCCGCAGCCGTGTGGAAGGAACGTTAACGCAATCACTGGGCAGAGACTATGGCAACTTATATCTGACATTAAGTCGCCAGCAGTACTGGCATACCGATGATGTTGAACGATTAATGCAATTTGGCTACAGCAGTAGCTGGAAGCGTCTCTCGTGGAACGTCTCCTGGAGTTATTCCAATACTGCCCGGCAGGGGACGGGGAACAACCATGCCAGTGATAACACCAGTGAGCAGATCTACATGCTCTCTTTATCTGTTCCTTTATCGGGCTGGTGGGGAAATAGTTACGCCACCTATTCTGTTTCACAAAACGATAATTCCGGTAGCTCACATCAACTTGGACTCAGCGGTACGGCGCTGGAAAGAAATAACCTTTCCTGGAATTTAATGCAGTCCTATAACAGCCATGATGATGAGGTTGGCGGTAATATGTCCCTGACCTATGATGGCACTTATGGCACGGTGAACGGCAGCTATAACTACAGCCAAAATTCTCAGAGGCTGAATTATGGTATCAGAGGGGGAATTCTGGCGCACAGCGAAGGCGTAACGTTAAGCCAGGAGTTGGGTGAAACCATAGCTCTTGTTAAAGCACCAGGGGCTGCCGGGTTAGAAATAGACAATATGCGCGGTGCTGCGACGGACTGGCGCGGCTATACGGTCAAGACACAGCTAAACCCTTATGATGAAAACCGGGTAGCAATCAGCGATAACTATTTCTCGAAGTCGAATATAGAACTTGATAATACCGTCGTTACGATGGTTCCCACCCGTGGTGCAGTGGTTAAGGCCGAATTTGTTACTCGTGTTGGTTATCGTGTGCTTTTCAGGGTTGCGGGTACAAAAGGTAAACCAGCACCTTTTGGCGCTATTGCTACAGTACAAAATACAAGCTCCGCTGATTCAGGAATTGTCGGTGACCAGGGGGAGCTTTATCTCTCGGGCCTTCCTGAAAAAGGGCAGGTGATGCTCTCCTGGGGAGAAAATGCCGCCACTACATGCACCTTCGATTATTCACTTTCAATACCAGAAAGTGAAAGCGGCTTAATTGAACAAGGTGTGACATGTCATTAAAAGGATTTTTATGAACAAGTATATTATACCATGGTGCTTTATTGTTTTTATCTTCTCCTTTAGTGGCGCAACATTTGCGGCCCCAAAAGGTATCTGCACTTCAGATAATGGGTCCTTTCATAGCACACTTGATTTTTCCGGCTATCTGATTACGGCAGACGAGAACAGAGTGGGAAAGACCTTTAATAAAACCGTGACAAATGGGGACTCTTATCCTGCTCACTGCCATTGTGATACAGGGAACGTGGGAGAGTTTCCTTATATTTATTATACAGCGAGAATAAACGAGTCCTTAGGTTATGCAGGTGTTCGTTCTAATGTAAACTACTTTAATTTGAATCCTAATCTGGATGTTGGAATATCGATAGACCTTCTCGGTGTAGGATACATTAATGCACCTTTTGAATACCATGCTAACAGGCCTACTGGAGGTTCATATAAATGTAGTCGCACGGACCCATTAAGTATTTCCAGTGGTGCAAAAGCAATAATTTATTTTTATATTAAGAAGACTTTTGCTGGAAAGTTAATTATTCCTGAAACTCTCGTGGCAAAATTGTACGGAACCATAAGCCGTGACACTCCGGTTGATTACTCACAACCTATGGCGGATGTTTATATTCGTGGCGATATCACTGCACCGCAAAGCTGTGAAATTAACAGTTTAAGACCCATTAATTTTGATTTTAAAGAAATTCCTGCGGCAGATTTTTCTTCGGTAGCTGGAAGTACCGTGACAACGCATAAAATTACCAAAACCGTCACCATTGAGTGTGAAAATTTAGGAATACTAAATACTGATGATATCAGTACCTCTTTTTATGCTACCGAACCCAGTACTGACAACTCAATGGTCGTGACATCAAACCCGAACGTTGGGATTAAAATTTATGATAAAAATAATAAGGAAATCAATGTTAACGGTGGTGAACTGCCGACAGATATGGGTAAATCAACCGTCTTTGGTGAAAAAGCCGGTAGCGTCACTTTTTCTGCTGCTCCTGCAAGCCTTACGGGGGCTCGCCCCGCGCCAGGAACATTTACCGCGACTGCAACGATAACAATTGAGATTGTACGCTAAACGAACTGACAGCGGTGTTCCTCACACCGTTGTCATCTTACGCATTTTTGTCCGCGAGTTTTCACTCTGCATGATAAAAAGATGACATTACTTTTCTTTTTCTTAGTCAATAAAATCAAAAAGTTAATTAATAATTCTGATTTGTCATAAAACTGTCATAAACCTTACATATAACTGTCACCTGTTTGTCCTATTTTGCTTCTCGTAGCCAACAAACAATGCTTTATGAATCCTCCCAGGAGACATTATGAAAGTTATGCGTACCACCGTCGCAACTGTTGTCGCCGCGACCTTATCGATGAGTGCTTTCTCTGTGTTTGCAGAAGCAAGCCTGACAGGTGCAGGTGCAACCTTCCCTGCGCCGGTGTATGCCAAATGGGCTGACACTTACCAGAAAGAAACCGGTAATAAAGTTAACTACCAGGGTATCGGTTCTTCCGGTGGCGTAAAACAGATTATCGCTAATACCGTTGATTTCGGTGCCTCTGACGCGCCGCTGTCTGACGAAAAACTGGCTCAGGAAGGCCTGTTCCAGTTCCCGACCGTGATTGGCGGCGTAGTGCTGGCGGTTAATATTCCAGGTCTGAAGTCTGGCGAACTGGTGCTGGATGGTAAAACCCTCGGCGACATCTACCTGGGCAAAATCAAGAAGTGGGATGATGAAGCCATCGCCAAACTGAATCCGGGTCTGAAACTGCCTTCACAGAACATTGCTGTAGTACGCCGCGCAGATGGCTCCGGGACTTCCTTCGTCTTCACCAGCTACCTGGCGAAAGTGAACGAAGAGTGGAAAAACAACGTTGGTACTGGCTCTACCGTAAAATGGCCGATCGGTCTGGGCGGTAAAGGTAACGACGGTATCGCCGCGTTCGTTCAGCGTCTGCCGGGTGCAATTGGTTACGTTGAATATGCTTACGCGAAGCAGAACAACCTGGCGTACACCAAACTGATCTCCGCTGATGGCAAACCGGTGAGTCCGACCGAAGAAAACTTCGCTAATGCAGCAAAAGGCGCAGACTGGAGCAAAACCTTCGCTCAGGATCTGACCAACCAGAAAGGCGAAGATGCATGGCCTATTACCTCTACCACGTTCATTCTGATCCATAAAGATCAGAAGAAACCAGAACAAGGCACCGAAGTGCTGAAGTTCTTCGACTGGGCATACAAAACCGGGGCTAAACAGGCGAACGACCTGGATTATGCCAGCCTGCCGGATAGCGTAGTTGAACAGGTTCGCGCTGCGTGGAAGACCAATATTAAAGACAGTAGCGGCAAGCCGCTGTACTAATAAAACTCCAGGCCGGGTACGGTGTTTTACGCCGCATCCGGCATTACAAAATGACTTTGTAAACGCGTTTAACTGAAGAGTAACTTATGGCTGCAACCAAGCCTGCTTTTAACCCACCGGGTAAAAAGGGCGACATAATTTTCAGCGTGCTGGTAAAACTGGCGGCGCTGATTGTGCTATTGATGTTGGGTGGCATTATTGTCTCTCTGATCATCTCCTCCTGGCCGAGCATTCAGAAATTTGGTCTGGCTTTCCTGTGGACCAAAGAGTGGGATGCGCCGAACGATATCTACGGGGCGCTGGTGCCGATCTACGGTACGCTGGTGACCTCGTTTATCGCGCTGCTGATCGCCGTCCCGGTGAGTTTTGGTATCGCCCTGTTCCTGACCGAGCTTGCGCCTGGCTGGCTGAAACGCCCGCTGGGTATCGCCATTGAGCTGCTGGCTGCCATTCCAAGTATCGTTTACGGCATGTGGGGCCTGTTTATCTTTGCGCCGCTGTTCGCCGTTTACTTCCAGGAGCCGGTCGGCAATATCATGTCGAATATCCCGATTGTCGGCGCGCTGTTCTCCGGCCCGGCCTTTGGTATCGGTATCCTCGCGGCAGGCGTGATCCTCGCCATCATGATTATTCCGTACATTGCGGCGGTAATGCGCGATGTATTCGAACAAACCCCGGTGATGATGAAAGAGTCGGCCTACGGTATTGGCTGCACCACCTGGGAAGTTATCTGGCGTATCGTTCTTCCGTTCACCAAAAATGGTGTTATCGGCGGCATTATGTTGGGGCTGGGGCGCGCGCTCGGTGAAACCATGGCGGTGACCTTTATCATCGGTAACACCTACCAACTCGACAGCGCCTCGCTGTATATGCCGGGCAACAGTATCACCTCTGCGCTGGCCAACGAATTTGCGGAAGCGGAATCCGGTCTGCACGTCGCTGCACTGATGGAACTGGGCCTGATCCTGTTTGTGATTACCTTCATCGTCCTCGCCGCATCGAAGTTTATGATTATGCGCCTGGCTAAGAATGAGGGGGCACGCTAATGGCTATGGTTGAAATGCAAACCACTGCGGCACTGGCTGAATCCCGCCGCAAAATGCAGGCGCGTCGCCGCCTCAAAAACCGTATTGCGCTGACGCTCTCAATGGCGACGATGGCCTTCGGTCTGTTCTGGCTGATCTGGATTTTAATGTCCACCATCACTCGCGGTATCGACGGTATGTCGCTGGCGCTGTTCACCGAAATGACGCCACCACCCAATACGGAAGGCGGTGGTCTGGCGAACGCCCTGGCGGGTAGCGGCCTGTTAATTTTGTGGGCTACCGTATTCGGTACGCCGCTGGGCATTATGGCGGGGATTTACCTGGCTGAATATGGTCGTAAATCCTGGCTGGCAGAAGTGATTCGCTTCATTAACGACATTCTGCTCTCTGCGCCGTCGATTGTGGTTGGTCTGTTTGTTTACACCATTGTGGTGGCGCAGATGGAGCACTTCTCCGGCTGGGCGGGCGTGATTGCGCTGGCGCTGTTGCAGGTGCCGATTGTTATCCGCACCACCGAGAACATGCTGAAACTGGTGCCGGACAGCCTGCGTGAAGCGGCTTATGCGCTGGGTACGCCGAAGTGGAAGATGATTGCCGCGATCACGCTGAAAGCGTCGGTGTCCGGGATCATGACCGGTATCCTGCTGGCGATTGCCCGTATTGCTGGTGAAACCGCGCCGCTGCTGTTTACTGCGCTCTCCAACCAGTTCTGGAGCACGGACATGATGCAGCCGATCGCCAACCTGCCGGTGACGATCTTTAAGTTTGCGATGAGCCCGTTTGCGGAATGGCAGCAACTGGCCTGGGCCGGGGTGTTGATCATTACCCTGTGCGTACTGCTGCTGAACATTCTGGCGCGCGTTGTTTTTGCGAAGAATAAACACGGTTAACACTTTGCTGGATGCGGCGTAAACGCCTTATCCGGCCTACGGTAAGCCTGATTCGCGAAGTGCATCAGGCACGATGAGGAAAAGATTGCAATGAGTATGGTTGAAACTGCCCCGAGTAAAATTCAGGTTCGTAATTTGAACTTCTACTACGGCAAATTCCATGCCCTGAAAAACATCAACCTGGATATCGCCAAAAACCAGGTTACGGCGTTTATCGGGCCGTCCGGCTGCGGTAAATCAACGCTGCTGCGTACCTTCAACAAAATGTTTGAACTGTACCCGGAACAGCGTGCGGAAGGTGAAATTCTGCTCGATGGCGACAACATCCTGACCAACTCTCAGGATATCGCCCTGCTGCGTGCGAAAGTGGGCATGGTGTTCCAGAAACCGACGCCGTTCCCGATGTCCATCTACGACAACATCGCTTTTGGCGTGCGTCTGTTTGAGAAGCTCTCCCGTGCTGACATGGACGAGCGCGTGCAGTGGGCATTGACTAAAGCCGCATTGTGGAACGAAACCAAAGATAAATTGCACCAGAGCGGTTACTCTCTCTCTGGTGGTCAGCAACAGCGTTTGTGTATTGCGCGTGGTATCGCCATTCGCCCGGAAGTGCTGCTGCTCGACGAACCATGTTCGGCGCTCGACCCCATCTCCACCGGGCGTATTGAAGAGCTGATTACCGAACTGAAGCAGGATTACACCGTGGTGATCGTCACCCACAACATGCAGCAGGCTGCGCGTTGTTCCGACCACACGGCGTTTATGTACCTGGGCGAATTGATTGAGTTCAGCAACACGGACGATCTGTTCACCAAGCCAGCGAAGAAACAAACAGAAGACTACATCACCGGTCGTTACGGTTGATTCAGGAGTGCGTTATGGACAGTCTCAATCTTAATAAACATATTTCCGGCCAGTTCAACGCCGAACTGGAAAGCATCCGCACGCAGGTGATGACCATGGGCGGCATGGTGGAGCAGCAGCTTTCTGATGCGATCACTGCAATGCACAACCAGGACAGCGATCTGGCGAAGCGCGTCATCGAAGGCGACAAGAACGTCAACATGATGGAAGTGGCGATCGATGAAGCCTGCGTGCGCATTATTGCCAAACGCCAGCCGACGGCGAGCGACCTGCGTCTGGTTATGGTGATCAGTAAAACCATTGCCGAGCTGGAGCGTATTGGCGACGTGGCGGACAAAATCTGCCGTACTGCGCTGGAGAAATTCTCCCAGCAGCATCAGCCGTTGCTGGTAAGTCTGGAGTCGCTGGGCCGTCATACCATCCAGATGCTGCACGACGTGCTGGACGCGTTCGCGCGGATGGACATTGATGAAGCGGTACGTATTTATCGTGAAGATAAAAAAGTCGATCAGGAGTACGAAGGTATTGTTCGTCAGCTGATGACCTACATGATGGAAGATTCGCGCACCATTCCAAGCGTACTTACCGCGCTGTTTTGTGCGCGTTCAATCGAACGTATCGGCGACCGCTGCCAGAATATTTGTGAGTTTATCTTCTACTACGTGAAGGGGCAGGATTTCCGTCACGTCGGTGGTGACGAGCTCGATAAACTGCTGGCAGAAAAAGATAGCGATAAATAATTCACCAAGTAAATCCCAATAATTTAATTATTGGGATTTGTTATATATAACTTTATAAAATCCTAAAATTACACAAAATTAATAACTGCGAGCATGGTCATACTTTTATAAATAGAGCATTGCTATTTTCTCTGCACGCAACTAAATTAATTTTCGAACCTGGATGTTCGTTATAAAAACCATTGATTAATGACTGGATTGTTACTGCATTCGCAGGCAAAACCTGACATAACCAGAGAATACTGGTGAAGTCGGGTTTTTTTGTTTATAAAAAAGGTCCTTGCTATGAACATGCAAATCACCAAAATTCTCAACAATAATGTTGTGGTGGTTATTGATGATCAACAGCGGGAAAAAGTCGTCATGGGGCGCGGAATTGGCTTTCAAAAACGCCCAGGCGAAAGAATTAACTCAAGTGGAATAGAAAAAGAGTATGCCTTGAGCAGTCATGAACTGAACGGGCGATTAAGCGAACTCTTAAGTCATATGCCTCTTGAGGTGATGGCAACCTGTGATCGTATTATCTCTCTGGCGCAGGAGCGTCTGGGAAAGTTGCAGGACAGTATTTATATCTCGCTAACTGACCATTGCCAGTTTGCGATTAAACGCTTTCAGCAAAACGTGCTACTGCCCAACCCGCTGCTGTGGGATATCCAGCGACTTTACCCGAAAGAGTTCCAGCTAGGGGAAGAAGCGTTAACCATTATTGATAAACGGTTGGGCGTGCAGTTACCGAAAGATGAAGTGGGCTTTATTGCCATGCATCTGGTCAGTGCCCAAATGAGCGGAAATATGGAGGATGTTGCAGGTGTCACGCAATTAATGCGAGAAATGCTGCAATTAATAAAATTTCAGTTCAGCCTTAATTACCAGGAAGAAAGCTTGAGTTATCAGCGACTGGTTACGCATCTGAAATTTTTATCCTGGCGTATTCTTGAACATGCATCGATTAACGATAGTGATGAATCATTACAACAAGCAGTAAAGCAAAATTACCCGCAAGCATGGCAATGTGCGGAGCGGATCGCCATTTTTATTGGTTTGCAGTATCAACGTAAAATCTCACCTGCAGAGATTATGTTTTTAGCCATAAATATAGAGCGCGTGCGCAAAGAACACTGAAATATTATTACTGAATAAAGGATTGTTACCGCACTAAGCGGGCAAAACCTGAAAAAAATTGCTTGATTCACGTCAGGCCGTTTTTTTCAGGTTTTTTTTTGGAGTTTTGCCGCAAAGCGGTAGAGGGCAAGTTATGACGGAGTTAGCCAGAACAATAGTCGCAGGAGTCGGGGGCGCAGATAACATTGTGAGTCTGATGCATTGTGCAACGCGATTACGTTTTAAGTTAAAGGATGAAAGCAAAGCGCAAGCTGAGGTACTGAAAAAGACCCCCGGTATTATTATGGTGGTGGAAAGCGGTGGCCAGTTTCAGGTTGTCATAGGTAACCATGTGGCCGATGTCTTCCTGGCGGTTAACAGCGTGGCAGGCCTTGGCGAAAAAGCGCAACAGGCACCGGAAAATGATGATAAAGATAATCTGTTAAACCGCTTTGTTTATGTT
The DNA here is from genome assembly GCF_046486405.1 of Escherichia sp. WS338. Classification (NCBI taxonomy): domain Bacteria; kingdom Pseudomonadati; phylum Pseudomonadota; class Gammaproteobacteria; order Enterobacterales; family Enterobacteriaceae; genus Escherichia; species Escherichia sp. WS338. Next base: position 130,023 of record NZ_JBJQLL010000010.1, on the reverse strand, counting down.
ATTTCAGGTATTTTTACGCCTCTGATCGGTTTGATGGCGGCAACCGGGATCCTGAAAGGTATGTTGGCTCTGGCACTCACTTTTCAGTGGGCGACCGAACAAAGTGGTACTTATTTAATTTTATTTAGCGCCAGTGATGCCTTGTTTTGGTTCTTCCCGATAATCCTGGGCTACACCGCAGGGAAACGCTTCGGCGGCAATCCATTTACTGCCATGGTGATTGGCGGAGCGTTAGTGCATCCATTAATTCTGACTGCCTTCGAGAACGGGCAAAAAGTGGATGCGCTGGGGCTGGATTTCCTGGGTATTCCGGTCACATTGTTGAATTACTCGTCATCGGTTATTCCCATTATTTTTTCTGCCTGGTTGTGCAGCATTCTGGAACGCCGACTTAATGCGTGGTTACCTTCGGCAATCAAAAATTTCTTCACACCCTTGCTATGTCTGATGGTCATCACGCCCATCACATTTCTGCTGGTGGGGCCGCTATCAACCTGGATAAGTGAACTGATTGCTGCCGGTTATCTCTGGCTTTATCAGGCGGTTCCTGCATTTGCAGGCGCGGTAATGGGCGGCTTCTGGCAAATCTTTGTGATGTTCGGTCTGCATTGGGGTTTGATACCTTTAATTATCAATAACTTCACCGTGCTGGGCTACGACACCATGATCCCGCTGTTAATGCCCGCCATTATGGCGCAAGTCGGGGCGGCGCTCGGCGTCTTCCTCTGCGAACGCGATGCACAGAAAAAAGTGGTGGCGGGATCAGCGGCGTTGACAGGTTTGTTTGGTATCACCGAACCAGCGGTATATGGCGTCAATCTGCCGCGTAAGTACCCCTTCGTTATCGCCTGCATAAGTGGGGCATTGGGGGCCACCATCATTGGCTACGCGCAAACGAAAGTTTACTCCTTTGGTTTGCCAGGTATTTTCACCTTCATGCAAACCATCCCGTCAACGGGGATTGATTTCACCGTATGGGCCAGCGTTATTGGCGGTGTCATTGCCATCGGTTGCGCATTTGTCGGTACGGTGATGTTTCATTTCATCACCGCTAAGAGTCAGTCAGCGCAAGTTGCCCAGCAAGAGAAAACACCAGAGGTTATTACACCTGAGCAGGGCGGTATCTGTTCACCGATGACGGGAGAGATTGTGCCGCTCATTCACGTCGCTGATACCACGTTTGCCAGCGGCCTGTTGGGTAAAGGTATTGCCATTCTGCCCTCTGTTGGTGAAGTGCGTTCTCCGGTGGCGGGTCGAATTGCTTCGTTGTTCGCCACATTACATGCCATCGGCATTGAGTCAGATGATGGCGTGGAGATCCTGATTCATGTCGGTATCGACACCGTAAAACTGGACGGCAAATTCTTTTCCGCTCACGTCAACGTGGGTGACAAGGTCAATACAGGCGATCGGCTGATTTCTTTTGATATCCCTGCTATTCGCGAGGCCGGATTTGATCTGACGACGCCGGTATTAATCAGTAATAGCGATGATTTTACGGACGTATTACCCCACGGCACGGCGCAGATAAACGCTGGTGAGCCGCTGTTATCCATCATTCGCTAACGATAAAAGGAGTTAATTATGAAAGCATTTCCAGAAACATTTCTTTGGGGTGGTGCAACAGCTGCCAATCAGGTGGAAGGCGCCTGGCAGGAAGATGGCAAAGGGATCACGACCTCAGATTTACAGCCTCATGGCGTAATGGGAAAAATGGAACCGCGCATCCTGGGGAAAGAGAATATCAAAGATGTCGCCATCGATTTTTATCACCGTTACCCGGAAGATATCGCGTTATTTGCCGAGATGGGCTTCACCTGTCTGCGTATTTCCATTGCCTGGGCGCGAATTTTTCCTCAGGGCGACGAAGCCGAACCGAATGAAGCGGGGTTAGCGTTTTACGATCGGCTGTTTGATGAAATGGCGCAGGTGGGGATCAAGCCGCTGGTAACGTTATCCCATTACGAAATGCCATATGGGCTGGTGAAAAACTACGGCGGTTGGGCTAATCGGGCGGTCATCGATCACTTCGAGCATTACGCACGCACGGTCTTTACCCGCTACCAACATAAAGTAGCGTTATGGCTGACGTTTAATGAAATCAACATGTCATTACACGCGCCATTCACGGGCGTGGGGCTGGCAGAAGAGAGTGGCGAGGCGGAAGTTTATCAGGCGATCCATCATCAACTGGTTGCCAGTGCGCGGGCAGTTAAAGCCTGTCATAGCCTGATCCCCGAAGCGAAAATCGGCAATATGCTTCTCGGTGGGCTGGTTTACCCCCTCACCTGCCAGCCACAGGATATGTTGCAGGCCATGGAGGAGAATCGGCGCTGGATGTTCTTTGGTGATGTTCAGGCGCGTGGTCAGTATCCCGGCTATATGCAGCGTTTCTTCCGCGACCACAATATCACCATTGAGATGACTGAAAGTGACGCAGAAGATTTAAAACATACCGTAGATTTCATCTCTTTTAGTTATTACATGACCGGTTGTGTTTCCCACGACGAAAGCATTAATAAAAATGCGCAGGGCAACATACTGAATATGATCCCAAATCCGCATCTGAAAAGTTCAGAGTGGGGGGGCAAATTGATCCGGTTGGATTACGGATTCTGTTAAATACGCTTTGGGATCGTTATCAAAAACCGTTATTTATTGTCGAGAACGGATTAGGCGCAAAAGACAGCGTTGAAGTGGATGGTTCGATACAGGACGATTATCGAATTGCCTATTTAAACGATCACCTGGTACAGGTAAATGAAGCAATTGCCGATGGTGTGGATATTATGGGGTACACCAGTTGGGGGCCAATTGATTTAGTCAGTGCATCTCATTCACAAATGTCTAAGCGCTACGGCTTTATTTATGTGGATCGTGATGATAATGGTGAAGGAAGCCTCACAAGAACGCGTAAGAAAAGCTTCGGATGGTATGCAGAAGTGATCAAAACTCGGGGGCTATCATTAAAAAAATAACCAATAAAGTACCTTAATTATCGTCGCATCCAGAACAGTCTGGATGCGATGCGTTAATTCTTTCTTTGCACCATAAAGGGATATTATGTTTAGACGAAATCTTATTACCTCTGCCATCTTATTAATGGCACCGTTAGCCTTTTCCGCACAATCATTGGCTGAATCATTAACAGTGGAACAACGCCTTGAGCTATTAGAAAAGGCGTTAAGAGAAACGCAAAGCGAACTGAAAAAATATAAAGATGAAGAGAAGAAAAAGTATACGCCAGCGACGGTGAATCGTAGCGTAAGTACGAATGATCAAGGATATGCCACCAATCCGTTCCCGACCAGTAGTGCCGCAAAACCTGATGCCGTACTGGTCAAAAATGAAGAGAAAAATGCCAGTGAGACGGGCTCGATTTATTCTTCCATGACACTGAAAGATTTCAGTAAATTTGTGAAAGATGAAATTGGCTTTAGTTACAACGGCTATTATCGTTCTGGTTGGGGTACAGCCTCTCATGGTTCACCTAAATCATGGGCGATTGGTTCTCTTGGCCGCTTTGGTAACGAATACTCCGGTTGGTTTGATTTGCAGTTAAAACAACGAGTCTACAACGAAAACGGCAAACGGGTTGATGCCGTTGTGATGATGGATGGTAACGTTGGTCAGCAGTATTCTACCGGCTGGTTTGGCGATAACGCCGGTGGTGAGAACTTTATGCAGTTCTCTGATATGTACGTTACCACCAAAGGTTTCCTGCCCTTTGCGCCAGAGGCTGATTTCTGGGTGGGTAAACACGGTGCGCCGAAAATTGAAATCCAGATGCTTGACTGGAAAACGCAGCGTACCGATGCTGCCGCAGGTGTAGGTCTGGAAAACTGGAAAGTCGGTCCGGGTAAAATTGATATCGCGCTGGTTCGTGAAGATGTCGATGATTACGATCGCAGCCTGCAAAACAAACAGCAGATTAATACCAATACCATTGATTTACGCTATAAAGATATCCCGTTATGGGATAAAGCCACCTTAATGGTGAGCGGTTGTTATGTCTCAGCAAATGAAAGCGCATCGGAAAAAGATAATCAGGATAATAACGGGTATTATGACTGGAAAGATACCTGGATGTTTGGTACATCTTTAACGCAGAAATTTGATAAGGGTGGCTTCAACGAATTCTCCTTCCTGGTTGCGAATAACTCTATCGCCAGTAACTTTGGTCGTTATGCTGGTGCAAGTCCATTTACTACCTTTAATGGTCGTTATTATGGTGATCACACAGGCGGAACTGCAGTTCGTCTGACTTCGCAGGGCGAAGCTTATATCGGCGATCATTTCATTGTGGCTAACGCGATTGTTTACTCCTTCGGTAACGATATTTATAGCTACGAAACAGGCGCACATTCTGATTTCGAATCTATTCGTGCGGTTGTTCGCCCGGCCTATATTTGGGACCAATATAACCAGACAGGTGTTGAACTGGGCTATTTCACCCAGCAAAACAAAGATGCGAATAGCAATAAATATAATGAGTCTGGTTATAAAACCACGCTCTTCCATACCTTTAAAGTCAATACCAGTATGTTGACCTCGCGCCCGGAAATTCGTTTCTACGCTACATATATCAAAGCTCTGGAAAACGAACTGGATGGCTTCACCTTTGAAGACAATAAAGACGACCAGTTTGCTGTCGGTGCCCAGGCTGAAATCTGGTGGTAATGGAACTTAATAAAAGGAATATTACGATGAATATAAAAATTGCTGCTTTAACGCTGGCTATTGCCAGCGGTATTTCTGCTCAATGGGCCATAGCAGCGGATATGCCAGCCAGCCCGGCACCCACTATTCCGGTGAAACAGTATGTGACTCAGGTCAATACCGATAACAGCGTGACCTTTCGCTACTTTGCCCCTGGGGCAAAAAATGTCTCTGTAGTGGTGGGTGTTCCGGTTCCGGACAATATTCACCCGATGACCAAAGACGAAGCAGGAGTCTGGTCGTGGCGCACGCCTGCTCTGAAAGGCAACCTGTACGAGTATTTTTTCAATGTTGATGGTGTACGCAGCATTGATACAGGTACAGCAATGACTAAGCCTCAGCGCCAGGTTAACTCCAGTATGATTCTGGTACCGGGCAGTTATCTGGATACACGTTCTGTTGTGCATGGTGATTTGATCGCCATAACTTACCACTCCAACGCATTGCAATCCGAACGTCAGATGTATGTCTGGACCCCGCCAGGATACACCGGCATAGGCGAGCCTTTGCCAGTGCTCTATTTCTATCACGGCTTTGGTGATACCGGACGTTCCGCTATTGATCAGGGGCGTATCCCGCAAATCATGGATAACCTGCTGGCTGAAGGGAAAATTAAACCGATGCTGGTGGTGATCCCGGATACCGAAACCGATGCGAAGGGCATTATTCCCGAAGATTTCGTTCCTCAGGAGAGACGTAAAGTCTTTTATCCGTTAAATGCTAAAGCGGCAGATCGCGAATTGATGAACGATATTATCCCGCTGATTAGCAAGCGTTTTAATGTCCGTAAAGATGCCGATGGTCGCGCACTGGCAGGGCTTTCACAAGGTGGGTATCAGGCACTGGTATCGGGAATGAATCATCTGGAAAGCTTTGGCTGGCTGGCCACATTCAGTGGTGTTACCACGACGACCGTACCAGATGAAGGGGTCGCTGCCCGGCTGAACGAGCCGGCAGCTATTAACCAGCAACTACGTAATTTTACTGTGGTCGTGGGCGATAAAGATGTCGTAACCGGCAAGGATATCGCCGGGCTGAAAACTGAGCTTGAGCAGAAAAAAATTAAGTTTGATTACCAGGAATATCCCGGTCTGAACCATGAAATGGATGTCTGGCGACCAGCCTATGCAGCCTTTGTACAGAAATTATTTAAATAAAATAAGGCATTAAGATGAAATTGATCATTACCGAAGATTACCAGGAAATGAGCCGTGTCGCGGCACATCATCTGCTTGGTTATATGTCGAAGATGCGCCGTGTTAACCTGGCAATTACCGCCGGGAGCACGCCCAAAGGCATGTACGAATACCTCACCACTCTGGTAAAAGGTAAGCCCTGGTACGATAACTGCTATTTCTACAATTTCGATGAAATTCCATTTCGCGGCAAAGAGGGAGAAGGCGTAACGATTACCAATCTGCGTAATCTGTTTTTCACCCCTGCGGGGATCAAAGAAGAGAGTATCCAGAAGCTCACTATTGATAACTACCGCGAGCATGATCAGAAACTGGCGCGTGAAGGCGGCCTGGATTTGGTGGTGTTGGGATTAGGTGCAGATGGTCATTTTTGTGGCAATCTGCCAAATACGACCCATTTCCATGAGCAAACCGTGGAGTTCCCGATCCAGGGAGAGATGGTTGATATTGTGGCGCATGGCGAGTTGGGCGGCGACTTTTCATTAGTGCCTGACAGCTACGTGACGATGGGGCCGAAAAGCATCATGGCGGCGAAAAACTTGCTGATAATTGTCAGTGGCGCAGGTAAAGCGCAGGCACTGAAAAATGTTCTGCAAGGTCCGGTTACCGAAGATGTTCCAGCTTCCGTATTGCAGTTGCACCCTTCGCTGATAGTCATCGCTGATAAAGCCGCTGCCGCAGAATTAGCGCTCGGTTAAGCTTAAAAATAAGGCCGGATGTGTGAATTACGCTCCGGCCTGTTCTCCAACATTTAATGACAAATAGATAAAGCATTCCGCTTAGCTTAAAGAGTCTGTTTCAGGACATGAAATATCCAATCCGGGTAGATGTGTAATGATTCTGCTCATCACTACGCCTGCCAGCAATGCTGGGATGATGCGGACAACGAGATTTTCACCAGAAAGAATGTTTTCAAACAACGCTGAGGAAGCCATGTCCTTAATATGTACGATAACAGCGCAATAGATCTCGGTGATAACGACTCCACCTATGCCGCCAACCAGACAACGATAACGTTTCTGTGACCCGATCTTTTCCGGCAGACAGGCGACCATTACGCCAGTTAACATTGCAGGAATAGCTCCCGTAGTTATCGACATTAAGAGAAACAATGGAAGTACCTGTATTATTACCAAAAGAATCAGCGGTTCTTTTGCGAAGAATATGTAGAGGACAAGAAACAGAACACCAATTAACGGCCCTAAAACCGCAAAATACAGTCCGTGATGAATTACCCGACGTGAAACAGACATATCAAACTCCCTTTACTTACCTTTGCGTGCCAATTTAAGTGGAGTAAGTGAAGGGAGTGTGAATAACTATGCCGTAATATCCCAACCACGCGCCTTCCACAGTTCCGGTAATTGCGAAAGATGGGTAAAGGTGGTGACTTTCGGGTGAACGATCTGTTTATTGTGCGGGTCAGCGCAGAAGTAAAACACTTCCATTCCGGCATCTATCCCTGATTGCGCACCTGCGCTGGAGTCATCGACCAGAATGCAGTTTTCAACGTTCACATTCATCGCTTTTGCCGCATGGAACATTAATGCCGGATCGGGCTTCCAACGCTGGATATCATAGCCGCTGAACAGTTTTTCCGGGAAGTAGTGCAGCATGTTGAGCTTACCAAGCGAATGCTGCATTTTGCTGACCGGACCGTTAGAGACGACGCACATCGGCACGTTAATGCTCGCCAGCAATTCGTTCGCTCCTGCGATGTCCGCAAGTTCGGTATCAAACAGACGTGCTACTTCTGCGCGGTAAACGTGCTCGGCATCGGCCTGGACCATCGTCACGCCCTGTTCTTTACTGATGATATCGATGATTTCGTAGAGTTTTACGCCTTTAAAACGGGTAAAAATCTCTTCCAGGTCAACGTGAATGCCAAATTCCCTGAACATCGTGACATAGGCGCGAGAGCAAATGACCTCGCTATCGACCAGCGTACCGTCGCAGTCGAAAAATACCGCTTCTATCTGGGACATGTCTTTCCTTTATCGTTAGTTTAACGTTTTCGTCATGCCAATTCGCATCACGCAATCGTTGCCGTATAAGCAAATACAATGAAAAAAAGTTATCTTCAGCCGTCCATATTGTCTCATTTTGGTATACGATAGCGACGGATTTTCCCTCCTTGTTCGGAAATAGATAATGAGTCAACAACACACAACCCAGGCTTCTGGCCAGGGGATGCTGGAACGCGTGTTTAAACTGCGCGAACATGGCACGACGGCACGGACCGAAGTGATCGCCGGTTTTACCACCTTCCTGACGATGGTTTACATCGTTTTTGTTAACCCGCAAATTCTTGGCGTTGCTGGCATGGATACCAGCGCCGTCTTCGTTACTACCTGTCTGATTGCTGCATTCGGCAGTATTATGATGGGACTGTTTGCTAACCTGCCAGTTGCACTGGCACCCGCTATGGGCCTGAATGCGTTCTTCGCTTTTGTGGTTGTGCAGGCGATGGGCTTGCCGTGGCAGGTCGGGATGGGCGCAATCTTCTGGGGCGCGATTGGTCTGCTGTTACTGACGATTTTCCGCGTTCGCTACTGGATGATAGCCAACATTCCGGTGAGTCTGCGTGTGGGCATTACCAGCGGTATCGGCCTGTTTATTGGCATGATGGGACTGAAGAATGCAGGTGTGATTGTCGCTAACCCGGAAACGCTGGTGAGCATCGGTAATCTGACTTCTCACAGCGTACTGCTGGGGATCCTCGGCTTCTTCATCATTGCTATTCTGGCCTCACGCAACATTCACGCGGCGGTGCTGGTTTCCATCGTGGTGACGACGCTGCTGGGCTGGATGCTGGGTGATGTCCACTACAATGGCATCGTTTCTGCGCCGCCGAGCGTAATGAGTGTCGTGGGTCATGTAGATTTAGCCGGGTCGTTTAACCTCGGGCTGGCAGGGGTGATTTTCTCTTTCATGCTGGTCAACCTGTTTGACTCCTCCGGTACACTGATTGGCGTGACCGATAAAGCAGGACTGGCGGATGAAAAAGGTAAATTCCCGCGCATGAAGCAGGCACTGTATGTCGACAGCATCTCTTCCGTGACCGGTTCGTTTATCGGGACTTCTTCTGTTACGGCGTATATCGAGTCTTCTTCCGGCGTTTCCGTTGGGGGGCGTACCGGCCTGACGGCAGTGGTTGTCGGTCTGCTGTTCCTGCTGGTTATCTTCCTGTCGCCGCTGGCGGGGATGGTGCCGGGATATGCCGCAGCTGGCGCGCTGATCTATGTGGGCGTACTGATGACCTCAAGTCTTGCTCGCGTGAACTGGCAGGATCTTACTGAATCTGTTCCGGCGTTTATTACCGCTGTGATGATGCCGTTCAGCTTTTCGATTACCGAAGGTATTGCGCTGGGCTTTATCTCCTACTGCGTGATGAAGATTGGTACCGGACGTCTGCGTGACATTAGCCCGTGCGTAATCATCGTTGCGCTGCTGTTTATCCTGAAGATTGTGTTTATCGACGCTCACTAAAATCGATAGCGCGTTAAAAACCCGCCATGCATGATTGCTGGCGGGTTTTTTATTTAGATCTTAACTCGCTGAATAAACTCACCAAATGCGGTCAATTGCCCGGTCAGGTGGTCCAGCGTACCCTGATCAATCACTTCCCCGGTTTGCGGATCAACTTTGTTCTGAATCACGCCGCCCATAAATTCCGGCTTGTTCATCACCATTGCATCGAGGAAAACCAGAATCTGGCGCAGGTGATACTGACAGCGCGCGCCGCCAATCACGCCCATTGAGCTGGTCTGAATCAATACCGGTTTACCTGCCAGCGGTTGATCCGGCAGGCGGGAAAGCCAGTCGATGGCATTTTTCAGCCCACCCGGTACCGAGTAGTTATATTCCGGCGTGACGATCACCACACCGTCAGCCTGACGGATCTGTTCCGCCAGAGCTTCAACCGTTGCTGGAAAACCGTCTTCCTGCTGTACGTCAGCGTCATACAGGGGAATGTCGGCAATGGAAGGTAACGCATTGATTTCCATGCTCGCCGGAGCAATTTTCGGCAGGGTACGTGCAACCATGCCATTAAATGAGCCTTTGCGCAGGCTCCCCAGTAACGTAACCACCTGCAATTTTTCAGACATGATGACTCCTGTGGTTGTCTATCAATTTGGCGAAAAAGCCTTCACGGTAGAGAGCTGGGCAAAACGCATCATCCGGCTGGTAGGATTGTTGGCGCGGCTGTGAATATCGGGCAGGCTTTTCCAGCCATGTTTGCCATCTAACTCCCAGACACTGAGCTTTTCAATCGTGGGCGTGACCGCCACGGACCACACCAGCACGTCCTCCGCGTCGCATAACGCTTCTACATGATTTACATGAGCACATTTCAGGCGTCCGGCAATGGGCAGTAGTTGCAGATCGCGCGGATCGTCATTCAAAACATCACCGGTTAGTTTTAGCACGCTTCGGCGCAGCGTGATGAGCTGCGCCCGCGCTTCGTTAGGATCGTTTTGTTTACTGATCCATAGCGATTCATTGCTGGAAAAGGTGTGGTTATCGGGCGCGTGTGGGCTATGAAACCCGCGTGTCGCACGCTGTAGTTCCATATCGAGGCCACATTCACCTTCGGTTGTTAACGCCACGCCGACCATATTCCCGGCATAGGAAATAGAAAACGAAGGCAAATTTTTATCGCTGAAAACCGGTTTTCCTTTCGGCAGGGTGACGATTTCCGGCAATTCGCCAATGCCATACAGCATGAACATCAGTTCTGCGAGTAAACCTCTGGACGCCAGAAAACGGCTTTGACGATGAGGGGGAATGTTTCGGGCTTCTTGATGACACTGGGAGGGGAGACGAACAGAAATCAGATGTCCTTCCGTTAAAATCCCTCGGGCAAAGTGAGTCGCCATTTTTCGCTCCATGCTTAATGGTCCATTATGAATACAAGAGTAATCATTTACTGGAATGATGGACAGACTAAAGCGGCTAAAAGTTCGATTCAGACAAGCTTATTACAACTTTTTTACATTTTATTGTGAAATTGGGTCGCGTTTCATACGATTCGGTTATGCCATCGACGCGTAAAGATTTTTAATGGTTTCCCGTAACCAGACGATCTTCGGATTACGGCTGTTCCGTTTATGCCACAGAAGGGTAAAAGGGACTTCCAGCTTTTTTTGCTGGCTTTCATCAAACGGGAGAGGAAGAGCAACCAACGGCAGTTGGTGGAGTTGATTGTAGTACTGGCAGTAGCGCGGCGCGGTCGCCAGTAGCAGATTGTCGGGCTGTGCTGCCATAAACAGTGACTGCTCGAATTCCGGCAGGCTCATAGCAATCGTGCGTTCGCGCCCCAGCTCCTGTAACACATTGTCCAGCGCCCAGGTATCGCTCTGTTCCCAGCAAATGCTGATATGCGGATAACGTAAAAAGGTGTCCAGATTCCATGCTTCATGCAGTGCCGGATGATCTTTGCGTAACCAGACGCAGGGCACATCACTAAACAGCACTTCATAATCAATGGCTAACGGTAGCGAGCTTAACAGCTCCCGCGAACGGGGATGACTTTCGCGACCGGAAAAACCAATATCCACTTCACCACGAGTAATGGCATCTAAGGAATCGTAATCCCAGTTACGTAATTTGATGGTCGCCTGCGGGTAACGTTGGTAGATCCGTTTCGACAGCGCATTAAGCATGATCATCATTAGCGGTGATTCTGCTGCCAGTTCAAACTTCAGGCCGCGCGGTGTCTGGTGGTGCGGTTTATCCAGCAGCAGGTTGCTCATTTGCATCCACTCCGCCAGATTTTGCTCCATGCTGACCATTAGCGGTGTGGGCGACAGCCCCAGCGGTGAGTTCACAAAGAGCGGGTCGTCAAACCACGCTCTTAACTTTGCCAGCGACTTACTCACCGCCGAAGGGGTCACGTTCATCCGCTTCGCCGCTTTGGTCACGCTGCGCTCCTGCATCAGCAGTTGCAGACAGAGCAGCAGATTGAGATCAAGCGTGGTGATGGATTTCTTCATGAGCGGCAATCGGGCGTCCAGGCGCGACGAACATAATCAGCAACAGGCTCACTATGCTACAGGCAATCAGAATCCCGATCAGCATATTCCATGCGCCGATACCAACCACCGCCGCCAGCCAAATCCACAGTGACGAACCGCAAACTTGCGCAATACCTAAGGTCGAGCTGGCTACGCCCGCGCGTAATGAAAACGGCCCTAACGCCTGACTCATCGCTACGCCAAAACCTACCGAGAAACCGGCGCAAATCAGCGTGATACCAAACAGCGAAACCGCATGGGAAGGTGAAACGGCAAGGGTGATCCCCGTCGCCAGGAATAACACCTGCGAGGTGATCATCAACGTACGTGGCTTAAAAATTCCCAGCGCAAATGGTGTGGAAAATGAAACGGTCATGCTGACGCCAGCGGTCAACGCCATAATGGTGGCGTATTCTCCGCGCTCAAAACCCATGATTTCCATCAGCAATACTGGCGACGTGTTGACGAAGGTGAGGATCACCGAAACGCTGAGGGTGGTGATAACAACACGGCTGAGGAAAAACCGGTTAAGCAGTGACTCGCTATTTTCTCGTGGTTTGTCCGAAGTTGTGGGGGCCGCAGGGCGCGTTTCTTTTAAAATAAACAAAGACAACATCAGTACTGCGATGCCCATTATTGCCATTGTCCAGAACAGACTCTGCCATGGGAATTTAAGCATAATCAGGTGTCCGAGCACCGGCGCTAACACCGGAATGATGCAGGTAATGCCGTTGAGTAACGACAGCACTTTAGCCCGACGTCGATCATCCAGTGTGTCGCGTAAAATGGCGAACGCAACCACGTAACAACAGCCCGCGCCCAGCCCCTGTAGAAAGCGCCCTGCAAGAAATAACGTGCTGGTTTCAGCCAGTGAACAGAACACCGAGGCGATAATAAATAGCGCCGCGCCGGGTATGGCGACAGGCTTTCTCCCTGAACGATCGGCCACTTTACCGGCAAATAACATCGCAGCTGCCATGCCCGCCAGATAAACGGAGAACGCAATATGCAACTGCGCTTCGCTGGCATTGAGATCGGCGGCGATGCGCGGTAAACCAACGAGGTACATATCAATCCCGGCGGGATAAAGTAAAACCAGGGCAAAACTACAAATCAAAAAGCGGGACATGGGCTAAAGCGTCCTGATAGTAAGGTGACGCAAAGCATACGTGGTGAAGGAGGATCAGGCGAGTTGCCATTTGGACATAAGTGATTTCCTGAGAGGCAAGAAGCCAGCGAATGGCTGGCTTCTATACTCGTCATACTTCAAGTTGCATGTGCTGCGTCTGCGTTCGTTCACCCCAGTCACTTACTTTAGTAAGCTCCTGGGGATTCACTCACTTGTCGCCTTCCTGCAACTCGAATTATTTAGAGTATAAGTGGCTGTTTAGCCAAATTTAGGTAACACGTTAAAGACGTTACCGAACCAGCATAAAATTACGGTTATACCAAAGAGAATGACAATCGCCGGAATAAGATTGCCGCCCCAGACCGTGAACATCTGATTGGGAAACTTCTTGCGAGCTTTGATTGCCAGCACCGCGGGGATAATGACCGCCCAGATGGTGGCACACAGTCCGGCACCGCCGATCCCGTAAATGAAGCCGTTCGGGAAGATCAGATACAACAACGCAGGTGGCAGGAAGGTTAACAGCACGGTTTTGAAACGCCCGGCGTGGGAGTTATCAATCTTAAACAGATCCGCCAGATAATCGAACAATCCCAGCGTGACACCAAAGAACGAACTGGCAACAGCTAAGTTGGAGAACACCAGCAGGCAAAACTCGATAATGCCATGCTGTTTGGTGCCGAGGAACGATTTCACCAGCGAATCAACGTTGCCGCCTGAGGAGATTATCGCCTTAAAGCTTTCTCGCGGGATATTCCCCATCGTGCAATAGAGCCAGAAGAGATAAATCACCAGCGCCAGCAGCGAACCGAAGACCACGCTTTTGATTAGCTTATCTTTGCGTTTGCCATAGCAAATAATCAGGCTGGGAATATTGCCGTGGAAACCAAATGACGCCAGACACACCGGCAAAGCCATAAAGATATACGGGAAATAAGATGTTCCCGCCGTGGTGCTGGTGGCATCGCGCAGAATGGAGTAATCGACCTGGAAGAAGAAAGAACCAAAAACAATTACAAAGGAGATAATCTTCAGCCCAAGGAACAATGAGGTAATACGACTGGCGGCTAACGAACTTATCCACAATACGCTGGCAACGAAAATGGCAGTGCAGATCCCGACAATACGTGGATTAGCATGATAACCCAAATTCATTGATATCGTTTCACTAATGATCGCACCATTAGCAGAGATATAGGCATAAGTGAGGATGTAGAGAACGAAGGCAACGGTAATACCGCTGATAATGTTCCAGGTGTTACCGATTAAATCTTTGGTGATGGTGTTAAAACTGGATCCGACGGGATAATTTAAGTTTGCTTCTAATAATAATAGCCCTGAATGTAACATTGAAAACCAGGCGATAATAAGAATAAAAGCGCCCCAAAAAAACCAGGCTCCGGCAAGGTCAACAGGTAAAGCAAACATCCCACCGCCAATTACTGTACCGGCTATAACCATAACACCCCAAAATGCAGAGTGTTTTTTTTCTGATTGATCAGTCATGATGCCACCTTTAGAGGAAGGCTATTTTTGTTATTGAGGATGTAGGGTAATAGAGTGGCTAACATCCTTATAGCCACTCTGAGTGTTTTAATTAAACTTCTTTCAGTTTTGCGGTGAAGTGACGCAATACTTTCGGTTCGTAGGTAAAGGTTAACCCTTTAATATTCGCCGCGTTCTCTTTCACATGTTTAAAGGCTTCAATAATGAAGTCCATATGTGTTTGAGTATATGTTGCGCGCGGAATGGTTAAACGCAGCAGTTCAGCCGGGCATGGCAGTTGTTTACCGGTTTTCGGATCGCGGCCTAACAGGAAAGAGCCAATTTCTACCGCACGGATACCGGCGACTTTATACAGCTCGCAGGCCAGCGCCTGTGCCGGGAACTGATCTGCCGGGATATGCGGCAACAGTTTACCTGCATCAACGAATGCCGCGTGACCGCCCGCCTGCTGACAGACAACGCCAATCTCTTCCAGACCATCGACCAGATACTGCACCTGCGCGATACGATAAGCCAGCCAGTCCAGATTCATGCCGTCATACAGACCTACCGCCAGACGCTCCATAGCGCCGCCTTCCAGGCCGCCATATGTCGGGAAGCCTTCCTGCACCACGCAAAGGGTTCTGCATTCGGTATACACATCAAAGAAGCTGTCGTCTTTCATGCACAGCAGGCCGCCCATCGGCACCATCGCATCTTTCTTGGCGGACATCGCCAGCATATCGGCATATTTGTAGGTTTCGCGGGTGATCTGCTCGATGGTCCAGTCTTTGTATTCTGCTTCACGCTGCTTGATGAAATAGGCGTTTTCGGCAAAGCGTGCGGAGTCCATGACCACCGGAATATCGTATTTCTTCGCGATGCTGTACATCGCTTTTAAGTTTGCCAGTGAAACCGGCTGACCACCTGCGGAGTTACTGGTGATGGTTGCAACGATATACGGCACGTTATTCGGGCCAACTTCTTCAATACCGCGTTCTAATCCCTCAAGGTCAAAGTTGCCTTTAAAGTCGTAACGCACGCCAGTATCGAAGGCTTCTTTGATATAGACGTTACGCACGGTACAGCCGTTAATCTGGCTATGGCCCTGAGTGGTATCAAAGAAATAGTTAGAGAACGCCACCATTTTGCTGCGATCCAGGCCTTTTTCCTGCTCGCGTTTTTTAATCAGTACCGGAATATAGATTTGCTCTGCACCACGGCCCTGGTGAGTCGGAATAGTGTATTGATAACCAAAGATATTTTTCACTGACTCGGCTAACGCGTAGTAGCTGCGGCTGCCGCTGTAGGCTTCGTCGCCACGCATCATCGCGGCCTGCATACTCTGCGTCACCGCCCCGGTGCCGCTGTCGGTCAGTAAATCGATAAACACATCTTCGCTATCCAGCAGGAACGGGTTCATACCGGATTTAATAATTGCCTCTTCACGATAAGCGCGAGTGGTACGTTTTACTGGCTCAATAACACGAATGCGGAACGGTTCAGGGAGATGTTTAAAGTTTTCCATTACATAATCCTTCATTTATTTTAATTACAGTGATCCCTGTGAATATTACATTTACAATATCTATTAATTCGCCAGATATATATGCAAGCACCATCATTTACTAAAACAAGTAAATAAACGAGAGATGGCCTTTGTAAAAGGCAAAATTAAGATATAGCAAACAAATAGATCACATTGAATCTAATCGGTTTGGCTCTGGTGATGGCTACAGAAGGGCAAATCAAGGGCGGTGATCGACAATCTTGTTGTCAATATTAAACCATTTTGAGGTCACACATATATGTAAGATATTCATAATGCACTTATCCTCGAAAGACACGAGGCTACAGTATAATACTCAAGGAATTTGTCTATTCTGAAATTGTTTAAATGTGAATCGAATCACAATCGTTCGGGACGCAATATTAAATATCTTTTTTAAAGATTATAAATTACGTAAGAATTTTAATGTTTAAAAAAGGGTTGAGGAATAACAGGAGTGCTAACAATGAAGCGAAGCCGCATCTGACAGTCAGAATGCGGCTTCGCAAGCGCGGTTACTTACCAATACAGAAGCTGGAGAAAATTCGCCCCAGCAGGTCGTCAGAAGTAAATTCCCCGGTGATCTCGCTTAAGTTCTGCTGCGCCAGACGCAGTTCTTCCGCCAGCAGCTCGCCTGCCCAGGCTCCTAACAGTTGCGCTTTACCCTGTTGCAGGTGCTCTGCCGCCTGTTCCAGTGCCTGTAGGTGACGACGACGCGCCAGGAAGCCGCCTTCCATATTGGTGTCAAAGCCCATGCTCTGTTTGAGATGGTTACGCAGCACATCCACGCCTTCGCCAGTCCGCGCCGAAAGACGAATTAACGCGTGACCGTTCACTTCGCTCATCCCCAACGTTTCGCCGGTGATATCGGCTTTATTGCGCACCACGGTGATCGGCAGTTTCGCTGGCAGACGGGCGATAAATTCCGGCCAGATCTCTGCCGGATCAACGGCGTCTGTCGTGGTGCCATCGACCATAAACAGCACGCGGTCTGCCTGTTCAATTTCCTGCCATGCGCGCTCGATACCAATACGTTCAACTTCGTCACTGGCTTCACGTAGCCCGGCGGTGTCGATGATATGCAGCGGCATTCCGTCAATGTGGATATGCTCACGCAACACGTCACGCGTAGTTCCGGCGATATCGGTTACGATTGCTGCTTCACGGCCAGCCAGCGCGTTTAACAGGCTCGATTTACCGGCGTTAGGACGTCCGGCAATCACCACTTTCATCCCTTCGCGCAACAAACTACCCTGACGTGCTTCAGCACGCACTGCATCGAGATCGGCAATCACGTCATTAAGCTGGGCTTCAATTTTGCCGTCGGAGAGGAAATCGATCTCTTCATCGGGGAAATCAATTGCCGCTTCAACGTAAATGCGCAAGTGGGTGAGGGCTTCTACCAGATGATTAACCCGTGCGGAGAATGCGCCTTGCAGCGAGTTAAGTGCCGAACGGGCCGCCTGTTCCGAACTGGCGTCGATAAGATCCGCAATCGCCTCGGCCTGGGCTAAGTCGAGTTTATCGTTAAGAAACGCGCGTTCGGAAAACTCACCAGGGCGAGCAATCCGCAGGCCGGGAATGGTCAGAATGCGTTTTAACAGCAGGTCGAGGATCACCGGACCGCCATGACCTTGCAGTTCCAGCACATCTTCGCCGGTGAACGAGTTCGGGCCAGGGAACCATAGCGCAATCCCCTGATCGAGCACGCTGCCGTCGGCGTCTTTAAACGGAAGATAATCGGCGTAGCGCGGCTTAGGCAGTTTACCCAGCACGGTTTCGGCAACTTCACGGGCTTTGAAGCCGGAGATGCGCAGGATGCCAACGCCGCCACGTCCCGGAGGCGTGGCCTGGGCTACGATAGTGTCATTATCGCTCATGATGTTCCTGTTGCTTTGTGTGGCGGATGTGCGGTGCTTATCCGCCCTACGAAAAGAAAAAAGGCGGTCAACTGACCGCCCTTATTTTAGCGAAAACTCACCGAATCAGGATTTTTTCTTCTCGCGGCTATGCAGGCCACGTTTTTCCAGACCACGGTAAATCAGCTGCTGCTGAATAATGGTTACCAGGTTGCTGACGATATAGTACAGCACCAGACCTGACGGGAACCACAGGAAGAACACAGTGAAGATGACCGGCATAAAGGTCATGATCTTCTGCTGCATCGGGTCGGTCACAGTGGTCGGCGACATCTTCTGAATGAAGAACATCGTTACGCCCATCAGGATCGGCAGGATGTAGTACGGGTCCTGTGCAGACAGGTCGTGGATCCACAGTGCAAACGGTGCCTGACGCAGTTCAACGGAACCCATCAGCATGTAGTACAACGCCAGGAAGATTGGCATCTGGATCAGCAGTGGGAAGCAGCCGCCCAGCGGGTTAACCTTCTCAGCTTTGTACAGCGCCATCATTTCCTGGCTGATACGCTGTTTGTCATCGCCCAGACGCTCACGCATTGCCTGAATCTTCGGCTGCAGCATACGCATCTTCGCCATGGAGGTGTACTGCGCTTTGGTCAGCGGGTACATGATGCCACGAACGATAAAGGTGATGATGATAATGGAGAAGCCCCAGTTACCCACAAAGCTATGGATCCATTTCAGCAGTTTGAACAGCGGCTGAGAGATGAACCACAACCAACCGTAATCAACGGTCAGATCCAGGTGCGGAGCAACAGCTGCCATTTTGTCCTGAATTTCCGGGCCAACCCACAGGGTGCTGTTCATCGCGCCAGTCTGACCAGGCTGAACCAGTACCGGCTGAGATTTATAGCCGATAGCGGCGATGCCGTTACCCAGATTAGCGGTATAGAAGTTGTTGGTACCGTCGTTATGCGGGATCCACGCCGTCGCGAAATACTGTTGCAGCATTGCCACCCAACCACCTTTCGAAGAGATGTTCAGGTTTTCGTTATCGGCAATGGTATCGAACTTGTATTTCTCGTACTTCTCGTCAGGCGTGGAGTACGCCGCGCCGCGGAAGGTGTGCAGTGCGAAGTTGCTGCTTCCGGTATCGAGATGCGGTGGCAGAGTGATGGATTGCTTCAACTGACCAAAGGTGGAGATTTCCAGCGGTTTCTCGCCAGCGTTCTGCACGTTGTAGTTGACGTTGACAGCGTAATCACCACGTTTCAGGACAAACGTTTTGGTAAACGTGTTACCTGCCGCGTCGGTATACGTCATCGGCACCTGCAGTTCGTTTTGACCTTCAGCCAGCACATAAGCGTCTTTTTCAACGTTATACAGCGGACGCGGGCCGTTAGCCGGGTTATCCGGGCCATCACGACCGGTCAGACCGCTCTGTGCCTGATAAATAAACTGCGGTGAAGTTTCCAGCAGCTGGAACGGCTGGGTAGAGTTCAGCTCTTTCGGGTAAGCAGGCAGCAGAGCTTGCTCAACATCACCACCACGGGTGTTGATGGTCAGATCAAGCACGTCGGTCTTAACCGAGATCAGTTTCCCCTGGCCACTGGCCGGTACGCCCTGGTCGGCGGCGCTACCCGCTGCGGTGGTCGTTGTCTGCGTGGTCTGTTGGGCCTGAGGTTGCGGGTTTTTATCCTGCTCCCAGGCTTGCCAGATCATGAAAGACACGAACAGCAAAGCGATGACTAAAAGATTGCGTTGCGAATCCATCGTTAGTGTTCTCTGGTATCAAATGGTCCGGGCGGGACGGGATCGTCACCACCAGGGTGTAAAGGGTGGCATTTTAATACGCGTTTCACCGTCAACCAACTGCCTTTTATCACTCCAAACCTGCGCAATGCCTCAATTCCGTAGCTTGAACAGGTTGGAGTGAAACGACAATGCGGCCCGAGTAGCGGACTAATCAGGCGTTGATAGACCCGAATGAGGGCTATCAGGACCCGCGAGCCAGGCGACAGTGGCGGCGCCATAATTTTTCCAACGCTTCCGAGAGAGCACGGTTATCGAGGTCGGCAACCCCTTTTTTCGCCACCACCACGAAATCCATAGCCGGGAGTTCATGTTGGCGCAGACGGAAGCTTTCACGCGTCAGACGTTTAATCCGATTGCGTTCATGGGCGCGTCGAACGTTTTTCTTGGCGACTGTAAGACCGATACGGGGATGCCCCAGCGAATTCAGGCGGCCGAGAATGGTAATTTGCGGCGTGCCAGCCCGTTGTGGCTGCTGGAAGACGAATGTGAATTGACTGGGAGTTAACAAGCGTAACTCCCTAGGAAATGCGAGCTTAACCACTCAGGGGTTAGCTTTATTACTTAGAAACGGTCAGACGAGCGCGGCCTTTAGCACGACGACGTGCCAGAACCTGACGACCATTTTTAGTAGCCATACGAGCACGGAAGCCGTGAGAACGGTTGCGCTTCAGTACAGACGGTTGAAAAGTGCGTTTCATGGCGATTTCTACCTAAACTTGAATAAATTCAATGGCTTTATTGGATATCCGCCGAAAAATGAAACGATGGACACCGAAGCCATGGGTGATTAAAGAGGCCGGATTGTAATAATTGTACACTCCGGAGTCAATTCTCTTTCCTTATTTACCGCGCTTTTCCGCACCTTTTCGCAGGGAAAACGTACGGCCTCACACCAGTGAAAACCAGCATGGCGCGCCGGGTGGAGGATTATACGGGCTGACGGGTAAAGCGCAAGGATCGTCCTGGATCTTTATTAGATCGATTAAGCCAATTTTTGTCTATGGTCATTAAATTTTCCAATATGCGGCGTAAATCGTGCCCGCCCTGCGGCAGGATCGTTTACACTTAGCGAGTTCTGGAAAGTCCTGTGGATAAATCGGGAAAATCTGTGAGAAACAGAAGATCTCTTGCGCAGTTTAGGCTATGATCCGCGGTCCCGATCGTTTTGCAGGATCTTGATCGGGCATATAACCGCAGACAGCGGTTCGTGCGTCACCCTCATGCAGGGTCTTTTCGACGTACGTCAACAATCATGAATGTTTCAGCCTTAGTCATTATCGACTTTTGTTCGAGTGGAGTCCGCCGTGTCACTTTCGCTTTGGCAGCAGTGTCTTGCCCGATTGCAGGATGAGTTACCAGCCACAGAATTCAGTATGTGGATACGCCCATTGCAGGCGGAACTGAGCGATAACACGCTGGCCCTGTACGCGCCAAACCGTTTTGTCCTCGATTGGGTACGGGACAAGTACCTTAATAATATCAATGGACTGCTAACCAGTTTCTGCGGAGCGGATGCCCCACAGCTGCGTTTTGAAGTCGGCACCAAACCGGTGACGCAAACGCCACAAGCGGCAGTGACGAGCAACGTCGCGGCCCCTGCACAGGTGGCGCAAACGCAGCCGCAACGTGCTGCGCCTTCTACGCGCTCAGGTTGGGATAACGTCCCGGCCCCGGCAGAACCGACCTATCGTTCTAACGTAAACGTCAAACACACGTTTGATAACTTCGTTGAAGGTAAATCTAACCAACTGGCGCGCGCGGCGGCTCGCCAGGTGGCAGATAACCCTGGCGGTGCCTATAACCCGTTGTTCCTTTATGGCGGCACGGGTCTGGGTAAAACTCACCTGCTGCATGCGGTGGGTAACGGCATTATGGCGCGCAAGCCGAATGCCAAAGTGGTTTATATGCACTCCGAGCGCTTTGTTCAGGACATGGTTAAAGCCCTGCAAAACAACGCGATCGAAGAGTTTAAACGCTACTACCGTTCCGTAGATGCACTGCTGATCGACGATATTCAGTTTTTTGCTAATAAAGAACGATCTCAGGAAGAGTTTTTCCACACCTTCAACGCCCTGTTGGAAGGTAACCAGCAGATCATTCTCACCTCGGATCGCTATCCGAAAGAGATCAATGGCGTTGAGGATCGTCTGAAATCCCGCTTCGGTTGGGGACTGACTGTGGCGATCGAACCGCCAGAGTTAGAAACCCGCGTGGCGATCCTGATGAAAAAGGCCGACGAAAACGACATTCGTTTGCCGGGCGAAGTGGCGTTCTTTATCGCCAAGCGTCTACGATCTAACGTACGTGAGCTGGAAGGCGCGCTGAACCGCGTTATTGCTAACGCCAACTTTACCGGACGGGCGATCACCATCGACTTCGTGCGTGAGGCGCTGCGCGACTTGCTGGCATTGCAGGAAAAACTGGTCACCATCGACAATATTCAGAAGACGGTGGCGGAGTACTACAAGATCAAAGTCGCGGATCTCCTTTCCAAGCGTCGATCCCGCTCGGTGGCACGTCCGCGCCAGATGGCGATGGCGCTGGCGAAAGAGCTGACTAACCACAGTCTGCCGGAGATTGGCGATGCGTTTGGTGGTCGTGACCACACGACGGTGCTTCATGCCTGCCGGAAGATCGAGCAGTTGCGTGAAGAGAGCCACGATATCAAAGAAGATTTCTCTAATTTAATCAGAACATTGTCATCGTAAACCTATGAAATTTACCGTAGAACGTGAGCATTTATTAAAACCGCTACAACAGGTGAGCGGTCCGTTAGGTGGTCGTCCTACGCTACCGATTCTCGGTAATCTGCTGTTACAGGTTGCTGACGGTACGTTGTCGCTGACCGGTACTGATCTCGAGATGGAAATGGTGGCACGCGTTGCGCTGGTTCAGCCGCACGAACCAGGGGCGACGACCGTTCCGGCGCGCAAATTCTTTGATATCTGCCGTGGTCTGCCTGAAGGCGCGGAAATTGCCGTGCAGCTGGAAGGTGAGCGGATGCTGGTGCGCTCCGGGCGTAGCCGTTTTTCGCTGTCTACCCTGCCAGCGGCAGATTTCCCGAACCTCGATGACTGGCAGAGCGAAGTCGAATTTACCCTGCCGCAGGCGACGATGAAGCGTCTGATTGAAGCGACCCAGTTTTCTATGGCACATCAGGACGTTCGCTATTACTTAAACGGTATGCTGTTTGAAACCGAAGGTGAAGAACTGCGCACCGTGGCGACCGACGGCCACCGTCTGGCGGTCTGTTCAATGCCAATTGGTCAATCTTTGCCAAGCCATTCGGTGATCGTGCCGCGTAAAGGCGTGATTGAACTGATGCGTATGCTCGACGGCGGCGACAATCCGCTGCGCGTGCAGATTGGCAGCAACAACATTCGCGCCCACGTTGGCGACTTTATCTTCACCTCGAAACTGGTGGATGGTCGCTTCCCGGATTACCGTCGCGTTCTGCCGAAGAACCCGGACAAGCATCTGGAAGCTGGCTGTGATCTGCTCAAGCAGGCGTTTGCCCGTGCGGCAATTCTCTCTAACGAGAAATTCCGCGGCGTGCGTCTGTATGTCAGCGAAAACCAGCTGAAAATCACCGCCAACAACCCAGAACAGGAAGAAGCGGAAGAGATCCTCGACGTTACCTATAGCGGTGCGGAGATGGAAATCGGCTTCAACGTCAGCTATGTGCTGGATGTTCTGAACGCACTGAAATGCGAAAACGTCCGCATGATGCTGACCGATTCGGTTTCCAGCGTGCAGATTGAAGATGCGGCCAGCCAGAGCGCGGCTTATGTTGTCATGCCAATGAGACTGTAATGTCCCTCACCCGCTTGTTGATCCGCGATTTCCGCAACATTGAAACCGCGGATCTCGCCTTATCTCCCGGCTTTAACTTTCTGGTAGGTGCCAACGGCAGTGGCAAAACCAGCGTGCTGGAAGCCATCTATACGCTCGGCCACGGTCGGGCGTTTCGCAGTTTGCAGATTGGTCGCGTCATTCGCCACGAGCAGGAGGCGTTTGTTCTACACGGGCGATTACAGGGCGAAGAGCGCGAGACGGCGATTGGCTTAACCAAAGACAAACAGGGCGACAGCAAAGTCCGCATCGACGGTACAGACGGGCATAAGGTCGCGGAACTGGCGCACCTGATGCCAATGCAGTTGATAACGCCAGAAGGGTTTACTTTACTCAACGGCGGCCCCAAATACAGAAGAGCATTCCTCGACTGGGGATGCTTTCACAACGAACCCGGATTTTTCACCGCCTGGAGCAATCTCAAGCGTTTGCTCAAGCAGCGCAATGCGGCGCTGCGCCAGGTGACACGTTACGAACAGCTGCGCCCGTGGGATAAAGAACTGATCCCGCTGGCAGAGCAAATCAGCACCTGGCGCGCGGAGTATAGCGCCGGTATCGCGGCCGATATGGCCGATACCTGTAAGCAATTTCTCCCTGAGTTTTCTCTGACTTTCTCTTTCCAGCGCGGCTGGGAGAAAGAGACAGAATATGCTGAGGTGCTGGAACGTAATTTTGAACGCGATCGCCAGCTAACCTACACCGCGCATGGCCCGCATAAAGCGGACTTACGCATTCGCGCCGACGGTGCGCCGGTGGAAGATACCTTATCGCGTGGGCAGCTTAAGCTGTTGATGTGCGCCTTACGTCTGGCGCAAGGAGAGTTCCTCACCCGTGAAAGCGGGCGGCGGTGTCTCTACCTGATAGATGATTTTGCCTCTGAGCTTGATGATGAGCGTCGCGGGCTGCTTGCCAGCCGCTTAAAAGCGACGCAATCACAGGTCTTTGTCAGCGCGATCAGTGCTGAACACGTTATAGACATGTCGGACGAAAATTCGAAGATGTTTACCGTGGAAAAGGGTAAAATAACGGATTAACCCAAGTATAAATGAGCGAGAAACGTTGATGTCGAATTCTTATGACTCCTCCAGTATCAAAGTCCTGAAAGGGCTGGATGCGGTGCGTAAGCGCCCGGGTATGTATATCGGCGACACGGATGACGGCACCGGTCTGCACCACATGGTATTCGAGGTGGTAGATAACGCTATCGACGAAGCGCTCGCGGGTCACTGTAAAGAAATTATCGTCACCATTCACGCCGATAACTCTGTCTCTGTACAGGACGACGGGCGCGGCATTCCGACCGGTATTCACCCGGAAGAGGGCGTATCGGCGGCGGAAGTGATCATGACCGTTCTGCACGCAGGCGGTAAATTTGACGATAACTCCTATAAAGTGTCCGGCGGTCTGCACGGCGTTGGTGTTTCGGTAGTAAACGCCCTGTCGCAAAAACTGGAGCTGGTTATCCAGCGCGAGGGTAAAATTCACCGTCAGATCTACGAACACGGTGTACCGCAGGCCCCGCTGGCGGTTACCGGCGAGACTGAAAAAACCGGCACCATGGTGCGTTTCTGGCCAAGCCTCGAAACCTTCACCAATGTGACCGAGTTCGAATATGAAATTCTGGCGAAACGTCTGCGTGAGTTGTCGTTCCTCAACTCCGGCGTTTCCATTCGTCTGCGCGACAAGCGCGACGGCAAAGAAGACCACTTCCACTATGAAGGCGGCATCAAGGCGTTCGTTGAATATCTGAACAAGAACAAAACGCCGATCCACCCGAATATCTTCTACTTCTCCACCGAGAAAGACGGTATTGGCGTCGAAGTGGCGTTGCAGTGGAACGATGGCTTCCAGGAAAACATCTACTGCTTTACCAACAACATTCCGCAGCGTGACGGCGGTACTCACCTGGCAGGCTTCCGTGCGGCGATGACCCGTACCCTGAACGCCTACATGGACAAAGAAGGCTACAGCAAAAAAGCCAAAGTCAGCGCCACCGGTGACGATGCGCGTGAAGGCCTGATTGCGGTCGTTTCCGTGAAAGTGCCGGACCCGAAATTCTCCTCCCAGACCAAAGACAAACTGGTTTCTTCTGAGGTGAAATCGGCGGTTGAACAGCAGATGAACGAACTGCTGGCGGAATACCTGCTGGAAAACCCAACCGACGCGAAAATCGTGGTTGGCAAAATTATCGATGCTGCCCGTGCCCGTGAAGCTGCGCGTCGCGCGCGTGAAATGACCCGCCGTAAAGGTGCGCTCGACTTAGCGGGCCTGCCGGGCAAACTGGCCGACTGCCAGGAACGCGATCCGGCGCTTTCCGAACTGTACCTGGTGGAAGGGGACTCCGCGGGCGGCTCTGCGAAGCAGGGGCGTAACCGCAAGAACCAGGCGATTCTGCCGCTGAAGGGTAAAATCCTCAACGTCGAGAAAGCGCGCTTCGATAAGATGCTCTCTTCTCAGGAAGTGGCGACGCTGATCACCGCGCTTGGTTGTGGTATCGGTCGTGACGAGTACAACCCGGACAAACTGCGTTATCACAACATCATCATCATGACCGATGCGGACGTCGACGGCTCGCACATTCGTACGCTGCTGTTGACCTTCTTCTATCGTCAGATGCCGGAAATCGTTGAACGCGGTCACGTCTACATCGCTCAGCCGCCGCTGTACAAAGTGAAGAAAGGCAAGCAGGAACAGTACATTAAAGACGACGAAGCGATGGATCAGTACCAGATCTCTATCGCGCTGGACGGCGCAACGCTGCACACCAACGCCAGCGCACCGGCATTGGCTGGCGAAGCGTTAGAGAAACTGGTGTCTGAGTACAACGCGACGCAGAAAATGATCAACCGCATGGAGCGTCGTTATCCGAAAGCAATGCTGAAAGAGCTTATCTATCAGCCGACGCTGACGGAAGCCGACCTCTCTGATGAGCAGACCGTTACCCGCTGGGTGAACGCGCTGGTCAGCGAACTGAACGACAAAGAACAGCACGGCAGCCAGTGGAAGTTTGATGTCCACACCAATGCCGAACAAAACCTGTTCGAGCCGATTGTTCGCGTGCGTACCCACGGTGTGGATACTGACTATCCGCTGGATCACGAATTTATCACTGGCGGCGAATATCGTCGTATCTGCACGCTGGGTGAGAAACTGCGTGGCTTGCTGGAAGAAGATGCATTTATCGAACGTGGCGAACGTCGTCAGCCGGTAGCCAGCTTCGAGCAGGCGCTGGACTGGCTGGTGAAAGAGTCCCGTCGCGGCCTCTCCATCCAGCGTTATAAAGGTCTGGGCGAGATGAACCCGGAACAGCTGTGGGAAACCACCATGGACCCGGAAAGCCGTCGTATGCTGCGCGTTACCGTTAAAGATGCGATTGCTGCCGACCAGTTGTTCACTACGCTTATGGGCGACGCCGTTGAACCGCGCCGTGCGTTTATTGAAGAGAACGCTCTGAAAGCGGCGAATATTGATATTTAATGGCGTTAACAATGCGAGCGTGCCTGATGCGCTACGCTTATCAGGCCTACGAGACTCCTGCAATATATTGAATTTGCATGTTTTTGTAGGCCGGATAAGGCGTTCACGCCGCATCCGGCAAGAAGCTATAAGAAAAGGGCGGAGATCATCTCCGCCCTTTTTATTCCTGCAATCCGCAATTATCATCCCACAGAACTATACTTTTTGAGTCAACACGTAACGCTTTACAGGTGATTATCATGGGCCTTTTTGATGACGTTGTCGGCGCCTTTCTGAAAGGCGATGCGGGGAAATATCAGGCGATTTTAAGTTGGGTTGAGGAGCAGGGCGGCATTCAGGTGCTGCTGGAAAAACTGCAAAGTGGCGGTTTAGGTGCCATTCTCTCAACCTGGCTGAGTAATCAACAGGGCAACCAACCAGTTAGCGGCGAGCAACTGGAATCGGCGCTCGGCACAAATGCAGTGTCCGATCTCGGGCAAAAACTGGGCGTGGATACCAGTACAGCTTCCAGTTTACTGGCAGAACAATTGCCGAAGATTATTGATGCACTCTCACCGCAAGGTGAAGTGTCACCACAAGCCAATAACGATCTGCTTTCCGCAGGCATGGAACTGCTGAAAGGGAAACTCTTCCGCTAAGCAAAAGGGGAGCACGCAACGCGCGTTGCATCCCCCTTTTCCCTCGGGTGTTGTACTGATTTTTGAGCGGAATCGCGTTAGCATGGGTCAGGAACCAATCTACCTGGGGAACTCATGGCTATCAAACTCATTGCTATCGATATGGATGGCACCCTTCTGCTGCCCGATCACACCATTTCACCCGCCGTTAAAAATGCGATTGCCGCAGCTCGCGCCCGTGGCGTGAATGTCGTGCTAACGACGGGTCGCCCTTATGCAGGTGTGCACAATTACCTGAAAGAGCTGCATATGGAACAGCCGGGCGACTACTGCATTACTTATAACGGCGCGCTGGTACAGAAGGCCGCTGATGGTAGCACCGTGGCGCAAACCGCTCTCAGCTATGACGACTACCGTTTCCTGGAAAAACTCTCTCGCGAAGTCGGTTCTCATTTCCACGCCCTGGACCGCACCACGCTGTACACCGCCAATCGTGATATCAGCTACTACACGGTGCATGAATCTTTCGTTGCCACCATTCCGCTGGTGTTCTGCGAAGCGGAGAAAATGGACCCCAATACCCAGTTCCTGAAAGTGATGATGATTGATGAACCTGCCATCCTCGACCAGGCCATCGCGCGTATTCCGCAGGAAGTGAAAGAAAAATACACCGTGCTGAAAAGTGCGCCGTACTTCCTCGAAATCCTCGATAAACGCGTTAACAAAGGTACGGGTGTGAAATCACTGGCCGACGTGTTAGGTATTAAACCGGAAGAAATCATGGCGATTGGCGATCAGGAAAACGACATCGCAATGATTGAATATGCAGGCGTCGGTGTGGCGATGGATAACGCTATTCCTTCGGTGAAAGAAGTGGCGAACTTTGTCACCAAATCCAACCTTGAAGATGGCGTGGCATTTGCTATTGAGAAGTATGTGCTGAATTAATTAGTGAATGGGCAAACGGCATGAATGCGTTTGCCCGCAGCGATTAACAATTTCTGGTCGTGCATAAAATCAGGAACTGGAGTGGTGACGTTACTATATCCAGCGTAAGAGTGACTGGCAGCAGCGCATTAACGAGGCCGCGCGGGACGCCATCTGTTGCTTTGTACTCATAAAATCCCACCGTAAAGGGTTGATGGAAAACCATCACGTTTGAGTAATCCGCTTTTTTATTTTTCTGGTGGATTGAGCCTTTCAAACCGTCCAGCATCCATGTACAACGCCGGGTATCACAAATAAAACCATATTGTGTTGCCAGTGCCTTATCTTCTTCGTTGTTCCAGTCGTAATAGAGCGTAATAGCACCAGAGAAATTCTTATTACTGCTGCTTAAAATAAATTTCGCGTTATCAGAAACGGTGATTCTTTCACCATGGATTGCCGGATCGTTCAGCATTTTAACCACCTCATCGCCGCCGGTGGTCAACAGATAGTCCAACGATTCACCAACAAAAACATAGCCTTTCGTACCGTTACTGTCTTCAGCCAGCGATAAACCCTTAATCGTGTCTGACCGCCATTGCTCGGCATGTGGACGGCTTGCAGTATTGGAAACCAATCCCCAGGTGATACATCCGGTCAACGCAAATGCCAAAGAACACAAACCGGCAGCCTTAAAAAATCCCTTAAAATTCAACTTCATGATTAATCCTTTAAACGAGTAGCTAAGCCGTTGAAAGCATACTCTTCTTTCCCTCCTGTTTAGCGCCTGACATCCCTTTTCAGATTTCTGCCCGACGCATGTCATTTTTTATGTATTGTTCTTTTTGTGATCTAAATTGTAGTACAACAATATAAGTTTGTACTACATTAGGCGCACAGCAAACGCGAACGTCATCACGCTGGTACTACAAAGTTGCCGCGTTATGCATCGATCGGGGTAAAGTAGAGAAGAACATACAGAGCACAAGGACTCTCCATGACTCTCAATAAAACCGATCGCATCGTTATTACGCTGGGTAAACAGATCGTTCACGGCAAATACGTACCAGGCTCTCCACTTCCGGCTGAGGCGGAGCTCTGTGAAGAGTTTGCAACCTCGCGCAACATCATCCGTGAGGTGTTTCGTTCGCTGATGGCGAAGCGGCTGATTGAAATGAAACGTTATCGCGGGGCGTTTGTGGCTCCGCGTAACCAGTGGAATTACCTCGACACTGACGTACTGCAATGGGTGCTGGAAAACGACTATGACCCACGGCTTATCAGTGCAATGAGCGAAGTGCGAAACCTGGTAGAGCCGGCTATTGCCCGTTGGGCAGCAGAGCGCGCGACCTCCAGCGATCTGGCGCAGATTGAATCGGCGCTGAACGAGATGATTGCCAACAATCAGGACCGCGAAGCGTTTAACGAAGCGGATATTCGCTACCACGAGGCGGTGCTGCAGTCGGTGCATAACCCGGTGTTACAGCAACTTAGCATTGCGATCAGTTCGCTGCAGCGGGCGGTTTTTGAACGAACCTGGATGGGCGATGAGGCCAACATGCCGCAAACGCTCCAGGAACATAAGGCGCTGTTCGATGCAATACGGCATCAGGACGGCGATGCGGCAGAGCAGGCGGCGCTTACCATGATCGCCAGCTCGACACGAAGGTTAAAGGAAATCACATGACAGCTCGCTACATCGCAATTGACTGGGGATCGACCAATCTGCGCGCCTGGCTTTATCAGGGCGACCACTGCCTGGACAGCAGGCAATCAGAAGCAGGCGTCACGCGCCTGAACGGAAAATCTCCGGCTGCGGTGTTAGCAGAAGTCACGACCGACTGGCGTGAAGAGAATACGCCAGTGGTGATGGCAGGAATGGTCGGCAGCAATGTCGGCTGGAAAGTTGCACCGTATTTATCTGTTCCTGCCCGTTTTTCGTCTATTGGCGATCAATTAACGTCGGTTGGCGACAATATCTGGATTATTCCCGGATTATGCGTCTCTCATGACGATAACCACAATGTGATGCGCGGCGAAGAAACACAATTGATCGGCGCGCGTGCTCTCGCTCCTTCCTCTCTTTATGTTATGCCCGGTACCCATTGCAAATGGGTGCAGGCCGATAGCCAGCAAATCAACGATTTTCGCACCGTGATGACCGGTGAATTACATCATTTACTGTTAAATCACTCATTGATTGGCGCAGGTTTGCCGCCGCAGGAAAACTCTGCCGATGCCTTCGCGGCTGGTCTTGAGCGTGGCTTTAATGCTCCCGCCATATTGCCGCAGCTTTTTGAAGTTCGCGCCTCGCATGTGCTGGGAACACTTCCCCGCGAACAGGTCAGCGAATTTCTCTCTGGTTTGTTGATTGGCGCAGAGGTTGCCAGTATGCGCGACTATGTGACCCATCAACACGCCATCACCCTTGTCGCCGGAACATCGCTGACCGCGCGCTACCAGCAAGCCTTTCAGGCGATGGGTTGCGACGTGACGGCGGTGGCGGGCGACACGGCATTTCAGGCTGGTATAAGGAGCATCGCTCATGCAGTGGCAAACTAAACTCCCGCTGATCGCCATTTTGCGCGGCATTACGCCCGACGAGGCGCTGGCGCATGTTGGCGCGGTGATTGACGCCGGGTTCGACGCGGTTGAAATCCCGCTGAATTCCCCTCAATGGGAGAAAAGCATTCCCGCCATCGTTGATGCGTATGGCGATAAGGCGTTGATTGGCGCAGGTACGGTACTGAAACCTGAACAGGTCGATGCACTCGCCAGGATGAGCTGCCAGCTCATCGTTACGCCCAATATCCATAGTGAAGTGATCCGCCGTGCGGTGGGCTACGGCATGACCGTTTGCCCCGGCTGCGCGACGGCGACCGAAGCCTTTACCGCGCTCGACGCGGGCGCTCAGGCGCTGAAAATATTTCCGTCATCGGCTTTTGGTCCGCAATACATCAAAGCGTTAAAAGCGGTATTACCACCGGACATCGCAGTCTTTGCCGTTGGCGGCGTGACGCCAGAAAACCTGGCGCAGTGGATAGACGCAGGTTGTGCAGGGGCGGGCTTAGGCAGCGATCTCTATCGCGCCGGGCAGTCCGTAGAACGCACCGCGCAGCAGGCAGCAGCATTTGTTAAGGCGTATCGAGAGGCAGTGCAATGAAAATCACCAAAATTACCACGTATCGTTTACCTCCCCGCTGGATGTTCCTGAAAATTGAAACCGATGAAGGCGTGGTCGGCTGGGGCGAGCCAGTGATTGAAGGCCGCGCCCGCACGGTGGAAGCGGCAGTTCACGAGCTGGGTGACTATTTGATTGGTCAGGATCCATCGCGCATCAATGACTTATGGCAAGTGATGTATCGCGCCGGATTTTATCGTGGCGGTCCAATCCTGATGAGCGCCATCGCCGGGATCGACCAGGCGTTATGGGATATCAAAGGCAAAGTGCTGAATGCGCCGGTCTGGCAACTGATGGGCGGCCTGGTTCGCGACAAAATTAAAGCCTACAGTTGGGTCGGCGGCGATCGTCCGGCGGATGTTATCGACGGCATTAAAACCCTGCGCGAAATCGGCTTCGATACCTTCAAACTGAACGGTTGTGAAGAACTGGGGCTAATTGATAACTCCCGCGCGGTAGATGCGGCAGTCAACACCGTGGCACAAATTCGTGAAGCTTTTGGCAATCAGATTGAGTTTGGTCTTGATTTCCACGGTCGCGTCAGCGCGCCGATGGCGAAAGTGCTGATTAAAGAACTGGAGCCGTATCGCCCGCTGTTTATTGAAGAGCCGGTGCTGGCAGAACAAGCCGAATACTACCCGAAACTGGCGGCACAAACGCATATTCCACTGGCGGCGGGTGAACGCATGTTCTCACGTTTCGATTTTAAACGTGTGCTGGAGGCGGGTGGTATTTCGATTCTGCAACCAGATCTCTCCCACGCGGGCGGTATTACCGAATGCTACAAAATTGCCGGAATGGCAGAAGCCTATGACGTGACCCTTGCGCCGCACTGTCCGCTCGGACCGATTGCACTGGCGGCTTGCCTGCATATCGACTTTGTTTCCTATAACGCCGTACTTCAGGAACAAAGTATGGGCATTCATTACAACAAAGGCGCGGAGTTACTCGACTTTGTGAAAAACAAAGAAGACTTCAGCATGGTCGGCGGTTTCTTTAAACCATTAACGAAACCGGGCTTAGGTGTGGAAATCGACGAAGCTAAAGTTATTGAGTTCAGTAAAAATGCCCCGGACTGGCGTAATCCGCTCTGGCGTCATGAAGATAACAGCGTAGCAGAGTGGTAATTCCTGCCACGTAAGCCCCTCATCGGGCACTAAAACAGCAATACAAAAATATAACCCTCTGTAAATTACAGGGCATGGTGAGCGGCTTCGCTATGCCCAAAATCTGGAGAAAGCTCGCTATGGATATTCCCGTTAATGCAGCAAAGCCGGGGCGTCGGCGTTATCTGACGCTGGTGATGATCTTTATTACGGTGGTCATTTGTTATGTTGACCGCGCTAACCTGGCCGTGGCTTCCGCCCATATTCAGGAAGAGTTCGGTATTACCAAAGCGGAAATGGGCTATGTATTTTCGGCCTTCGCCTGGCTTTATACACTATGTCAGATCCCCGGCGGTTGGTTTTTAGATCGCGTAGGTTCACGCGTGACTTATTTTATTGCGATATTTGGCTGGTCAGTGGCGACTTTATTCCAGGGCTTTGCCACGGGATTGATGTCATTAATTGGTCTGCGCGCAATAACCGGTATTTTCGAAGCGCCCGCTTTCCCGACCAATAACCGGATGGTGACCAGCTGGTTCCCGGAACATGAACGCGCTTCCGCCGTTGGTTTTTATACGTCTGGTCAGTTTGTCGGTCTGGCGTTTTTGACTCCGCTGCTGATCTGGATTCAGGAAATGTTGAGCTGGCACTGGGTGTTCATTGTCACCGGTGGTATCGGCATTATCTGGTCGCTGATTTGGTTTAAGGTTTATCAGCCGCCGCGCCTGACTAAAGGCATCAGCAAAGCTGAACTGGATTACATTCGTGATGGCGGCGGTCTGGTGGATGGTGATGCGCCGGTGAAAAAAGAGGCGCGTCAGCCGTTAACAGCCAAAGACTGGAAACTGGTGTTCCATCGTAAACTGATCGGCGTCTATCTTGGGCAATTTGCGGTGGCTTCTACACTGTGGTTTTTCTTAACCTGGTTCCCGAACTATTTAACCCAGGAAAAAGGAATCACGGCGCTGAAAGCAGGTTTTATGACCACGGTGCCATTCCTCGCGGCGTTTATTGGCGTCCTGCTCTCTGGCTGGGTCGCGGATCTGCTGGTACGTAAGGGCTTTTCACTGGGCTTTGCGCGTAAAACGCCGATTATCTGCGGCTTGCTGATCTCCACCTGCATTATGGGTGCGAACTACACCAACGATCCGATGATGATTATGTGCCTGATGGCGCTGGCATTCTTCGGCAACGGTTTTGCTTCGATAACCTGGTCGCTGGTCTCTTCTCTGGCACCGATGCGCCTGATTGGTTTAACCGGCGGTGTGTTTAACTTTGCCGGTGGTCTGGGCGGCATCACCGTTCCGCTGGTGGTGGGGTACCTTGCGCAGGGTTACGGTTTCGCGCCTGCACTGGTTTATATCTCCGCCGTCGCGTTGATTGGCGCGCTCTCTTACATCCTGCTGGTGGGCGATGTGAAGCGCGTTGGATAATCTTTCAACTGTGGAATATGCGCCACTCCACTGCGCATAATCCACTTTCTTAAAGCCGGTGCGGTCAGGCATCGGCTTTTTACTATCTTGCCGAAGAGTTTTAAACGCAGTTTGCGAGTGGCGCGCCTGTAAGCGGTATTGAGCTTCTCTGGCTGCTTCAGTAATACCGAACGCAGAATCTCTGCGCTATCCAGCGCATAGCTAATCCCCTCCAGCGAGCTGGCGCTGATAAATCCCGCCGCTTCGCCAATCAGAAAGGCGTTGTCCTTGCCGCAGACAAAATCCTGCCAGCGTGAGGGAAACAGCACCGTGCATTTTTCGCTTTTCACCGCCTTACCAAACTGGAACTGAAAGGCACTCATTTTCTCTTTTAGCGTCGTGAAACGCGTCTGACCGTCTTTCATCGGATAGGCACCGCCAAAGATAAAATAACCGTCTTTGCTGATACTCCATGAGTAACAGTCAGTTATCGCATTATCAAAGATGCAGGAGTAGAACGGCACCGGATGTTTCTCTGCGAACCACTGCTGGATGGCGACATATTTACGAATCTGATGATCCGGGTAGAGATGCCGCCGCACCATCGAGTTGGCACCATCGGCACCGACCAGATAGCGGGCGGTAATATGCTGCTCCCAGCCGTCTGCGCGAAAAATGACATGCCATTTATCATCCTCACGCCAGATTTTTCGACACAGGCTGTCGTGGTAAACCTCAACGCTGGCGGGGATCAGCGATTTCATCCACAAGTCGAAAGCATGGCGATTAATATTGATATAGCTTCGCTGGTAGTTACGCGTGAGCGATGCGGCGACGTCGACGGTTTTGACGCTGAAAATCTGCGGGTTGGCGATGACATCGACAGGAAGCGTCAGTCCATCGCGAATAAAAGATCGCTGCGCGTCCGGTGCCAGCAGACCGCCACAAGGTTTGCTGAAACCTTCTGTACCATACTGGTGCTTTTTATCCAGTGCGATCACCTGCATTTTGCCTGCTAACTTTCGCGCCAACGCCGACCCTGCCGGGCCGAGGCCAATAATCGCCACGTCGAAATGTTCCATCTTTTCACTCACATTCATCACGATGGCAAAAGACTATTGTCTGAAAGTGAAGTCCTTGTGAAGTATTATGGCGGGAACCGTTTTGTATCAGGACCGCGCCATGAAACAGATAACCTTTGCTCCTCGTAATCACCTGCTCACCAATACCAATACCTGGACGCCCGACAGCCAGTGGCTGGTGTTTGACGTGCGGCCTTCTGGGGCGTCGTTTACCGGCGAGACCATTGAGCGTGTGAATATCCATACCGGCGAGGTCGAGGTTATCTATCGCGCGTCACAGGGCGCATACGTCGGCGTGGTGACCGTTCATCCGAAGTCAGAGAAGTATGTCTTCATCCACGGCCCGGAAAATCCTGATGAAACATGGTATTACGACTTTCATCATCGGCGCGGAGTGATTGTTGAAAGCGGCAAGGTGAGCAATCTCGATGCAATGGATATTACCGCGCCATATACGCCAGGAGCGCTACGTGGCGGCAGCCATGTACATGTCTTTAGCCCGAACGGTGAAAGGGTGAGCTTTACCTACAACGACCATGTAATGCATGAACTCGATCCGGCGCTGGATTTGCGAAACGTCGGTGTTGCTGCACCGTT
Source organism: Escherichia sp. WS338 (assembly GCF_046486405.1). NCBI lineage: Bacteria > Pseudomonadati > Pseudomonadota > Gammaproteobacteria > Enterobacterales > Enterobacteriaceae > Escherichia > Escherichia sp. WS338. Next base: position 94,003 of record NZ_JBJQLL010000010.1, on the reverse strand, counting down.
TGGCCCGGTCAACGTACAAAAGCAGCATCCGCGTGAATACAGCGGTAGCCACTGGTGCGTGCTGGGCTGGTAAGTAAAACCACGCCCACGCCACAGCCTGGCAGTGATGAAATCAATCGTGCTTATGAAGAAGGATGGGTAGGAAATCACGCGCTGGCGTTTATTGGCGACACACTTTCGGCAAAGGGCGAGAAAGTGCCGGAGCTGTTTATTGTCGAGTTGCCGAAAGATGAAGCTGGCTGGAAAGCGGCAGGTGATGTGCCGTTAAGTGGAACGGAAACAACCCTGCCTGCGCCACCGCGTGGTGTCGTGCAGCGACGTTTAACCTTTACGCACCATCGGGCTTATCCGGGATTAGTCAACGTCCCGCGCCACTGGGTGCGCTGTAATCCGCAGGGTACGCAAATCGCGTTTTTAATGCGTGATGATAACGGCATTGTGCAACTGTGGCTTATCTCGCCACAGGGCGGCGAGCCGCGCCAGTTAACCCATAACAAAACGGATATTCAGTCTGCATTTAACTGGCATCCGTCAGGCGAATGGCTGGGATTTGTGCTGGATAATCGGATTGCTTGTGCCCATGCGCAAAGCGGCGAGGTTGAGTATTTAACCGAAAACCACGCCAATCCACCTTCTGCGGACGCCGTGGTTTTCTCGCCGGATGGTCAATGGTTGGCGTGGATGGAGGACGGTCAGTTGTGGATCACCGAAACTGACCGCTAGCTCTCAGTTTGCAGGCATTTTGGCGGGGGGAATGACGTTATTGGTTTCTTGCGCGTCGGCTTCGCTTTTTTCAACGCGCGAGCGCACTGAGCTGTCTTTGCGGAACACATCCCACGGTAGCAATATTGTGTCCAGTACTGCGGTAAATGGCATGTCGAGTATCGCCAGCGATTTTGTGCCCCAGTTGGTTTCATCGTCGCCAATCATGGTTGCGCTGGCGCGGGTGCCAGGATACGTTCCTTCTTTCCCCCCGGTATGGGACATCACGCTGGAGCATCCTCCGAGTAATGTCATTCCGCTGCATATCATGAACGCTAACAACACATTTCTTATCATAATAAATTCATCTGTTGATCGTGGGTGTTGGCCTGATGAGTTATAGCGATCCCTTGCTGAAAATAACATCATCATTACGTCGCACTGTGGCGGCTATCGCACTTTAACGTTTCGTGCTGCCCCCTCAGTCTATGCAATAGACCATAAACTGCAAAAAAAAGTCCGCTGATAAGGCTTGAAAAGTTCATTTCCAGACCCATTTTTACATCGTAGCCGATGAGGACGCGCCTGATGGGTGTTCTGGCTACCTGACCTGTCCATTGTGGAAGGTCTTAGATTCTCGCTGATTTCAGGAGCTATTGATTATGCGTAACTTTGATTTATCCCCGCTTTACCGTTCTGCTATTGGATTTGACCGTTTGTTTAACCACTTAGAAAACAACCAGAGCCAGAGTAATGGCGGCTACCCTCCGTATAACGTTGAACTGGTAGACGAAAACCATTACCGCATTGCTATCGCTGTGGCTGGTTTTGCTGAGAGCGAACTGGAAATTACCGCCCAGGATAATCTGCTGGTGGTGAAAGGTGCTCACGCCGACGAACAAAAAGAGCGCACCTATCTGTACCAGGGCATCGCTGAACGCAACTTTGAACGCAAATTCCAGTTAGCTGAGAACATTCATGTTCGTGGTGCTAACCTGGTAAATGGTTTGCTGTATATCGATCTCGAACGCGTGATTCCGGAAGCGAAAAAACCGCGCCGTATCGAAATCAACTAATTCCCTAAGGCCGCCTTGCGCGGCCTGACATCTCCATGCTCGCCGTCAGGGAGCATATGCGAATCTTCGGATTTGCAGGTACTTACTCGCTTCTTAGAAGGAGAAATGACTATGCGTAACTTCGATTTATCCCCACTGATGCGTCAATGGATCGGTTTTGACAAACTGGCCAACGCACTGCAAAACGCCGGTGAAAGCCAGAGCTTCCCGCCGTACAACATTGAGAAAAGCGACGATAACCACTACCGCATTACCCTTGCGCTGGCAGGTTTTCGTCAGGAAGATTTAGAGATTCAACTGGAAGGTACGCGCCTGAGCGTAAAAGGCACGCCGGAGCAGCCAAAAGAAGAGAAAAAATGGCTGCATCAAGGGCTTATGAATCAGCCATTTAGCCTGAGCTTTACGCTGGCTGAAAATATGGAAGTCTCTGGTGCAACCTTCGTAAACGGTTTACTGCATATTGATTTAATTCGTAATGAGCCTGAACCCATCGCAGCGCAGCGTATCGCTATCAGCGAACGTCCCGCGTTAAATAGCTAACTAGCTATTCTCTTTGCCCCGCCATTCTGGTGGGGCTTTTTTTGTCTTTCTTCTTCAACAATGCGTTAATTTTCGCCTGTTTAAGATATTTCGGCACGTTCTTTCCCGTGATAATGTGCGCTATAAGGCAAATCTGCTTCACCGATTCAGCCATAATCCGTAGCAATTAAAATGTTATCTCAAGAGAAATGGACGATGAGTGATATAGCATTAACGGTCAGTATTCTGGCTTTGGTGGCGGTCGTCGGGTTGTTTATCGGCAACGTCAAGTTTCGCGGTGTTGGATTGGGCATTGGCGGCGTGCTGTTCGGTGGGATCATCGTCGGCCATTTTGTTTCTCAGGCGGGGATGACATTAAGTAGCGATATGCTGCATGTTATTCAGGAATTTGGCCTGATCCTGTTCGTTTATACCATCGGGATTCAGGTAGGGCCGGGCTTCTTTGCCTCATTGCGCGTCTCCGGATTACGCCTCAACCTGTTTGCTGTTCTGATCGTCATCATCGGGGGGCTGGTTACCGCCATCCTGCATAAACTGTTTGATATTCCACTGCCGGTAGTACTGGGGATTTTCTCCGGTGCGGTAACCAATACGCCAGCACTGGGGGCAGGGCAGCAGATCTTGCGCGACCTGGGGACACCGATGGCGATGGTCGATCAAATGGGGATGAGCTATGCGATGGCGTATCCATTTGGGATTTGCGGCATTTTGTTCACTATGTGGATGCTGCGGGTTATTTTCCGCGTCAATGTTGAGACTGAGGCCCAGCAGCACGAGTCCACGCGAACCAACGGCGGTGCGCTAATCAGGACGATTAACATCCGAGTTGAGAATCCTAATTTGCATAATTTAGCCATTAAAGATGTGCCGATTCTCAATGGCGATAAAGTTATTTGCTCACGATTGAAACGAGAAGAAACCCTAAAAGTGCCTTCGCCAGAAACCGTTATTCAACTGGGCGATTTGCTGCATCTGGTGGGGCAGCCTGCGGATTTACATAATGCGCAACTGGTGATTGGTCAGGAGGTCGATACCTCGCTGTCTACGAAAGGCACTGACTTGCGCGTCGAGCGTGTGGTGGTCACCAATGAAAACGTGCTCGGTAAACGTATTCGCGACCTGCACTTTAAAGAACGCTATGACGTTGTTATCTCGCGCCTGAACCGTGCTGGTGTTGAATTAGTTGCAAGTAGCGATATCAGCCTGCAGTTCGGCGATATCCTCAACCTGGTGGGGCGTCCGTCCGCAATTGATGCCGTTGCCAATGTGCTGGGGAATGCGCAGCAAAAACTGCAACAGGTTCAGATGCTGCCAGTGTTTATTGGTATCGGGCTTGGCGTATTGTTAGGTTCTATTCCCGTCTTTGTGCCTGGGTTCCCGGCGGCGTTGAAACTCGGGCTGGCGGGCGGTCCGCTGATTATGGCGTTGATCCTCGGGCGTATCGGCAGTATCGGCAAGCTGTACTGGTTTATGCCACCAAGCGCTAACCTGGCGCTACGCGAGTTAGGCATTGTGCTCTTTCTCTCGGTGGTTGGCCTGAAATCCGGCGGCGATTTTATCCATACACTGGTGGATGGCGAAGGGCTAAGCTGGATTGGTTATGGTGCCCTGATCACCGCCGTTCCGCTGATTACTGTTGGCATTCTGGCGCGGATGTTAGCCAAAATGAATTACCTGACCATGTGCGGGATGCTGGCTGGCTCCATGACCGATCCTCCGGCGCTGGCGTTTGCTAATAATCTTCATCCAACCAGCGGTGCGGCGGCGCTTTCTTACGCCACTGTCTATCCGTTGGTGATGTTCCTGCGCATTATCACCCCCCAATTACTGGCGGTGCTCTTCTGGAGTATCGGTTAACTCTTTTCCGGGTGGAGTCGCCGTAAATGGTACTCCACCTGGTATTTCTGAACATCATCGAGTCATTTACACACTCGCCATTCTGGTTATTACCTGTCCGTATTCTTCAGCACAGCTGACGGCGCATAACCAAATTTATGCTTAAAGGCTTTGCTGAAATGAAAGGAGTCGAAGAAGTTGAGCGTATCAGCGACTTCGCCAACCGAGTTCCCTTGTTGCTTTAATAGCGATAGCGCCAGATCCAGACGTGCATTGAGGTAATATTCTTTCGGCGTCTTGCCGGTATAGCGTAAAAACAGACGACGCAACCAGGCTTCGCTACAGGGGATCGTGGCAGCCATATCAGCTACGCTCCAGCGTTGTTGCAGACTGGCATGTAAAGTGGCAATTAGTTTTTCAATTTGCCGCCGTTGTGGATCTTTTTTACCGTCTGCGTACATAAGACAAATCCACTGATAAATAATTTTCGTCAGAAAAGCGACTGCCAGATTATTTTTTATTGCTTCTGGTGAAGTAATTAATTCAGCAACTTCGGTGAGTTCCTGATTATAAACTTCGCCATTATAAATAACGCTTTGCTGACCGACGGGAATATCCATCATACTGGTGGGGGTAAATTCCATCCAGTACTGTTCCCAGACCAAACCTTCACAGTGATAAGAGTGAATATCCATTGGCTTTAAAAATATAATACAGTTGCCATGCAGAGTTATTTGCTCGTCATTCTTTAAAAGAATTTTCCCACATCCTTGTACGGTATACACCGCAACCCATGAGTTGGCGATAAGCGGTTTCTTCTTGTCCCGCGGCCAGATCACCCGATAATGCTCGTCGGCGTAGGTATGCCAGAGCGATATCAGAGAAATTCCGCTGGAGATCACATTTTCGTTAATCAATAAGGGAATATTGTACGGAGTTTCGTTTTTTACATCCGAACTTTGCAATTTTCCATTCATTTTAATATCCCTCCGGCGAATTATGCTCACAACCTGAACTTAACAGAAAACAATCCGTTCAGGGATACGACGTTTGTATTTTAAGAATCTGACTGCCTGACCCGACGCATTTTACCTCTCCCTATATTCATGCGTCCGGGACATAAACATAAATAAGGGCTATGAGATGAATTCGTTACAAATCTTGAGTTTTGTCGGTTTTACGCTGCTGGTAGCGGTCATCACCTGGTGGAAGGTCCGTAAAACAGATACCGGATCGCAACAAGGCTATTTTCTTGCCGGACGTTCACTAAAAGCGCCGGTTATTGCCGCTTCGTTAATGCTAACCAACCTTTCCACGGAACAACTGGTCGGCCTTTCTGGGCAGGCCTACAAAAGTGGCATGTCGGTGATGGGCTGGGAAGTCACCTCTGCAGTGACGCTGATCTTCCTCGCGCTAATCTTTTTACCGCGCTATCTGAAGCGCGGCATTGCCACCATCCCCGATTTTCTGGAGGAACGTTATGATAAAACGACGCGTATTATCATCGACTTCTGCTTCCTCATTGCCACCGGCGTCTGCTTTCTGCCGATTGTTCTCTATTCCGGCGCGTTGGCGCTCAACAGCCTGTTTCATGTGGGTGAGTCGCTACAACTTTCCGATGGTGCGGCTATCTGGTTACTGGTTATTTTGCTTGGTCTGGCGGGAATTTTGTATGCGGTGATCGGCGGACTGCGCGCAATGGCAGTGGCGGACTCCATTAACGGTATTGGGCTGGTTATTGGCGGGTTGATGGTGCCGGTATTTGGCCTGATCGCGATGGGCAAGGGCAGCTTTATGCAGGGCATTGAGCAACTCACCACCGTTCACGCCGAGAAATTAAACTCAGTCGGCGGCCCGACCGATCCCTTGCCGATTGGCGCGGCATTTACCGGTTTGATTCTGGTGAACACCTTTTACTGGTGTACAAATCAGGGCATCGTGCAACGCACGCTGGCGTCAAAAAGCCTGGCGGAAGGGCAAAAGGGGGCGCTGTTAACGGCGGTGCTGAAAATGCTCGACCCGCTGGTACTGGTGCTGCCAGGGTTGATTGCGTTTCATCTGTATCAGGATCTACCGAAAGCCGACATGGCCTACCCGACGCTGGTCAATAACGTTCTGCCAGTGCCACTGGTGGGTTTCTTCGGCGCGGTGTTATTTGGTGCGGTGATCAGTACCTTCAACGGCTTTCTGAATAGCGCCAGTACGTTATTCAGTATGGGTATTTACCGGCGCATCATTAACCAGAATGCCGAGCCGCAGCAGCTGGTCACCGTCGGGCGCAAATTTGGTTTCTTTATCGCCATCGTTTCGGTGCTGGTAGCGCCGTGGATCGCCAACGCGCCGCAGGGGCTGTATAGCTGGATGAAACAGCTCAACGGCATTTACAACGTGCCGCTGGTTACCATCATCATTATGGGCTTTTTCTTCCCGCGCATCCCGGCGCTGGCGGCAAAAGTGGCGATGGGGATTGGCATAATCAGCTACATCACCATCAACTATCTGGTGAAGTTCGACTTCCATTTCCTCTATGTGCTGGCCTGTACGTTCTGCATCAACGTGGTCGTGATGCTGGTGATCGGTTTTATCAAACCGCGCGCCACGCCGTTCACCTTCAAAGATGCGTTTGCGGTGGACATGAAACCGTGGAAAAACGTCAAGATCGCGTCAATGGGCATCCTGTTCGCGATGATTGGCGTCTATGCCGGGCTGGCTGAATTCGGCGGCTACGGTACGCGCTGGTTAGCGATGATCAGTTATTTCATTGCCGCCGTAGTGATTGTCTACCTGATTTTTGATAGCTGGCGGCATCGTCACGACCCAGCCGTAACCTTTACTCCCGACGCGAAGGATAGCCTATGAAACGCCCCAATTTTCTGTTCATCATGACCGATACCCAGGCCACCAATATGGTCGGTTGCTATAGCGGTAAGCCGCTGAATACGCAAAATATTGATAGTCTGGCGGCGGAAAGTATTCGCTTTAATTCCGCCTATACCTGTTCACCGGTTTGTACACCAGCGCGCGCCGGGCTGTTTACCGGTATCTACGCTAACCAGTCCGGCCCGTGGACCAACAACGTCGCGCCAGGTAAAAACATTTCCACCATGGGGCGCTACTTTAAGGATGCGGGCTATCACACCTGTTACATTGGCAAATGGCATCTCGACGGTCATGACTATTTCGGCACTGGCGAGTGTCCGCCGGAGTGGGACGCTGATTACTGGTTCGATGGGGCGAACTACCTTAGCGAACTGACGGAAAAAGAGATCAGCCTGTGGCGCAATGGCCTAAACAGCGTTGAGGATTTACAGGCGAACCATATCGACGAAACCTTCACCTGGGCGCACCGCATCAGCAATCGGGCGGTAGATTTTCTGCAACAGCCCGCGCGCGCCGACGAACCTTTCCTGATGGTGGTTTCGTATGATGAGCCGCATCACCCGTTCACCTGTCCGGTGGAGTATTTAGAGAAATACGCTGATTTTTACTACGAACTTGGCGAGAAATCACAGGATGACCTGGCGAACAAACCGGAACATCACCGCTTATGGGCGCAGGCGATGCCATCGCCAGTCGGTGATGACGGGCTTTATCACCATCCGCTCTATTTTGCCTGCAATGACTTTGTTGATGACCAAATCGGACGTGTCATCAATGCCTTAACGCCAGAGCAACGTGAAAATACGTGGGTCATTTATACCTCCGATCATGGTGAAATGATGGGCGCACATAAGCTGATCAGTAAAGGGGCGGCGATGTATGACGACATCACCCGCATTCCGCTGATCATCCGTTCGCCGCAAGGGGAGCGGCGACAGGTCGATACGCCAGTCAGTCATATTGACTTACTGCCGACAATGATGGCGCTGGCAGATATTGAAAAACCAGAGATTCTGCCGGGGGATAATATCCTTGCCGTAAAAGAACCACGTGGCGTGTTGGTGGAATTTAATCGCTACGAGATTGAGCATGACAGCTTTGGCGGTTTTATTCCGGTGCGTTGCTGGGTAACGGATGACTTTAAACTGGTGCTCAACCTCTTCACCAGTGATGAACTTTACGATCGCCGTAATGACCCAAATGAAATGCATAACCTGATCGATGATATCCATTTTGCCGACGTTCGCAGCAAAATGCATGACGCCTTATTGGATTATATGGACAAAATTCGCGATCCGTTCCGCAGTTATCAATGGAACCTGCGTCCGTGGCGCAAAGATGCACAACCGCGCTGGATGGGGGCGTTTCGTCCACGCCCACAGGATGGTTATTCTCCAGTGGTACGCGACTATGACACCGGTTTACCGACACAAGGGGTGAAGGTGGAAGAGAAAAAACAGAAGTTCTGATGCATTATTGCTGTTCCTGGCCTAATTTTTCGGCGAGGAACAGTTTACAAGGAGCAACAATGAAAATTTCCCGCCTCGGAGAAGCGCCCGATTACCGCTTCTCGCTGGCTAATGAGCGTACTTTTCTGGCGTGGATCCGTACTGCACTAGGATTTCTGGCGGCGGGGGTTGGGCTTGATCAACTTGCGCCAGATTTCGCCACGCCCGTCATCCGCGAACTGCTGGCGTTGTTGTTGTGTCTGTTTTCCGGCGGGTTAGCGATGTATGGCTACTTGCGCTGGTTACGCAATGAAAAAGCGATGCGCCTGAAAGAGGACCTGCCCTATACCAACAGCTTATTAATCATCAGTTTAATATTGATGGTCGTGGCAGTGATCGTCATGGGACTGGTGTTGTATGCCGGATAGCCGCAAAGCCAGACGCATTGCCGACCCAGGGCTGCAGCCGGAACGCACATCACTGGCGTGGTTTCGTACCATGCTGGGCTACGGCGCGTTGATGGCGTTGGCTATCAAACACAACTGGCACCAGGCGGGCATGTTATTCTGGATTTCGATTGGCATCCTCGCCATCGTGGCGCTGATCCTCTGGCACTACACCCGTAATCGCAATTTAATGGATGTCACGAATAGCGATTTTTCCCAATTTCACGTAGTCCGTGACAAATTTTTGATCTCCCTCGCGGTGTTATCTCTCGCAATACTGTTTGCTGTAACGCATATACATCAACTTATCGTATTTATTGAGAGAGTCGCATGACAGGAAGTCAGGTCATTGATGCTGAAGAGGACAGGCATAAACTGGTTGTAGAGTATAAGGATGCTCTGCAACCTGCCGATTTTTATCACAATTTCAAACAGCTGGGCATCCGCTCCGTACAGCTTATTCCCCATCTTGAATTTGATGACCGGGGCGATCTGACGGCCGCTTCGGTGACAGCAGAGCTGTGGGGGAAATTTTTAATTGCCCTGTTCGAGTGTTGGGTGCGGGCAGATATCAGTCGTATTTCGATTGAACTTTTTGACACCACCTTACAAAAATGGTGTGGCAGCGAAAAGTCGCAACCGCGCCGTGACTGCCAGGCGTGCGACTGGCATCGGCTGTGCCCGCACGCTCGGGAAGATAAACCAGACAACGTGCTTTGTGCGGGCTATCAGGCGTTTTATTCTTACTCCGCGCCGCATATGCGGGTGATGCGTGATCTGATAAAGCAGCATCGTTCTCCCATGGAGCTGATGACGATGCTGCGGTGACGTGAGCTTAAACAGGCTGCCCCTGATGCGACATCCGCGTCGCCAGCGGTAGCCAGCACAGCACGATCAACAATCCCATTAAGGTCATCAACAATCCCAGGCTGCCCTGACCGGTTTGCGGCAACATCGCAGAGAGCGACGCCAGCACGCCGGAACCAATGTTTTGCAGACCGCCGACCAGCGCGCCAGCGGTGCCCGCCAGGAAGGGGAACGGCTCCATCGCGCCGCTGGTAGCCAGTGGAAACAGCATCCCGGCACCGAAAAAGAACAGCGCGGCGGGAATGAGCAGCGTCCAGACATTCATCACGCCAAACCAGTCGGGGATCCACATCAGCAAGCCAGCCAGCAGGCAGCAGATAACCGACTGCCACATTAACGTGGAGAAGCGTTTATTGGGACGTCCGGCAAACCATGCGCCAAAAAACGCTGCCGGAATCGGCAGAATAAACAAAATACTGACCGTCATACTGCTCAACCCTAACACCGCGCCCATCAGCACGCCGGAGCAGGCTTCAAAGGCGGCAATCCCGGCCAGACCGCCAATCAGCATCAGCAAATAACAGTTAAAACCGCCGTTACCGAAAAGCGTTTTATAACTGGTAAGCAGGCGCGTGCGCGGTGCGTCGACCGGACGCGTTTCCGGCATCCAGCGGGCCATACTGAAGGTCACACCGGCACAAAGAACCAACAAAAAGAGATAACAGGCGCGCCAGTTCCACATCGTATCCAGCAGACCGCCGATTAGCGGTGCGAGCAACGGACTGACAAGAATCCCCATGTTTAACAGGCTGTTAGCATGGCGCAACTGTGTCCGTTCATATAAATCACGCGGCAAAGTACGCGCCATTACGCCGCCAACGCCGGTGCCCATGCCCTGCATCGCGCTGGCGGCAATCAATACCGTCAAACTGGAGGTCGTGACCGCGACTAGCGTTGCCAGCATAAAAATGGACATTCCGACGAGGATCACCGGTCGGCGACCCACACGGTCGGAAATTGGGCCATAAAACAGCTGTGAGACACCGTAAGTCAGCAGATAAGCGCCCATTACGCTCTGCACCGCCCCTTCACGGACGTTGAGATCGCGCGCCATATCGGCAATGGCTGGAATATAAATGGTTTGCGCCATCTGACCGACGGCCACGAGTAATACCAACATCAATAACAAATTGACGTTTCTATGCCTTTTCATTATCACGGATGCTTTTATAAAAATAATTAGAATAAGTCACTACGCATTCCCATAAATGCGGGAGAGGAATCTATCACATTGATAAATGTTAGCCAGATATACGCCAGGAATGGGGAATTGTTTAGCGGCAGAATATGTAAACAAAAGCGGCAATAAATGTTGCCGGGAGAGATGGTAGGGCGGATAAGATGCGTCAGCATCGCATCCGACACCAACCCGCACGCTAAATATAAAAGGGGAGCGGTTACCCGCTCCCCTTTAGTGCGACTTGAATCTGAATTACTTCAGGTATTTCAGAACAGCATCAAGCAGTTGCAGTGCTGCAACAATGAGTTTGAGGATAAGAATGGCGATATCCACCAGGCTCATACGCGTCTCCTGTGGTTCAGGAGCACTGCCAGCTGACGTACCTTTCCGCTGCCTGTTGCCAGCTGTTGTGCACGCGGTATCTCAAGGAGAAACGTTGTGCTTGTTGACATAACACAGTGTGCTCACGCGGGGTTAAGGCGCTGACGGCACCACCCGTTTCAGCCAGGACTTAGTGCGCCGGGTAACGATGCGGCCCCCGCATAACACATTGCGTACAGTGATATTATAGAAGTTTACTGTATAAATAAACAGTAATATTGGACAAAACGCAAACTGTGATCGATACTCAACTATGCACTAAATACGTCAAAATTCGTGCCGAAATTGCGCGTTCTGCGCGGAACACGTATACTTTCAGTGTTGACATAATACAGTGTGCTTTGCGGTTACCAGCCGCAGGCGACTGACGAAACCTCGCTCCGGCGGGGTTTTTTGTTACCTGCAATTCAGTACAAAACGTGATCAACCCCTCAATTTTCCCTTGCTGAAAAATTTTCCATTGTCTCCCCTGTAAAGCTGTGCTTGTATAAATATTGTTAAACACAAAACCAACAAGGTCCCCAATGACTACTTCCATGTTCAACGCAAAACTACTACCAACTGCGCCATCCGCCGCAGTGGTCGTCGTGCGTGTGGTGGTGGTCGTCGGCAATGCGCCGTAGGGACTGGAACAACACACGATTCCAAAACCCCGCCGGCGCAAACCGGGCGGGGTTTTTCGTTTAAGCACCTCCCGGAAAGTCGGCCCAGAAGAAAAGGACTGGAGCATGGCAAGTTCGGGCACAACATCGACGCGTAAGCGCTTTACCGGCGCAGAATTTATCGTTCATTTCCTGGAACAGCAGGGCATTAAGATTGTGACGGGCATTCCGGGCGGTTCTATCCTGCCTGTTTACGATGCCTTAAGCCAAAGCACGCAAATCCGCCATATTCTGGCTCGCCATGAACAGGGCGCGGGGTTTATCGCTCAGGGAATGGCGCGCACCGACGGTAAACCGGCGGTCTGTATGGCCTGTAGCGGACCGGGGGCGACTAACCTGGTGACCGCCATTGCCGATGCACGGCTGGACTCCATCCCGCTGATTTGCATTACTGGTCAGGTTCCCGCCTCGATGATCGGCACCGACGCCTTCCAGGAAGTCGACACCTACGGCATCTCTATCCCCATCACCAAACACAACTATCTGGTCAGACATATCGAAGAACTCCCGCAGGTCATGAGCGATGCCTTCCGTATTGCGCAATCAGGCCGCCCTGGCCCGGTGTGGATAGACATTCCTAAGGATGTGCAAACGGCAGTTTTTGAGATTGAAACACAGCCCGCTATGGCAGAAAAAGCCGCCGCACCCGCCTTTAGCGAAGAAAGTATTCGTGACGCGGCGGCGATGATTAACGCCGCCAAACGCCCGGTGCTTTATCTGGGTGGTGGTGTGATCAACGCGCCTGCGCGAGTGCGTGAACTGGCGGAGAAAGCGCAACTGCCTACCACCATGACTTTAATGGCACTGGGTATGTTGCCAAAAGCGCATCCGCTGTCGCTGGGTATGCTGGGGATGCACGGTGTGCGCAGCACCAACTATATTTTGCAGGAGGCGGATCTGCTGATTGTACTCGGTGCGCGTTTTGATGACCGGGCGATTGGCAAAACCGAGCAGTTCTGTCCGAATGCCAAAATTATTCATGTCGATATCGACCGCGCAGAGCTGGGCAAAATCAAGCAACCGCATGTGGCAATTCAGGCGGATGTTGATGACGTGCTGGCGCAGTTGATCCCGCTGGTGGAAGCGCAACCGCGTGCAGAGTGGCACCAGTTGGTGGCGGATTTGCAGCGTGAATTCCCGTGTCCAATCCCGAAAGCGTGCGATCCATTAAGCCATTACGGCCTGATTAATGCCGTTGCCGCCTGCGTGGATGACAACGCGATTATTACCACTGACGTGGGTCAGCATCAGATGTGGACGGCGCAAGCCTATCCGCTCAATCGCCCACGCCAGTGGCTGACCTCCGGCGGGCTGGGCACGATGGGTTTTGGCCTGCCTGCGGCGATTGGCGCGGCGCTGGCGAACCCGGACCGCAAAGTGTTGTGCTTCTCCGGCGACGGCAGCCTGATGATGAATATTCAGGAGATGGCGACCGCCAGTGAAAATCAGCTGGATGTTAAAATCATTTTGATGAACAACGAAGCGCTGGGGCTGGTGCATCAGCAACAGAGTCTGTTCTACAAGCAGGGCGTTTTTGCCGCTACCTATCCGGGCAAAATCAACTTTATGCAGATTGCCGCAGGATTCGGCCTCGAAACCTGTGATTTGAATAACGAAGCCGATCCGCAGGCTGCATTGCAGGAAATCATCAATCGCCCTGGCCCGGCGCTGATCCACGTGCGCATTGATGCCGAAGAAAAAGTGTACCCGATGGTGCCGCCAGGTGCGGCGAATACTGAAATGGTGGGGGAATAAGCCATGCAAAACACAACTCATGACAACGTGATTCTCGAACTCACCGTTCGCAACCATCCGGGCGTAATGACCCACGTTTGTGGCCTTTTTGCCCGTCGCGCTTTTAACGTTGAAGGTATTCTCTGCCTGCCGATTCAGGACAGCGACAAAAGCCACATCTGGCTACTGGTCAATGACGACCAGCGTCTGGAGCAGATGATAAGCCAAATCGACAAGCTGGAAGATGTGGTGAAAGTGCAGCGTAATCAGTCCGATCCGACCATGTTTAACAAGATTGCGGTGTTTTTTCAGTAACCGCTCAAGGCTTGAACAACATCGCGCTTATCGTTAAGGTAAGCGCGTTTTATTACCCTCCAGGACAAGATCATGATCACCGTTGCCCTTATAGACGATCACCTTATCGTCCGCTCCGGCTTTGCGCAGCTGCTGGGGCTGGAACCTGATTTGCAGGTAGTTGCCGAGTTTGGTTCGGGGCGCGAGGCGCTGGCGGGGCTGCCGGGGCGCGGTGTGCAGGTGTGTATTTGCGATATCTCCATGCCTGATATCTCCGGTCTGGAGCTTCTAAGCCAGCTGCCGAAAGGCATGGCGACAATTATGCTCTCCGTTCACGACAGTCCGGCGCTGGTTGAGCAGGCGCTTAACGCCGGGGCGCGCGGCTTTCTCTCCAAACGCTGTAGCCCGGATGAACTCATTGCTGCGGTGCATACGGTTGCCACTGGCGGCTGTTATCTGACGCCGGATATTGCCATTAAACTGGCATCCGGTCGCCAGGACCCGCTAACCAAACGCGAACGCCAGGTGGCAGAAAAACTGGCGCAAGGAATGGCGGTGAAAGAGATTGCCGCCGAACTGGGCTTGTCACCGAAAACGGTACACGTCCATCGCGCCAATCTGATGGAAAAACTGGGCGTCAGTAACGACGTTGAACTGGCGCGCCGTATGTTTGATGGCTGGTGATGAAGACGTTGTTCTCCCGCTTAATTACCGTTATTGCCTGCTTTTTTATCTTCTCTGCCGCATGGTTTTGCCTGTGGAGTATCAGCCTGCACCTGGTTGAGCGCCCTGATATGGCGGTGCTGTTATTTCCGTTTGGTCTGCGTCTGGGGCTAATGCTGCAATGCCCGCGCGGATACTGGCCGGTGTTGCTGGGCGCGGAGTGGCTGCTGATTTACTGGTTAACGCAGGCGGTCGGTTTAACCCATTTCTTCTTATTGATGATCGGTAGTTTACTGACGTTACTGCCCGTGGCGCTGATCTCGCGCTATCGCCATCAACGTGACTGGCGCACCTTGCTGCTACAAGGGGCGGCATTAACGGCGGCGGCGTTGTTGCAGTCGCTGCCCTGGCTTTGGCACGGCAAAGAGTCGTGGAATGCGCTGTTGCTGACTTTAACTGGCGGCCTGACGCTGGCCCCGATATGTCTGGTGTTCTGGCACTATCTCGCCAATAACACCTGGCTGCCGCTCGGCCCGTCGTTAGTTTCTCAACCGATCAACTGGCGTGGGCGGCATCTGGTCTGGTACTTGCTGCTGTTTGTTATCAGTCTCTGGCTCCAGTTGGGATTGCCGGACGAACTGTCGCGCTTTACGCCATTCTGCCTGGCGCTGCCGATTATCGCGCTGGCCTGGCACTATGGCTGGCAAGGGGCGCTAATTGCGACGTTGATGAACGCCATCGCGCTGATCGCCAGTCAAACCTGGCGCGATCATTCGGTGGATTTATTGCTCTCGCTGCTGGTGCAAAGTCTGACAGGGTTGTTGCTTGGCGCTGGCATCCAGCGGTTGCGTGAACTTAACCAGTCGCTGCAAAAAGAACTGGCGCGCAATCAGCATCTGGCTGAACGTTTGTTAGAAACTGAAGAGAGCGTGCGCCGCGATGTGGCGCGTGAGCTGCATGATGATATCGGCCAGACCATCACTGCTATTCGTACTCAAGCGGGCATTGTCCAGCGACTGGCGGCAGATAATGCCAGCGTGAAGCAGAGCGGGCAGCTCATCGAACAACTGTCGCTGGGTGTTTACGATGCGGTGCGCCGTTTGTTAGGGCGGTTACGTCCGCGCCAGCTGGATGATCTCACCCTGGAGCAGGCCATCCGCTCACTGATGCGGGAAATGGAGCTGGAAGGGCGCGGCATTGTCAGCCATCTCGAATGGCGTATCGATGAGTCAGCGTTAAGTGAAAACCAGCGCGTGACGCTGTTTCGCGTCTGCCAGGAAGGGCTGAACAACATTGTGAAACATGCCGATGCCAGCGCGGTTACGCTGCAAGGCTGGCAGCAGGATGAACGGTTGATGCTGGTGATTGAAGACGATGGCAGCGGTTTGCCGCCGGGTTCCGGGCAACAAGGTTTTGGCCTCACCGGAATGCGCGAGCGCGTAACGGCGCTGGGCGGCACATTACACATTTCCTGTCTGCACGGCACGCGTGTCAGCGTTTCTCTACCTCAACGTTATGTCTAAGGTTCGATGATGTTGCCGTTTCTGAAAGCGCCTGCCGATGCGCCATTAATGACTGATAAACATGAAATTGATGCCCGCTATCGCTACTGGCGTCGGCATATTCTGCTGACCATCTGGCTGGGTTACGCGCTGTTTTACTTCACGCGTAAAAGTTTTAACGCCGCCGTACCAGAAATCCTTGCTAACGGCGTGCTCAGCCGTAGCGATATTGGCCTGTTAGCGACCCTGTTTTACATTACCTACGGCGTGTCGAAGTTTGTCTCCGGCATTGTCAGCGATCGCTCAAATGCCCGTTATTTTATGGGGATAGGGCTTATTGCCACGGGCATCATCAACATTCTGTTTGGCTTCTCGACGTCGCTATGGGCGTTTGCCGTACTCTGGGTGCTGAACGCCTTTTTCCAGGGCTGGGGTTCACCGGTGTGTGCGCGTCTGTTAACCGCCTGGTATTCTCGTACCGAGCGCGGCGGTTGGTGGGCATTATGGAACACGGCGCATAACGTCGGCGGCGCACTCATTCCCATTGTGATGGCAGCGAGCGCGCTGCATTACGGCTGGCGTGCCGGGATGATGATTGCGGGTTGTATGGCGATCGTCGTGGGGATTTTTCTCTGCTGGCGGCTACGCGATCGCCCGCAGGCGTTAGGTTTACCAGCGGTCGGTGAATGGCGGCACGACGCGCTGGAGATAGCTCAACAACAAGAAGGGGCAGGGCTGACGCGTAAAGAGATCCTCACCAAATATGTGTTGCTGAATCCGTATATCTGGCTGCTTTCGTTTTGCTATGTGCTGGTCTATGTGGTCCGGGCGGCAATCAACGACTGGGGCAATTTGTATATGTCCGAGACGCTGGGCGTCGATCTGGTCACGGCGAATACGGCAGTGACGATGTTTGAACTGGGTGGATTTATCGGTGCGCTGGTAGCCGGTTGGGGCTCGGACAAATTGTTTAACGGCAACCGTGGGCCGATGAATTTGATTTTCGCCGCCGGAATTTTGCTTTCAGTCGGCTCGCTGTGGCTGATGCCATTTGCCAGCTACGTGATGCAGGCAACCTGCTTCTTCACCATTGGTTTTTTTGTCTTTGGCCCACAGATGTTAATCGGCATGGCGGCGGCAGAGTGTTCCCACAAAGAGGCGGCAGGGGCGGCGACGGGGTTTGTCGGCTTGTTTGCTTATCTGGGGGCGTCGCTTGCTGGTTGGCCACTGGCGAAAGTACTCGATACCTGGCACTGGAGCGGATTTTTTGTGGTTATCTCTATCGCCGCCGGGGTTTCCGCACTGCTGTTACTGCCCTTTTTGAACGCCCAGACACCGCGAGAAGCGTGATGCATCTCACCTTTTCACTTCATATCCGGCAAAACTAAGAAATTTTCCAGGTTTTGCCTGGACGCTATCTCAGGCCTGATTTGCTGCTGATTTTTACAATGCCATCATTCATTAATTCTTTCCCAAAATAATTCAAGTTGCAGGAACGCAGCAAACGCGTGAGTCCCGGGAGCATAGTGAACTATGTGACCGGGAGGAATGCGTGCAGCTAAGGCACCTGCGGCTTGAAGTATGAAGGGAAATCAGGAGTAACCCATGCTGGCTTTCCTAAACCAGGTTCGCAAGCCGACCCTGGACCTTCCGCTCGAAGTGCGGCGCAAAATGTGGTTCAAACCGTTCATGCAATCCTACCTGGTGGTCTTTATCGGCTACCTTACGATGTACCTGATTCGCAAGAACTTTAACATCGCGCAGAACGACATGATCTCGACCTACGGGTTGAGCATGACGCAGCTGGGGATGATCGGCCTGGGCTTCTCCATCACTTATGGCGTGGGTAAAACGCTGGTTTCTTACTACGCCGACGGCAAAAACACCAAACAATTCCTGCCGTTCATGCTGATCCTGTCTGCCATTTGTATGCTGGGCTTCAGTGCCAGTATGGGCAGCGGCTCGGTTAGCCTGTTCCTGATGATTGCCTTCTACGCCTTAAGCGGCTTTTTCCAGAGTACCGGCGGTTCGTGCAGTTACTCCACCATCACCAAATGGACGCCGCGTCGTAAACGCGGGACATTCCTCGGTTTCTGGAACATTTCTCACAACCTTGGTGGTGCAGGCGCAGCAGGTGTGGCGCTGTTCGGCGCAAATTACCTGTTCGATGGTCATGTCATCGGCATGTTTATTTTCCCGTCGATTATCGCGCTGATTGTTGGTTTTATCGGTCTGCGTTACGGCAGCGACTCCCCGGAATCTTATGGCCTCGGCAAAGCTGAAGAGCTGTTTGGCGAGGAGATCAGTGAAGAGGATAAAGAGACAGAATCTACCGATATGACCAAGTGGCAGATCTTTGTTGAGTATGTGCTGAAAAACAAAGTGATCTGGCTGCTGTGCTTTGCCAACATTTTCCTCTATGTGGTGCGTATTGGTATCGACCAGTGGTCAACCGTGTATGCGTTCCAGGAACTGAAACTCTCTAAAGCGGTGGCGATTCAGGGCTTTACGCTGTTTGAAGCTGGTGCGCTGGTCGGTACGCTGCTGTGGGGCTGGCTCTCTGACCTGGCGAACGGTCGCCGTGGCCTGGTGGCCTGTATCGCGCTGGCGCTGATTATCGCCACGCTCGGTGTGTATCAACACGCCAGCAACGAATATATCTACCTGGCTTCTCTCTTTGCGTTGGGTTTCCTGGTCTTTGGCCCGCAATTGTTGATTGGCGTGGCGGCTGTTGGCTTTGTACCTAAAAAAGCGATTGGCGCTGCCGATGGTATTAAAGGCACCTTCGCTTACCTGATTGGTGACAGCTTTGCCAAGTTAGGTCTGGGAATGATTGCCGATGGGACGCCGGTATTTGGCCTTACCGGCTGGGCAGGCACCTTCGCCGCGCTGGATATCGCCGCGATTGGTTGTATCTGCCTGATGGCGATAGTGGCGGTGATGGAAGAACGCAAAATCCGCCGCGAGAAAAAAATTCAGCAGTTGACAGTGGCATAAACGTAACTGGTGACTTTTGCCCGGCATGACGCCGGGCTTTTTTTTATTATTCCGTGACTTCCAGCGTAGTGAAGGCAAACTTCTCACCATCAAACAGCCCCTGACTGGTTAGTTTCAGCGCGGGGATCACTGGCAGGGAAAGAAACGCCATCTGAATAAACGGCTCATCTGGTAACGGACCGCATTCACGGGCGGCGGCTTTCAAGGTGTCAATTTGCTCCGCCAGTGACTGCGCCGTGTCGGTGCTCATTAGCCCGGCAATGGGCAACGGTAGATGACTTTGTACCTGGCCGTTACGGACCACGCACAGCCCGCCGCCATCCTGAATCACCTGATTGACCGCCAGCGCCATCTCTTCTGCGCTACGACCGATCACTACAATATTATGGCTGTCATGGCTGACCGTCGCAGCCAGCGCACCTTCATTCAGGCCAAAGCCGCCGAGCAAACCACAGGCCGGAGCCAGTCGTTGTCCGTAACGCTCAAGAACGGCAATAAAGCACACATCATCGCGATCAAAACCGTTTTCGCTGTAGACGCTGGAGCGGGAGTGCGTGATCAGTTCGTTATGGATTACCTCAATAACGCGATAGCGTTTTCCGGGGGTAAATTGCAGGGCAAAGTCGCTGGCGGAAACTGGCTGGCGATCAATGGTATTGCCATATGGCGGGGCGGATTGTGCCAGTCTCGCCGACTCTTCCGCCTGTAAGGTTTGTGCATCGATCGGCTCGCCTTTCACCAGTACCTGCTGCACCGTGACCTTACGCGCATCGCTCAACAGGACGATATCGGCCTGCTTGCCGGGTGCCAGTAAGCCGAGGTGATTCAGACCAAAATGGCGCGCCGTCGACCAGCTGGCTACGCGATATGCCACATGCAGCGGTACATTGTGTTGTTCGATCAGGCGGCGAATTAAGGCATCGATGTGTCCTTCATGGGCGATTTCCCACGGGTTACGGTCATCGGTACAGAGCATGCATTGCGGGCTGTTAAATTCGTTGATCAACGGTGCCAGCGCGTTGAGATTGCGGGCAGCGGACCCTTCGCGGATCATCAACGACATGCCGAGTTGTAATTTCCGGCGTCCTTCTTCCAGCTGATAACTTTCGTGGCAGTTTTCAATACCCGCAGCAATATAGGCGTTAAGTTCTTTACCACCCAAACCCGGGCAGTGACCGTCCAGCGTCAGGTGGCGAAATGCATCCAGTTTATCGAGCAGTGCATTCTGCCCGCTAATTACGCCAGGGTAGTCCATCATTTCTGCAAGGCCGGTAACCTGCGGATGGTCCCGCCAGGCGAGCATCTGTTCAAGGGTAAAACTGGCACCGTTAACATCGCAGCCTTCCAGGGCGGGTACGCAAGAGCTGACCTGCAAGTATTGGTTTTGCCTTGCCTGTTCGGCACAGCGGGCAAACCAGGCGAAACCGGCTTCGCCCATCACGTTGACGATTTCATGAGGGTCGCAAATAACGGTCGTCAGGCCGCGCGGCAGGGTAGCAGTTTCAAAGGTGACCGGCGTCATCATGCTGGATTCAATATGCAGGTGAGCATCAATAAACCCTGGCACCGCCGTTGCGCCGCGGGCATCAATCCGCTGCAAAGCCGGAGCATCAGCGTATTCTGCGCCAACACCGGCAATGTAACGTCCTTTAATCACAATTGGGCCGGAAATTTCTCCGCCATTGATCAGGTCGAGAATAGAGACATTATCAATAATATAATCGGCAACAGCGTCTCCACGGGAAACGGCTAACAATTCCTGGTATTCAGCCCGGCTAATGTGATGAAATTTATGGTTAATAGAATTATTCATATTTTTCTCATTTTGATTTTATCAATTTGATTATTATTTATCATAAAGAAACGTCGCGAGATTATTAAAGAATATCCATTAATGTGCAATTGAAATGTGATAATTATCACTGAACCGTTGTTGTCATTTGTTTTACAAAAGCAAGGGATTAAATCTCCTCCAATGGACAAAAAAATGAATAATGACAATACCGATTACGTGAGTAATGAATCAGGGACGCTTTCGCGATTATTTAAACTACCTCAGCATGGGACCACCGTCCGCACAGAATTGATTGCGGGGATGACCACTTTTTTAACCATGGTGTACATCGTTTTTGTGAACCCGCAAATCCTCGGTGCGGCACAAATGGACCCGAAAGTGGTGTTTGTTACCACCTGTTTGATTGCCGGTATCGGCAGTATTGCGATGGGGGTATTTGCTAACTTACCCGTGGCACTGGCTCCGGCAATGGGCCTGAACGCCTTCTTTGCCTTCGTGGTCGTGGGGGCGATGGGTATCTCCTGGCAGACCGGGATGGGCGCGATATTCTGGGGCGCAGTTGGGCTATTTTTGCTCACGCTGTTTCGTATCCGGTACTGGATGATCTCCAACATTCCATTAAGTTTACGTATTGGTATCACCAGCGGAATCGGATTATTTATCGCCTTAATGGGATTAAAAAATACTGGCGTTATTGTCGCCAATAAAGACACCCTGGTGATGATTGGCGATTTAAGTTCTCACGGCGTGTTGTTAGGTATTTTAGGGTTTTTTATTATAACTGTGTTGTCATCACGTCATTTTCATGCCGCGGTGCTTGTTTCTATTGTGGTGACGTCTTGCTGTGGATTATTTTTCGGTGATGTTCATTTTAGCGGCGTCTATTCCATTCCGCCTGATATTAGCAGCGTCATTGGTGAAGTGGATTTGAGCGGCGCGTTATCACTTGAACTCGCCGGTATCATTTTCTCCTTTATGCTGATCAACCTATTTGATTCATCAGGAACATTAATTGGTGTAACTGATAAAGCTGGCTTAATAGATAGTAACGGTAAATTCCCTAATATGAATAAGGCGCTGTATGTTGATAGCGTCAGTTCGGTGGCGGGTGCGTTTATCGGCACCTCGTCTGTTACCGCCTATATTGAAAGTACTTCTGGTGTGGCAGTCGGTGGTCGCACGGGGCTGACTGCGGTTGTGGTCGGCGTTATGTTCCTGTTGGTTATGTTCTTCTCACCGCTGGTGGCGATGGTTCCTCCTTACGCAACCGCCGGAGCGTTAATCTTTGTTGGCGTGTTGATGACCTCAAGTCTGGCGCGCGTTAACTGGGATGATTTTACCGAATCGGTACCTGCGTTTATTACCACGGTGATGATGCCCTTTACTTTCTCGATCACCGAAGGGATTGCACTCGGCTTTATGTCGTACTGCATCATGAAAGTGTGCACCGGGCGCTGGCGCGATCTGAACCTGTGTGTGGTGGTGGTCGCAGCTCTGTTTGCACTGAAGATTATTCTGGTGGATTAGTAACTGGCGAGGGTTTCCAGATATCATGAGTTCTGATTACGCAGGAGAACTCATGATCTGGATAATGCTCGCCACGCTGGCGGTAGTGTTTGTGGTTGGTTTTCGGGTGCTGACATCCGGGGCCAGAAAAGCGATTCGCCGTCTCAGCGATCGGCTGAACATCGATGTCGTACCCGTGGAGTCGATGGTCGATCAAATGGGAAAGTCAGCCGGTGACGAATTTTTACGTTATTTGCATCGTCCGGATGAGTCGCACCTGCAAAACGCCGCGCAGGTGTTGCTCATCTGGCAAATTGTCATTGTCGATGGTAGCGAACAGAACTTGCTGCAATGGCATCGGATTTTACAAAAAGCCCGCCTTGCCGCTCCCATTACCGATGCTCAGGTCAGGCTGGCGCTGGGTTTTCTGCGCGAAACCGAACCTGAAATGCAGGATATTAATGCTTTTCAGATGCGCTATAACGCGTTCTTTCAGCCTGCCGAGGGCGTTCACTGGCTGCATTAAAACCGCTTCGTCTTATCAGCCTACAGACCGCGCCTGACCTGTAGGGTGGATAAGGCGTTCACGCCGCATCCGGTAATCTTTGCCCTGTTCCGTTTCGATCTTAACTCCAGCTCAAGCAACATCGTAAAAGTTGCAAAAACGTTAAATGCATCACACATTTCAATGTTAGACTGGTCGGCTTTTCCCCTGAAACATGCCACGGGTAACACCATGAGTGAATTTATTGCTGAAAACCGCGGCGCGAATGCCATCACCCGACCGAACTGGTCAGCCGTTTTCTCGGTGGCGTTTTGCGTCGCCTGTCTGATTATCGTTGAGTTTTTGCCTGTCAGTTTGTTGACGCCAATGGCCCAGGATTTAGGCATTTCGGAAGGGGTTGCCGGCCAATCGGTGACCGTGACCGCCTTTGTGGCGATGTTTGCCAGTTTGTTTATTACCCAGACCATTCAGGCCACTGACCGCCGCTACGTTGTCATTCTGTTCGCCGTTTTGCTGACGCTTTCCTGTTTGCTGGTTTCCTTTGCCAACTCATTCAGTCTGCTGTTAATCGGTCGCGCCTGTCTGGGGGTGGCGCTGGGCGGGTTCTGGGCGATATCGGCGTCGCTGACCATGCGTCTGGTACCGCCGCGTACGGTGCCGAAGGCGCTGTCGGTGATCTTCGGCGCGGTTTCTATTGCGCTGGTGATTGCTGCGCCGTTGGGCAGTTTTTTAGGCGAGCTTATCGGTTGGCGCAATGTCTTTAATGCGGCGGCGGCGATGGGTGTGCTGTGTATTTTCTGGATTATCAAATCGCTGCCTTCGCTGCCAGGTGAACCTTCGCATCAGAAACAAAATACTTTCCGCTTATTACAACGTCCGGGAGTGATGGCCGGGATGATCGCCATCTTTATGTCCTTTGCCGGACAGTTTGCTTTTTTCACTTATATTCGCCCAGTGTATATGAATCTGGCGGGATTCGGTGTTGATGGCTTAACCCTGGTGCTGCTGAGTTTTGGTATCGCCAGCTTTGTCGGGACATCGCTTTCGTCGTTTATTCTCAAACGTTCGGTGAAACTGGCCTTAGCGGGCGCACCGTTTGTGCTCGCCCTGAGCGCGCTGGTACTGACGCTGTGGGGAAGCGATAAAATTGTTGCTACTGGTGTGGCGATTATCTGGGGGCTGACCTTTGCTTTAATTCCCGTTGGTTGGTCAACGTGGATCACTCGCTCATTGACCGATCAGGCAGAAAAGGCTGGATCTATTCAGGTGGCCGTTATTCAGCTTGCTAACACCTGCGGTGCGGCAATCGGCGGTTATGCGTTGGATAACATTGGTCTGACTTCGCCGCTGATGTTGTCCGGCACATTGATGTTGCTGACTGCATTGTTGGTGACTGCAAAGGTGAAAATGAAGAAATCCTGATATCAGGTAAAGAAGCGTTGGTCAGTGGTTGTTGCCGTTCTTACATATCCGGGCATTCTACCTTACCCAACGCTTCCCAATAATTGCTCTGATTATTACGTTCCATCGCCACGATGGCCTCGCGTATATGTTGTTTATTGTTTTCATCTGACAACATTAACTTTTCCCACGCTTCATCTGATAATGACGCCTGTGGCGTGCAAATTTTACGTAAATCTTGCAATACCGTGGTTTTCTCTTTTGCCGACTGTAGAGAACTGAATGGCGACTCGGCCTGAGAAATGGCTGGAAAAATCAGGAATACGGTAATCATGAGTAGCATCGTTGGCTTCATAGCGGCAACCTTCTGCAAATGTGCATCGAATGAAGCATAAGTGTAGTTTGCTTTTGCCGCTCTCATCATGCTGTACGAAAGGTGTTTGCGTGGTCAGTAAGAAGTGCCAGACTTTATATTCCACTTTTATTCCTTTTTATTCTTATCGATAGCGTTTCGTTTTTTAAACTGCAGCGACCTTACCGCTATAGTCAGGTAATCATTAATAAAAGGATAAAAAAATGAAACTGACAACACATCATCTACGGGCGGGGGCCGCATTATTACTGGCAGGAATTCTGCTGGCAGGTTGCGACCAGAGCAGCAGCGATGAAAAGCACATTAAAGTGGGCGTTATTAATGGCGCAGAACAAGATGTCGCGGAAGTCGCTAAAAAGGTGGCAAAAGAGAAATATGGCCTCGATGTTGAACTGGTAGGATTTAGCGGTTCGTTGCTACCGAACGATGCGACAAATCATGGCGAGCTTGATGCGAACGTCTTCCAGCATCGACCCTTTCTTGAACAAGATAATCAGGCGCATGGTTATAAACTGGTAGCGGTGGGAAATACGTTTGTCTTCCCCATGGCGGGTTATTCCAAAAAAATCAAAACCGTGGCGCAAATAAAAGAAGGCGCGACAGTGGCGATCCCCAACGACCCTACCAACCTTGGTCGCGCGCTTTTACTGTTGCAAAAAGAGAAGCTAATTACTCTGAAAGAGGGAAAAGGGTTACTACCTACCGCGCTGGATATAACCGATAATCCTCGTCATTTGCAGATTATGGAACTCGAGGGGGCGCAGCTCCCGCGCGTACTGGATGATCCCAAAGTTGATGTGGCGATTATCAGCACCACTTACATTCAGCAGACCGGACTTTCTCCGGTGCACGACAGCGTATTTATTGAAGATAAAAATTCGCCGTATGTGAACATTCTGGTAGCACGGGAAGATAATAAGAATGCAGAAAACGTGAAGGAATTTCTGCAATCTTATCAATC
Source organism: Escherichia sp. WS338 (assembly GCF_046486405.1). NCBI lineage: Bacteria > Pseudomonadati > Pseudomonadota > Gammaproteobacteria > Enterobacterales > Enterobacteriaceae > Escherichia > Escherichia sp. WS338. The sequence continues at coordinate 68,254 of NZ_JBJQLL010000010.1, read as the reverse complement.
ATCTGAAGTCGCTAAAGCGGCAGAAACCATCTTTAACGGTGGCGCGGTGCCTGGCTGGTAATTCTCACTCATCCCGCGCCGGACGATTTATTTTTCTGGCGCGGCGACGGGAATCCATTGAAATCAAAATCACTGATGACAGAATCAGAAGCGTTCCCAGCCAGTCCGGTAATGTGAATGTGATCCCCAGCAACAGCAAAGAGAGCAGCGCGCTACTTAATGGTTCTGCACAGCTCAAAATGCTGGCTTTTGGACCGCCAATTAATTGTGCTCCTTTCAGGTACAGACTAAATGTCAGGGACGTACCAATGACCACCAAATAAAAAAACGCCAGAATCAAACTGCCGTTAACGACAAAGTTTGTCCCTTGTCTGGCATAAAAAGGCAACAGAATCAGACCGCCGATCAGCATACTCCAGCCGACGACAGGCAACGTGCCATAGCGGGCAATCAGCGTTGAGGGATAGGTGGTATAGAATGCCGCAGCAAATGCCGAGGCAATGCCCCAGAATAACGCGGCAGGAGAGATCGATAATGACGTCGGATTACCGTGTGTCACCAGTAAAAAAGTCCCGACCAGCGATGTCAAAATAGCGCAAAAAACCAGAATGCCCGGGCGGGATTTACGCACCAGTGAGAACCAGGCGACGATAATCGTCGGTGAGAGGAATTGCAGCACCGTTGCCGTGGCAGCATTCGATTTTTCAATGGTCAGTAAAAAGGTGAGCTGTACGGTTAGCGCGCCAACCACGGAAAAAATCAGCAGACTAATGGCATCTTTGTGATTGTTAATAATAGAAAAGATTTTATCGCCATGAACAAATGACAGCGTCAGCAGAATCAAACCGGCGAATATCAAACGCGTCATAGTCAAAAACTGCGACGACATCTGGCTTTGCTCCATGATGTATTGCGCGCAGACCCCTGAACTTCCCCACAACACGGCGGCAATCAGAACGTTCAGCATCCCCTTTCTGGTGGAACCCATTTTTCCCTCTGCATACTGTTTTGTCTTTTCATCAATATACGTTAAGGATACCACTACCGATGACGGTGAGGGAGTAGAGTAATCAATCAGTTTTAGTGAATGGAGGAAATAATGACATATAACAATTATTCATATGGTATTTAAAAAAACTCAATATGAAATTTAATTATTTAATGTTCAATAACTCTATGGCTTTAGTATATTCATCAGGAATACCAATTGTAAAACAAGGTGCGGTATCGGTAGGTAGATTTTCTTTGTTATCATCATCCAGAACAGAAATAGAAAATTGTCGTTCAGGTGTTGATGTCGTGGTTATTAAAATGGTTGGATTAGGAAGAGAAACATATGTTGTATCATTTTTTAGTTTTATTTCTTTGATGTTTTCTTTGTTAATTTTATCAATCGTTTCAATAGAGAAAAAAGAATCATACCCCATTCGCAGTTCAATTTTATTATCGTTTTCGAATAAATAAATGGCATTATTGTTTTGAAGCAGATTGAATATATTGTTAGCGCAAGTTTGAGTTGCTAGCCAGGATGCCGCTGGATGACTCAAATTAATATGCGTGCTAAAGACTTTGACGCGACTACTTCTGTTTTTCTCTTTACTTTCAATTAAATGCCTAGCGCTTTTGGCTGCTTTACAAGTTCCATGCCCCACACGGCAAAAATAATCTCCTGAAAGGATACTTACAATCAGTATTACACCAATGACGACAGAAAAAATAGTTCCGATGAGTTTGATGATGACAATCCTTGTGCAGTGTTATTTTCACCATGGATTATAATGTTATAGTGAAATTATTGCGCATGTAATTTTTCTTTGATTGTTTTAACATCACATTTATGCACTTCTTCATCTTTGTAGCAGGTAAAAGCCATATATGGATGGCTGGTGTCCGGTGCAGATAAAATGCAACTTATTCTTGATAGCTTGAAAAAAAGAGAGGTTTTTTTGAGTGACGGTTGATAGTCGGTGGCAAGGAAGACGTTTTCGTACACTCGGCAAGAAAAACGAATCACTCTGTCATACTACCAGATACATCAGCAGGGTCAGGTTGCTCAGAAATAAGCAGGATGGGGATCACTGAAGAGGCATTTTGGCGATCACAGGAGTCGCATTTGATGGTTAAGTTATTGATTTAATGTTTATATTTTGAACTTGATAAATGAGTAACCCCATAAGTACCCCCAAATGGTTTTGCGTATGGCGTTTGGGGGGATTCCGGGCTACTTTTTCGACTCTTTATTCCACTGTAGCAAACCAGCGATATCCTTCTCGCCTTCGGCTTCTTTTAAGCGCCGTTGTTGTTCGGCAAACTGAACATACTCCGCCTGCGCTTTTTCATCGGCCATTTTCTTGCTGATTTTACCAGCGCCCTGTAGAACCTCTCGGTCGTTAAATTGCAGGAACTGATCCAGCTTATCCTGCCAGTCGCGCAAAAAGACTTGCTGACGACGACGGGCCTGATCCTCGGCAAAGTCCAGCCACATATTAACCACGCGATTAAGTTCGCTGACCTCATCCTGGGTGAGATAATTTTTTGCCACCGTCACGTCGCCCTTACGTACCTCTTCACCTTTATAACTGGTCAAGCCCATGTGCGGCTGGCTGGCATCTGCTCGTTTGTGGATGAGTTCCGCAGCGGTATGCCCGGTACAGGCAAAATGCAGTTTATTCTGGATGGTTTGAAAAAATTGCGTGGTTTCTTTAAGCGATGGCTGATAGTCGGCAGCTAAAGCAAAGATCTCCCGCACCCGCAAATATACCCGACGCTCGCTGGCGCGAATATCGCGGATGCGTTCAAGCATCTCATCAAAATAGTCGGGCACAACCGATGAACCGACAGGCGGATTCTTCAGCCGCTCATCGTCCATCACAAAACCTTTGATCAGGTATTCCTGAAGCGTCTGGGTGGCCCACTGGCGGAATTGCGTGCCTCGAGGCGAGCGAACGCGATAGCCGACAGCGAGAATGGCTTCGAGGTTGTAATGGTCTATCTCTCTGGAAACCTGACGTTTTCCTTCCTGGCGAACTATCCGGAATTTCCGGATGGTTGAGTTTTGAACAAGTTCACCTTCGGAAAATATATTGATTAAATGTTCGTTAATAGTGCGAACATCTTTATCGTACAGTTCAGCCATTGCCGCCTGAGATAACCAGATTGTGTCTGACTCAAAGCGACATTCAACACGCACTCTTCCGTCACCGCTGGCAAACATAATAAACTCGCCTGCTGGGGGCTGGGTTAAGTCTTTGTCTGACATGTCGCCTCCGAAGGAGTGTTGTTGACGTCGGGAGAGTTCAGGAGAGGCATTTTGGCGGAAGATCACAGGAGTCGAACCTGCCCGGGACCGCTGGCGGCCCCAACTGGATTTGAAGTCCAGCCGCCTCACCGGAGACGACGATCTTCCGCGCCTCGATTGCTACATGGAGGCGGGGCGCATTATAGCTACTTCCTTGAGTTTCTACATCCCCCAGATCAGTTTTTTCCGCCTAATACACGCAGCGTATTATCACGAAAACATTATAGTTCATATAAAACTCATATTTTACAATGATATATGAGCGAAATTAACGCTACCACGATCACATAAAACAAGAATCATAAATTAATAACCAGATATCGGAATATTCGCTCTCGCAGGGATGGTTTACAAAATGCGTTATCGGTCTCAGCACCCCTATAGCATCAAGGAAAAGCAGATGAAGAGTGAAGTGTTGTCCGTTAAAGAGAAAATTGGTTATGGCATGGGAGACGCCGCCAGCCACATTATTTTCGATAACGTAATGTTATATATGATGTTCTTTTATACCGATATTTTTGGCATTCCTGCCGGATTTGTCGGAACCATGTTTTTGGTCGCTCGTGCACTGGATGCGATTTCCGATCCTTGCATGGGGTTGTTGGCCGATCGAACGCGCTCTCGCTGGGGTAAATTTCGTCCGTGGGTACTGTTTGGCGCACTGCCATTTGGGATCGTCTGTGTACTGGCCTATAGCACGCCAGATCTCAGTATGAACGGAAAAATGATTTATGCAGCAATTACTTACACCCTACTTACCTTACTTTATACCATCGTTAATATCCCTTACTGCGCATTGGGTGGTGTAATCACCAATGACCCGACTCAGCGTATCTCGCTGCAATCCTGGCGTTTTGTGCTGGCGACCGCGGGAGGCATGCTCTCTACTGTGCTGATGATGCCGCTGGTTAATTTAATTGGTGGTGATAATAAACCACTCGGTTTCCAGGGCGGTATCGCGGTCCTTTCCGTGGTGGCATTCATGATGCTGGCATTCTGTTTCTTCACCACTAAAGAACGCGTTGAAGCACCACCTACAACGACGTCTATGCGGGAAGATTTACGTGATATCTGGCAAAACGACCAGTGGCGTATTGTCGGTTTCCTGACCATTTTCAATATTCTGGCGGTATGCGTACGCGGCGGGGCGATGATGTATTACGTCACATGGATTTTGGGTACGCCGGAAGTGTTTGTCGCTTTTCTTACCACTTATTGCGTGGGTAACCTGATTGGTTCCGCACTGGCGAAACCGCTGACCGACTGGAAATGTAAAGTCACTATCTTCTGGTGGACGAACGCCCTGCTGGCAGTGATTAGCCTGGCGATGTTCTTTGTTCCTATGCAGGCCAGCATCACCATGTTTGTCTTCATCTTCGTGATTGGTGTGTTGCATCAACTGGTGACACCTATCCAGTGGGTAATGATGTCCGATACCGTCGATTACGGCGAGTGGTGCAATGGTAAACGCCTGACCGGGATCAGTTTTGCTGGCACGCTGTTTGTGCTCAAGCTGGGGTTGGCCTTCGGCGGCGCTCTTATCGGCTGGATGCTGGCTTATGGCGGATATGATGCGGCAGAAAAAGCGCAGAACAGCGCCACGATTAGCATCATTATCGCGCTATTCACGATTGTTCCGGCGATCTGTTACTTGCTGAGCGCGATTATCGCTAAACGCTACTACTCACTCACGACGCACAATCTGAAAACCGTTATGGAACAGCTGGCTCAGGGCAAACGCCGTTGCCAGCAACAATTCACCTCTCAAGAAGTGCAGAACTAAGGAACGGCAATGAAAATTAGCGACGGAAACTGGTTGATTCAACCTGGCCTCAATTTGATTCACCCGCTTCAGGTGTTCGAGGTTGAACAGCAGGGTAATGAAATGGTGGTCTATGCTGCCCCCCGTGATGTGCGTGAACGTACCTGGCAGCTTGATACACCTTTATTTACGCTGCGCTTTTTCTCCCCACAGGAAGGTATTGTTGGTGTACGGATTGAGCATTTTCAGGGGGCGCTGAATAACGGTCCTCATTATCCGCTCAATATTTTGCAGGATGTGAAGGTCACAATCGAAAACACAGAACGTTATGCTGAGTTTAAAAGTGGCAACTTAAGCGCGCGTGTCAGCAAAGGTGAGTTCTGGTCACTGGATTTTCTGCACAACGGCGAACGTATTACCGGTAGTCAGGTGAAAAATAATGGCTACGTGCAGGACACGAATAGTCAACGAAATTATATGTTTGAGCGGCTGGATCTTGGCGTTGGCGAAACAGTTTACGGTCTGGGAGAGCGCTTTACTGCACTGGTGCGCAATGGCCAGACGGTAGAGACCTGGAACCGGGACGGCGGCACAAGTACTGAACAGGCGTATAAAAATATTCCGTTCTATATGACTAACCGTGGTTATGGGGTACTGGTCAATCATCCTCAATGCGTCTCTTTTGAAGTGGGATCGGAGAAAGTCTCCAAAGTGCAGTTCAGCGTTGAGAGTGAATATCTCGAATACTTTGTTATCGACGGCCCGACGCCGAAAGCGGTACTTGATCGTTATACCCGTTTTACTGGTCGTCCGGCGCTGCCGCCCGCGTGGTCCTTCGGCCTGTGGCTAACCACTTCATTTACCACCAACTACGACGAAGCGACGGTAAACAGCTTTATCGATGGTATGGCGGAACGCAATCTGCCACTGCATGTTTTCCACTTTGACTGTTTCTGGATGAAAGCCTTCCAGTGGTGCGATTTTGAGTGGGACCCGCTGACTTTCCCGGACCCGGAAGGGATGATCCGCCGCCTGAAAGCGAAAGGGCTAAAAATCTGCGTCTGGATTAACCCCTATATCGGGCAAAAATCCCCTGTCTTTAAAGAGTTACAAGAGAAAGGCTATTTACTCAAACGCCCGGACGGTTCGTTATGGCAGTGGGATAAATGGCAGCCAGGTCTGGCGATTTATGACTTTACCAATCCGGATGCCTGCAAATGGTACGCCGACAAACTGAAAGGTCTGGTCGCGATGGGCGTTGATTGCTTTAAGACCGACTTTGGCGAACGTATTCCAACCGATGTTCAATGGTTTGATGGTTCCGAGCCGCAGAAAATGCATAACCATTATGCGTACATCTACAACGAACTGGTGTGGAACGTGCTCAAGGACACCGTTGGTGAGGAAGAAGCCGTCTTGTTTGCCCGCTCGGCCTCCGTCGGTGCGCAGAAATTCCCGGTACACTGGGGTGGTGACTGTTACGCTAACTACGAATCAATGGCGGAAAGCCTGCGCGGTGGTTTGTCTATTGGCCTTTCAGGTTTTGGCTTCTGGAGCCACGATATCGGCGGCTTTGAAAATACCGCTCCGGCGCACGTTTACAAACGCTGGTGCGCGTTTGGTTTGCTCTCCAGCCATAGCCGTTTACATGGCAGCAAATCTTATCGTGTGCCGTGGGCCTACGATGATGAGTCCTGTGATGTGGTGCGCTTCTTCACGCAACTGAAATGCCGCATGATGCCGTATCTGTATCGTGAAGCTGCACGTGCAAACGCGCGGGGTACGCCGATGATGCGGGCCATGATGATGGAGTTCCCGGATGATCCGGCTTGTGATTACCTTGACCGTCAATACATGTTAGGCGACAACGTGATGGTTGCGCCTGTGTTCACTGAAGCGGGCGATGTGCAGTTCTACCTGCCGGAAGGTCGCTGGACACACCTGTGGCACAACGATGAACTCGACGGTAGTCGCTGGCATAAACAGCAGCACAGCTTCCTGAGTCTGCCCGTTTATGTGCGTGATAGCACCCTACTGGCGCTGGGCAACAACGATCAACGTCCCGATTACGCGTGGCACGAAGGTACGGCATTCCACCTCTTTAATCTGCAAGACGGGCATGAAGCCGTCTGTGAAGTGCCCGATGCTGACGGTTCGGTGATCTTTACTTTAAAAGCAGCACGTACTGGCAACACGATTACTGTGACTGGTACGGGCGAGGCGAAGAACTGGACACTGTGCTTGCGCAATATTGTGAAAGTAAATGGTCTGCAAGGCGGTTCGCAGGCTGAAAGTGAGCAGGGACTGGTGGTGACTCCTCAAGGGAATGCGCTGACAATTACGTTGTAATCTATTGAAGAATGCCGGATACGAATGGTTTTGTGTCGTATCCGGTAAATAATCTCACATCTGGTAATAAATATTTCTTCCATCGTATTTGCGAGCATGATCACGATTATTCATCACGAAAATGTGATCTGTGCTGAAAAATATCCCTTAACCGCCTTGCTTTGTTTTATCACTGTCCGGATTACGGACAGATTTTAGTATTGTTGTGAAATTATTCTGCTTTATATTTACCCTCAGAGATGGCAACTGAAGCTCTTCCATATGGGGCTTCTTAATCTGTGATAAGGGTAAAAAATGCAAATGATTACCTCGCGACAAAACAGATTATTACGATTCCTTTTACCTCGAAGGGAATATACGACTATTGTTACGATTGCCGGCTATTTAAATGTTTCGGAAAAAACCATTCAACGTGATTTACGTTTACTTGAGCAATGGCTGGGACAATGGAGAATAAATGTTGAGAAGCGTGCTGGCGCGGGTGTGATGTTAAGCGCGGAGAATATTGCTGATTTGCTGCATCTTGATCATTTGTTGGTGGCAGAATGTGAAGAGATTGATGGTGTAATGAATAATGCCAGGCGCGTTAAAATAGCGTCGCAGTTATTAAGTGAAACACCGAATGAAACGTCGATCAGTAAATTGTCAGAACGCTACTTTATCAGCGGAGCCTCTATTGTTAATGACCTGAGAGTAATTGAGTCCTGGCTTGCGCCGTTGGGGTTATCATTGATCCGCAGCCCAAGTGGTACGCATATTGAAGGTAGTGAAGGGCAAGTCCGACAGGCAATGGCATTACTGATTAACGGCATTATTAACCATAATGAGCCGCAAGGTGTCGTGTATTCACGTCTGGATCCCGGAAGTTATAAAGCATTAGTCCATTATTTTGGAGAAGAAGAGGTGTTATTTGTCCAGTCATTGTTACTGGATATGGAAAATGAATTAAGTTGGTCTTTGGGAGAACCTTATTACGTTAACATTTTTACTCACATCCTTATTATGATGTATCGCAACACGCACGGGAATGCGTTATCAAGAGAAGAAGATCAAACCAGGCAATATGATGAAAATATCTTTAATGTTGCCAGTCAGATGATTCATAAGATAGAACAACGAATTGCACATACATTGCCCGATGATGAAGTCTGGTTTATTTATCAATATATCATTTCATCAGGTGTGGCGATTGATGGACAAAAAGATGTTAGCATTATTTCACATATGCAGGCCAGCAATGAAGCGCGTCTGATTACCTGGCGTTTAATTACGGTATTCAGTGACATCGTGGACTGCGATTTTAGTGAAGACAGCGCATTATATGATGGCTTATTGGTGCATATTAAACCGCTGATTAACCGACTAAATTATCGTATTCATATCCGTAATCCATTGTTGGAAGATATTAAAGCAGAACTAGCGGATGTCTGGCGGTTGACGCAATATGTGGTGAATCAGGTATTTAAAACCTGGGGTGAGAATGCAGTGAGCGAGGATGAAGTAGGTTACCTGACCGTTCATTTTCAGGCTGCGATGGAGCGGCAAATTGCCCGTAAACGCGTATTACTGGTCTGTGCAACCGGAATCGGAACTTCGCATCTACTGAAAAGTCGTATTCTGCGAGCATTTCCTGAATGGACGATTGTTGATGTTATTTCAGCAGCGAATTTATCACAGGTTTTGCCTGACAATATCGAACTGATTATTTCGACCATTAATTTGCCTACAGTCACTATGCCGGTCGCTTATGTTACCGCTTTTTTTAATGATGCCGATATTAAGCGGGTCACTGAAATGGTGATTACGGAAAAATTACATCATGCGACATCTCGGGTCGTTGAAATTTAATGTCAGAATTTTATGAGGTATGACGAATGGACATAACAAAAATCCTGAATACGAATCGCGTTATTTTAGATATGCAAGCGACGAATAAAGAGGAGGCGATTGAAGAATTAACTAATCTTCTCAAAAAAGATGGTGCGATCGATTGTCGGGAAACCTTTATTAAAGATGTCTGGCAGCGCGAAGCGGAAGGCTCGACTGGTTTTGAAAATCATATTGCGATCCCGCATGGTAAATCTTCAGCTGTGATTAATACTACGCTGGCAATTGGCCGTACCCGGCAGGATATTCCCTGGGAAACGCTGGATGGCAGTAGCGTGCGCTGTATTATTTTATTTGCGGTACGTCTTGAAGATCAAAATACCACCCATATCCGTTTACTTTCCCAGGTCGCGGGCGCGCTGGCGGATGATGACATCATAGAACAATTGTTAGTTGAGACGAGTCCGCAAAAAATCATTGATCTCTTTAGTCAGTATGCACAATCCGATGTCTGCTAAATAACAGGGAGTATGTCATGAATATTGTCTGTGTTGCCGCCTGTACGGCGGGTATTGCTCATACCTATATTGCTCGTGAAAAGTTAATCAAAGGAGCAAAAGCTCTGGGTCATACCATTAAAGTTGAAACCCAGGGAACCATTGGTACAGAAAATGAATTACAGGCGGCAGATATCTCTGCTGCTGACGTCGTGATTCTTGCTGTAGATGTGAAAATAAAAGGAGAAGAACGCTTCACCAATAAACGTATTGTGCGAGTAAAGACAGAGATCGTCATTAAATCGCCCGTTCAATTTCTTGAAAAGGTCGAAAAATCACTGGGAAACAAATGATCCTTATACTGGAGGGATCTTAATATGAAAGACAATAAAATTCCGGTTTCACAGGAAATTAAAAAACATTTATTAACCGGCATCTCGTGGATGATACCCCTTATTGTGGCCGCCGGGATATGTATTGCGTTGGGGCAAGTTCTTGGCGGTACAGATGTTGGTGAAAAAACAGGAACAATCCCGTGGATGCTTAATCAGATTGGCGGCTGGGGAATGGGGCTGATTGTGCCGCTGATTAGCGCGGCAATTGCCTATTCTATTGCCGATCGTCCCGGATTTGCCCCAGGCCTGATTGTCGGCTTTCTCTGCGGGCAAATCCATACCGGATTTATTGGCGGTATGTTGGGTGGTTTCCTGGTGGGCTACACCATTTTGCTACTTAAACGCTATATCCGCCTGCCGCAGTCGATGCAAGGACTCATGCCAATCATGGTGTTGCCGGTATTAAGCACCATTATCGGTGGGCTGTTAATGATGACGCTGATTGGTAAACCCATCGCCTGGTTACAAGAAGCACTGATTCATTTGCTCGAGTCGATGCAGGGTGGATCGCGCTTCCTGATGGGGGCCATACTTGGCGCGATGGCAACCTTCGATTTCGGTGGTCCGGTCAACAAAACCATGTCGCTGTTTTCCGATGGCTTGCTGGTCAGTGGCGTCTACGGACCAGAAGCCGTGAAATTTGTCGGCTCAATCATCCCTCCGTTTGGCATCACACTTTCGTTCTTACTGACACGCCATAAATATACCCGTGCGGAGCGCGAGGCGCTGAAAGCCGCGTTTCCGATGGGGATCTGCATGATCACTGAAGGAGTCATTCCGATCGCCGCGCGTGACCTGCTGCGAGTAGTGGGATCTTGTGTGGTGGCATCGGCGGTCGCGGGCGGCTTAATCATGGTGTGGGGCGTGGAGAGTCCGGTTCCGCATGGCGGCATGTTTGTTGTGCCTCTGTTCACCCATCCTCTGCTGTTTTGCCTGGCGCTGGGTATAGGCACGGTGATTTGTGGCGTGATGCTTTCACTCTGGAAGAAACCGGTAACGGAACGCGACGAAGAGTTTGACGAACTGAGCGATCAAAAGCTGAAAGATGAAGAGATCACTTTCACCCTCGAATAACCGGAGGCCCTATGTTTGCCGATATGAAAAGTATGGTGATGAAAGCCTGGCATGAACATTACGCCTTGCTGGCGATCAACTGTATGAATCTGGAAAGTGCTCACGCAGCTATCCGCGTGGCGGAGAAGAATCGCGCTCCGATCATTCTCAATCTCTATCAGGGGCATCTGGCGCATTTTCCTGCACCCGTCGCGGCGGCAGTGGTTAAAACGCTCGCGGAATCTGCCTCAGTACCGGTCACTCTGGCGCTTGATCATGGCAAAAATCCGGACTGTATTCGTCAGGCGTTTCGTGCTGGTTTCAGCGGATTAATGATTGATGCTTCTGCTTTTCCCCTGGAGGAAAACGTGCGCCAGACCAGGGCGGTGGTGGAACTCGCCGCCAGCGCGCAGCTCTGCGTGGAAGGCGAACTGGGCCATCTGGCAGATGCGCCGCGTTACGACCAGGCCGCCAATGCAGACCTGATGACACAACCCACTGATGTGGAAACGTTTATCGCGCAGACAGGCATTGATCTACTGGCCGTCTCGGTAGGCACGGCGCACGGCATGTACGCGCCTGGTGTTGTACCTGCTATTGATTTTCAGCGTCTGGCGGAGATTTCGCGCTGCTCGAGCGTGCCTCTGGCATTACATGGCGGTAGCGGTACGCCGTTCGATCAGCTCCAGCTCTGTACGACGCTGGGGGTAGCAAAAATCAACGTGGGGGCGGCCATTTTTGAACGGGGGAAATCCGCGCTCCTGCATACCCTCTGTCACGATATATCCATTGAACTGGTGGACGCGCTGAAAGCTATGGAACTGGCCTTCGAAGAAGCGATTACACCGTATTTACAGGCGAGCGGCTCTATCGGCAAAGCCTGATTCATTTTCTGTCATGGCCTTTATGCCAGTGCAATAACGCACCGGCAGGGCGGACTACACGCTGAAACTGGAGATTTAACATGTTAGTTTCGATGAAAGAATTACTGCAACCTACCCGCCAGCACGGCTTTGCCATTGGCGCATTTAATGTGGCGGATAACTGTTTCCTTCGCGCAGTCGTGGATGAAGCAGAAGCGACAAATACTCCGGCGATTATTGCCATCCATCCCAGCGAACATGATTTTGTGGGCGATGCCTTTTTCGCTCACGTTCGCGAAATTACCCAGCGTAGTCCGGTCCCGTTTGTACTGCACCTCGATCATGGTGCCTCTGTAGAGCATGTTTTGCGTGCGATTCGCTGCGGATTTACCTCAGTAATGATCGACGGTTCGCTGCTGCCGTATGAAGAAAACGTGGCGCTGACCGCAGAAGTGGTTCGCCTCGCTCACGCGGTTGGCGTGTCGGTTGAGGGTGAACTGGGAACCATCGGACAAACAGGAACGTCGGTAGAAGGTGGTGTTTCACAAGTGACCTACACAGATCCGGCGCAGGCCGCCGATTTTATTGCTCGTACAGGTGCCGACACACTGGCTGTGGCGATTGGTACAGCGCATGGCATCTATCCAAAAGGGATGCAGCCGAAGCTGCAAATGGACATTTTGCGCGACATTGCCGGACGTATTGATATTCCGCTGGTGCTACACGGTGGTTCGGCAAACCCGGACGCGGAGATTGCTGAATCAGTTACGCTCGGCGTCGGCAAAATCAATATCTCCAGCGATATGAAATACGCCTATTTCCAGAAAGTGCGTGAAATTCTCGCTAAAGAGAGCTGGTGGGACCCGAACGTCATCTATCCGGATGCGATTAACGCGGCGCGGGAAGTCATTCGCCACAAAATGAAACTGTTCGGTTCGCTCGGTAAAGCATCACTGTACTAAGCCAGAAGGGCGGGGTGACCCGCCTTTTACGCAACAAGGAACGAGATATGCACTATCTGGGGTTGGATATTGGTGGGACCAAAATCGCCGCCGTCGTCATGGATGCGCATGGCTGGGAGATTCGCCGTTACCGCTGCCCGACGCAAAAGTCGACATATCAACAATTTGTCTCATGCGTTGTGGCGCTTATCGAGCAGATTAGGCGGGACGTTCAACGACCGATGCTGACAGGGATCGCCTTACCCGGCAGTATCTCGCCACTCACTGGCCTGATTAAAAACGCGAATATTCAGGTGATTAACGGTCATGCGTTACAGGCTGATTTGCAGCAATTGCTTGGGCAACCGGTGGTGATAGCCAATGATGGTAACTGTTTCGCGCTATCAGAAGCTTGCGACGGTGCCGGGCAAGATTATGACGTGGTATTTGGTATTACGCTTGGTACGGGCTGCGGCGGTGGCATTGCCATCAAGCAACGACCGTTTATAGGGGCCTGGGGAAATGCTGCCGAATGCGGTCATATCACGTTGCCAGGCTATACGGAGCAGGAAGATGGTCCATCAGTCAGTTGCTATTGCGGCAAACACAACTGCGTGGAGTCGTTTGTTTCCGGCAGCGGTTTTAGTGAACGCTATCAACAGATGACTGGTAACTTGCTCACTCCTGCGGCGATTGTCACCCTGGCACAACGTGGTGATGCTTGTGCCATGCAGCAGGTGGCACGTTTTCGCCAACAGCTTGCCCGCACGCTGGCAACCATCGTTAATGTTGTTGACCCTGGCGTGATTGTGATCGGCGGCGGGCTTTCGAATGTGGAACTGCTTATCACCGATCTGAACGCAGAAGTCGCTCCACTGGTTTTCACCGATCAATTCACCACTCCCATTGTAAAAGCACAGCACGGCGACAGTAGCGGAATGCGTGGCGCTGCCTGGCTTGCTATGCGCAACGGAGAAGCCAATGAAACGTTCACAAATTAATTATGTTATTGATAAAGCACATGCCATTGCGCAGACCTTCCGCGTTTGTTTGCCAGAGTTCGCCTATTTTACGGTGGATGACTGGCTGCAGCGGGAACGGGATAACTGGCAAGAAGTGGTCGACTTACAGCTCGGTTGGGATATCACCGATTTTGGTCGTGGTGATTTCAACCAAACGGGACTAACACTGCTAACGATGCGCAACGGCGCGCTGGGGTCGGCGGCATATCCAAAACCGTATGCTGAGAAAATGTTGCAGATCCAACAAGATCAGCAGACTCCCTGGCATTTTCACACCCACAAAATGGAAGATATCCTCAATCGGGGCGGTGGAGACTTATGCATGCAGTTGGCCTGGGCCAACGAAGCCAGTCTCTGTGATGATCAACGAGTCATTACCGTGAGTGTTGATGGTCAGCGGCGTACCATGAAACCTGGTGAAACGCTGGTGCTAAAGCCGGGGCAGGGCATTTGCCTGCCGCCGCGTCTGTATCATCGCTTCTGGGCGGAAAAAGCGTTTGTTCTCGGCTGGGAAATTTCGATGGTAAATGATGACCAACACGATAATTATTTTCTTGAGCCGGGAGGACGTTTTCCGGCGATAGAAGAAGATGAACCGGTAAAATGGTTATTGTGCAGTGAGTATGCTGTTTTGCGGTAATAGCGGGGACGCTAACGTTGATATCCGTTAGCGCCCGCGTATTTACTGCACCGGCTCCGTCGATGTAACTTCGCCACTGGAAACGACGCCTGCATTCATGGTTTGAGTCACTTGCTGCTTTGTGGCGTTCATGGCATGCAATTGCCCGCTAACCGTAGGTTTCAGCGGGATATTGGCCTGAATATCGCCGCTGGCGGTAAGCTGAATATTGCCGTCGCCAGTCAACGGTAATTCAGGCCATCCCCAATGTTGCAAAATATTCACCGGCACACCGCGTCCATTCAGGCTGATATGGGTCTGACGTTGTGGCGTTTGTGAAACACTGGCGGTGGCTTCCAGAATGCCTTTTTCAGTAAATGCACTCAGTTCGCTGATATTCACCGTGCTGCTGTTGGCAGTTAGCGCCAGCGACGGACGACGGACATCAACACGATTGAATGTCGCGGCGGCGGCATTCAGATTCGCCGAGCCACTCCAGACGCCCCATTTATGATCGGTAACCAGCGTCAGATTGGCACCGTAACCATCGAGCGCGGTGAGCTGCCACGGGAAGTCAGGGTCGATATCAATGATCAGATTGCGGCTGGCGCTAAATCTCTTCAGTTGCAGGCTGTTTAACCAACCGGGTGTCGTTTCCATCCACAACTGTTGCCAGTTTTTGGGCAAGGTATATTCCAGTCCGGCAATTGCCGCATCATCGAGGATCAGCGTTTTCCCGTCGCGTTGCCAGTTTCCTGACGTTCTGACCATACCCCCTTCCCAGCGGCTGGTGAACTGGCGCAGTGCTACGCCCTGCGGGGAAAATTCCGCGTTTATAATCGGATCAAATAAATGCAGCGAGCCATAAATAAACTCGCTGGCGTTCATCGACAGTTTACCTTCCTGTGTCTGCCAGTCATCTTTACTGAAGGTCATGTTGCGCAAGCTGAGATCGAGGTCGGCCACCGCCCAGTCCGGACCTTGCAAACGAGCGTCGATGACTTCCAGGCGACCAATCTGCAACGACGGGACAGAGCGTAATGGCGCAAAGAAATCGGTTAGCGATTTTTCGCTTTGTAGACGGATATCCGCCAGCCGCAGATTTTCCACTTGCCAGCTGCCGTCGGCGTTACGCTGCGCGTTTCCGGTTAATGTCCCGCGGGCGATGTCGGCACCCAGGTTAGTCAGCGTAACGCGATCGTTATCAATACTGCCTTCAATCAGTACATTGGTGGCAGGAACATCATTGAGCGAAAGCGATCCGGCACTAAACTGAATCTGCGCCTTCGTACCCAGCACTTTACCGGCTTCAGGTGACCACGGAACCACGCCGCCATTTACTCGCTGCGCGCTTAGTTTCCATTCGCTATTCGGGCTATTAAACGCCATATCACGCAGTTGCAGACGATCGGCTTTGAACGGTAGCGGCGCGGTCTGGTCGGTGAGATTCAGCGTCCCGTTTTCCAGCAGGATGGTATCGACATGGCGTGGTTCGGTCAGTTGCCGACTGCTTAGCGCAATGTCGACACTTTTTGCCACCAGGGTCGCGGGCTGGCCATCACGACCAAACGTGACGTTCTCCAGCACGATATGAGATGGCGCGGAAAAACGGTGATCCATCGCTCCGAAGGCCAGATGATAGTCGCTATTCTCGGAAACCCATGCGCTGATATGTTCTGCTCCCCAGCGGGTTTGCAGAAGAAAATAGAGGCCAGCGATCACCACTAACAGAGCGATGAGAATGTAAAGAAGCAGCTTCCCAATAAATTTCATGGTCTTCCATCCCGTGAAAAGCACATAAGGGAGTTATGCACGATTTACGCGCAATCCTCAAGGCGGGAATGGTGAAAGAGGTGAGACTGCGGCGGTAATTATCTTACCGCCGCCAGTGAATTACTGTTTTTCTGGTGGGAAAATCAGATTCAGCACGATGGCAGTAATACCGCCCGCGGCGATCCCGGAGGAGAGCAGGTTTTTCAGCCACTCAGGGGCAAACTGCAAAATCAGCGGCTGCTGAGACACGCCCAGACCGACCGCCAGCGACAGCGCGATAATCAGAATCGCCCGACGGTTCAGCGGCTCACGAGACACAATGCGCACACCGGAGGCGGCGATGGTGCCAAACATTACAAGCGTTGCGCCGCCCAGAACCGGTTCTGGAATATGTTGTACAAAACCGCTCACTGCCGGGAACAGACCCAGCACGATCAACATCAGCGCGACGACAAAACCGACATAGCGGCTGGCAACACCGGTTAACTGGATCACTCCGTTGTTCTGCCCGAAGCAGGAGTTCGGGAAGGTGTTAAACACCGCCGAAACAAACGAGTTCAGGCCGTTTGCCAGCACGCCGCCTTTCAGGCGTTTCATGTACAGCGGACCGGACACTGGCTGTTCGGAAACGTCAGAGGTCGCCGTGATATCGCCAATGGTTTCCAGCGAAGTGATCATAAAGACCAGCATCAGCGGCAGCAGCAGACTCCATTCAATGCCAAGACCGTAATAGAGCGGCGTTGGCACCATAATCAGTTCTTGTGTCATCGGTTCGTTGCTTTCTGGCAACATGCCCATAAACCACGCCAGCGCATATCCGGCCGCCATCGCAATTACCAGTGAGGCCACGCGTAAGTAAGGGTTACGTTGACGGTTAAGCAGGATAATTAAGGCTAAAACCACGCCTGCCAGCAGCAGATTTTTCGGTGCGCCGAAGGTGTTATCGCTCATGGCTGCGTAACCGCCGCCAATGGAGGTCAGCCCCACCTGAATTAGCGACAGGCCGATAATCATCACCACAACGCCAGAAACCAGCGGCGTAATAATGCGGCGCGCCAGATGCAGAACGCGGGAGATCACCATCTCGGTGCAACTTGCCAGCATCAACGTGCCAAACAAAGCCGCCATCATGGTAGGAACATCAGCACCACCGGTTTTCAGCGCGGTACCGCCCATAATCAGCGGGGCAACAAAGTTGAAGCTGGTACCCTGAATAGACAACAGCCCGGAGCCAACCGGACCCCAGGCCTTAATTTGAATAATCGATGCCACACCGGAGGCAAACAGCGACATACTAATAATGTGTTGCGTGTCTTGTGCCGGTAAACCCAGCGCCTGGCAGATTAATAGCGCTGGCGTGATCACCGCAACGAACATCGCCAGCAAATGCTGACAGGCGGCAAACAGGGTTTGAGGAAGCGGCGGACGATCTTCAAGACGGTAAATCAGTTCGCTGTTTTGAGTCTGCGCAACCGGTTGCGCATTTTCTGACTCGAGGGTGGAAACAGACATCGAAAACAATCCCGTGGTAGCAAAGCGGGCATTTTAGCTGACCGAAAGAGAAAAGCAAACGTTTGCCACATCCTCATCTAAATATTTAAATGAGATAAATGCACTTTTTTATATAACTTTTGGTATTTTTCTGCTTAAAATCCATGCCATTTGTTCATTAACAGCTGAGAATTTGACCCAGGAAAGCATAACTCGATACCCGTCATAGTTCATAAGTTGCCACTGCGCGATGAAGTATGACGAGTATGAAAGAGTGATGCGGATACAAAGGAGTAACTATGTTTCATCTCGATACTTTAGCAACGCTTGTTGCCGCAACGCTGACGTTGCTGCTCGGGCGTAAGTTGGTCCATTCCGTCTCCTTTTTGAAGAAATACACCATACCGGAACCTGTTGCGGGTGGTTTGTTGGTGGCGCTGGCGCTACTGGTACTGAAAAAAAGCATGGGCTGGGAAGTCAACTTTGATATGTCCCTGCGCGATCCGTTAATGCTGGCATTCTTCGCCACCATTGGCCTGAACGCCAACATTGCCAGTTTGCGTGCCGGTGGGCGTGTGGTTGGCATCTTCTTGATTGTGGTTGTTGGTCTGTTGGTGATGCAAAATGCCATTGGCATTGGTATGGCTAGCCTGTTAGGGCTTGATCCGCTGATGGGGCTGTTGGCCGGTTCTATTACGCTTTCCGGCGGTCACGGTACGGGCGCTGCGTGGAGTAAATTGTTCATTGAACGCTATGGCTTCACCAATGCGACGGAAGTGGCGATGGCCTGTGCGACGTTTGGTCTGGTGCTGGGCGGCTTGATTGGCGGTCCGGTAGCGCGCTATCTGGTGAAACACTCCACCACGCCGAACGGTATTCCGGATGACCAGGAAGTCCCGACGGCGTTCGAAAAGCCGGATGTGGGCCGCATGATCACCTCGCTGGTGCTGATTGAAACTATCGCGCTGATTGCTATCTGCCTGACGGTGGGGAAAATTGTTGCGCAACTTTTGGCTGGCACTGCTTTTGAACTGCCGACCTTCGTCTGTGTACTGTTTGTTGGCGTGATTCTGAGCAACGGTCTGTCAATGATGGGCTTTTACCGCGTCTTTGAGCGTGCGGTATCCGTGCTGGGTAACGTAAGCCTGTCGTTGTTCCTGGCGATGGCGCTGATGGGGCTGAAACTATGGGAGCTGGCTTCGCTGGCGCTGCCGATGCTGGCGATTCTGGTGGTACAGACCATCTTCATGGCGTTGTATGCCATCTTCGTTACCTGGCGCATGATGGGCAAAAACTACGATGCGGCGGTGCTGGCTGCGGGTCATTGTGGTTTTGGCCTCG
Source organism: Escherichia sp. WS338 (assembly GCF_046486405.1). Lineage (NCBI taxonomy): Bacteria > Pseudomonadati > Pseudomonadota > Gammaproteobacteria > Enterobacterales > Enterobacteriaceae > Escherichia > Escherichia sp. WS338. The sequence continues at coordinate 49,023 of NZ_JBJQLL010000010.1, read as the reverse complement.
GTGCAACGCCAACGGCAATCGCCAACATGCAGGCGATCACTGAACGTTTTGGCCCGTCGCACATGGCATTCCTGGTAGTGCCGATGGTCGGTGCGTTCTTTATTGATATCGTTAACGCGCTGGTGATTAAGCTGTATTTAATGTTGCCGATTTTTGCCGGTTAACCGATGAAGCGGCGGTAGAAGTGCCGCCGCAACGAAGACAAATGCCTGATACGCTTCGCTTATCAAGGCTGCGCATTGATTCACAATTTATTGAGTTTATAGGTTTTTGTAGGACGAAGCACATCCGGCAGGAAGGTAGGGTAACCTGAAGCGGCGGTCTTCTCACCGCCGCCTTTTACGCATTCGAGTAACGTTCCGTCTCCGGCATCCAGCGTTCTATCAGGGCTTTTGCTTGTTGTGGGTAACGTTCGTGAATATGTCGCGCCAGGCGCTGAACTTCCGGGATCATCGCCTGATCGCGCAGTAAATCCGCCACTTTAAACTCAGCATTACCCGTCTGACGCGTACCTAACAGTTCACCCGGTCCGCGAATCTCTAAGTCTTTCTGTGCAATCACAAAACCGTCGTTGCTGTCGCGCAGTACCTGCAGGCGAATTTGCGCCGTTTTAGAGAGCGGTGTTTTGTAGAGCAACACGCAGTGAGAAGCCACCGCACCACGACCTACACGCCCGCGAAGCTGGTGCAACTGCGCCAGACCCAGACGCTCCGGGTTTTCGATAATCATCAGGCTGGCGTTAGGCACATCAACGCCGACTTCAATAACGGTAGTGGCAACCAGCAGGTGTAACTCGCCTTGTTTAAATGATGCCATGACGGCCTGCTTCTCGGCTGGTTTCATCCGTCCGTGTACCAGACCAACATTCAACTCTGGTAGCGCCAGTTTCAACTCTTCCCAGGTAGCTTCCGCCGCCTGCGCTTCCAGTAACTCTGACTCTTCAATGAGTGTGCACACCCAGTACGCCTGACGCCCTTCAGTCATACAGGCGTGGCGCACGCGGTCGATAATGTCGTTACGACGCGTATCCGGGATTGCCACTGTCGTCACTGGCGTGCGGCCTGGCGGCAGCTCATCTATCACCGAGGTATCGAGATCGGCATACGCGGTCATCGCCAGCGTGCGGGGGATCGGCGTCGCGGTCATGATCAACTGATGCGGATGGAAGCCCTGCTGCTGGCCTTTCTCCCATAACGCCAGACGCTGATGCACGCCAAAACGATGCTGTTCGTCGATAATCACCAGCGCCAGACCGTTAAACTGCACCTGTTCCTGGAAGATGGCGTGTGTACCGACAATCATCTGCACCTGACCGCTGGCGATGGCTTCCTGCTGTGCCAGTCGCGCTTTACCTTTCTGCTTACCGGCGAGCCAGCCCACTTCGATACCGAGCGGTGCAAACCAGTTGCGGAAGTTATTCGCGTGCTGTTCGGCGAGTAATTCGGTTGGTGCCATCAATGCCACCTGTTTGCCGTGCGCAATCGCACGCAGCGCGGCGAGGGCAGCGACCAGCGTTTTACCGGAACCTACATCGCCCTGTACCAGGCGCATCATCGGCGCATCCAGCGCCATATCGCGCTCGATCTCCGCCACCACGCGTGCCTGTGCGCCCGTTGGCTTGAACGGTAAGGCTGCGAGGAGTTTATTTTTCAGCGCGTCATTGGCGCTAAGCGGCTGGGCATGGAAACGTTGTGCACCAGCGCGTAACGCCAACATGCTGAGGTTGTGCGCAAGCAGTTCTTCCAGAATCAGACGGCGTTGTGCTGGATGCTGCCCGGTTTCGAGATCGCTAAGCTGTAGCGTCGGCGGCGGGCGGTGCAAAGTGCGCAACGCTTCCGGTAGCGTCATCATTCCTTGTGACAGTTCCGGCGGCAGGAGTTCTTCAATGGCGCAGGTGTCGAGCAGATCCAGCGCCTGATCGGTTAATTTACGCAGCGTGGCCTGCTTTACGCCTTCCGTTGTTGGGTAAACCGGCGTTAGCGTTTCCTGCAACTCTGGCGTACTGAGATCGCCCTGCACGCGGTATTCCGGGTGGATCATCTCCGCACCATATTTACCGCGCTTTGCTTCGCCATAGGCCAGCACGCGGCGGCCTGTCGCCAGGCTATTTTTCATTGCCGCGTTGAAGTTGAAAAAGCGCATGGTGAGAATGCCGGAACCGTCGCTGATCTGGCAGGTCATCATCCGCCGACCGCCGAAGGAGATATTGCAGTTCAGCACTTCGCCTTCCACCGTGGCATAAACGCCCGGTAGTAGTTCTCCGATGGGGTAGAGATGGGTGCGATCTTCGTAGCGCAGGGGAAGGTGTAAGAGTAGATCCTGCACGGTATGCAGGTTGATTTTCGCCAGCTTGTTACTAAGCGCTGCGCCAACGCCCGTTAGGGAACTGAGCGGGACAGCATCTAACAGGCGACCTTTCATGGCACTTACCCTGCAGCCTGCATGGTAGCCCACCAGTCAGCATCGGCTTCAATTTCGCCTTGCTGATTAACGTGGGGGTAAGGCAGGCCTTTGCGTTTTGCGACTTTCGCCAGCACCGGATAGCCGCCTTCAAACAGCAGGCGTTGTTGCTCTGCTTCCGGCAACATGCTGTTTTCACGCAGGTACATGCCTGCATTTTGCCGCTGGCGCTGGGCTTCATAAAGAATGAGGGCTGAGGCAACGGAAACATTCAGCGACTGCACCATGCCGATCATCGGTATGATGATGTCCCGATCCGCCAGGGCCAACGCTTCCTGCGTGATGCCTGTTTTCTCCTGTCCCATCAAAATACAGGTCGGGCGAGTGTAATCAATTTCGCGGAAATCGACAGCGTTATCAGAAAGATGGGTTGCCAGAATCTGCATGCCCTGGCCTTTCAGATGAGCGACGGCATCGCCAATGGTGCGGTGCGTTTTCACCTGTACCCAGCTGTTACTACCCGCAGCTGCCGAAGCCATGGTGCGCATCCGGCTACCAGGCCAGACAGCATGAACTTCATGTACACCAACGGCATCTGCGGTACGAATAATCGCAGAAACGTTATGAGGTTTGTGGACCTGCTCCATGCAGACGGTCAGATCAGGCTGCCGCCTGGCGAGCATTTCGCAGATGCGTGCATAACGTGTTGGGTTCATAAAACATTAATTTCGGTTTCGGGTGACTTTAATCACGTCTGGCATCACGCGGATTTTGCGCATGATATTCGCCAGATGCACACGGTCACGGGCGGTCAGACGAATAAAGGCGCTGTAGACGCGACCATCTTTCTCTTCCGTATTCAAACTTTGAATATTCGAGGTGGTGGTGTTAATTGCCGCTGTCAGGTTTGCCAGCGCGCCCTGATGATTGAACATCTCCACCTTGATTTCGGTGATGAACTCCTGCGCCGTCTCTTTATCCCATTCCACAGCCATAAACTTCTCTGGCTCTTTCTGGTAGCCACGGATGTTACGGCAGGATTCATGGTGGATTACCAGACCTTTACCGGGGCTGACGTGGGCGATAATCGGGTCGCCAGGAATAGGGCGGCAGCATTTCGCAAAGGTGATCAGCACGCCATCGGCACCTTTAATGGGCAGATGTCCGTGACTTTGGGTTGCCGGTGGAATGGAGGCGTCCCCATGTTGCAGATTTTTCGCGACCACCACGCTCATTGCGTTACCAAGGCCGATTTCAGCCAGCAGATCGTCAAGCGTTGCCAGCTTCATGCGGTCCAGCTCGCGCTGAATATTTTCCTGCGGGATTTCATTGAGCTTGCGGCTGCCACCCAACGCATGGTTGAGCAGACGACGGCCCAGGCTTACAGAATCATCACGCTTGAGGTTTTTCAGCAATTGACGAATTTTGGCGCGCGCTTTCGAGCTAACGACAAAGTTCAGCCACGCGGCATTCGGGCGAGCGCCCGGTGCGGTAATAATTTCAACGGTTTGACCGCTGGTAAGCGGCTGCGACAGCGGGTAAGGCTGGCGGTCGACGCGTGCGCCCACGCAGGCATGGCCGATATCGGTATGCACCGCATAAGCGAAGTCGACGGGCGTTGCACCGGCAGGCAGTTCGACAATTCGCCCTTCCGGTGTGAAAACGTAAATCTCATCCGGGAAGAGATCGGATTTAACGCTCTCGATAAATTCAAACGAGCTACCGGCACTCTGTTGCAACTCTAGCAGGCTTTGCATCCAGCGCTGGGCGCGGATTTGTGCGGTGGTGCTGGTTTCGCCGTGCTCTTTATAAGCCCAGTGCGCGGCAACACCCATCTCTGCCATCTGATCCATATCTTCGGTACGGATCTGGACCTCAACCGGCACGCCGTGCGGGCCAATCATCGAGGTGTGCAAGGACTGATAGCCGTTCGCTTTTGGAATGGCGATGTAGTCTTTCACGCGACCCGGACGCGGCTTGTACAGGCTATGCATTTGCCCGAGCACGCGATAACAGGTGTCGGAATCATTGACGATCACGCGGAAAGCGTAGATGTCCATGATTGAGTGAAAACGCTGCTCTTTGAGCACCATTTTGCAGTAAATCGAATAAAGATGCTTTTCGCGACCACTGACGCGGCACGGAATTCCCGCTTCCTGCAAACGCCCTTCGATTTCCGAGAGGATTTTTTGGATCATCTCTTTACGGTTGCCGCGCGCGGCTTTCACCACTTCTTTAATCACGCGGTAACGGTTGGGATACAGCGCCTCAAAACCCAGCTCTTCGAGTTCGGTTTTAATGTGGTGGATACCTAAACGGTGCGCCAGCGGGCTGTAAATTTCGAGAGTTTCACGGGCGATGCGGCGACGTTTGTCCGGGCGAAGTGAGCCCAGCGTGCGCATGTTGTGGGTACGGTCGGCAAGTTTGATGAGAATGACGCGGATATCCTGCACCATCGCCATAATCATCTTGCGAAAGTTTTCGGCCTGCGCCTCTTTCTTATCGCGGAACTTGAGCTTATCAAGTTTCGACACCCCCTCTACCAGCTCGGCGACGCTTTTACCAAAAAGCTGTTCCATGTCCTGGTAGGTGGCGGGAGTATCTTCAATCACGTCATGCAGCAGCGCCGCCATAAGCGTTTCATAGTCGAGTTTCATCTCGGCCAGAATGCAGGCAACCGCCACCGGGTGCGTGATATAGGGTTCACCGCTTGAACGTGTTTGCCCCTCGTGAGCATCACGTGCAACGAGATACGCCTGCCGCAGACGCTTGATTTGGTCTTCCGGCAGGTAGGTTTGAATCAGTTGATTCAGGCTTTCAAACAGATACAAGGGCGACCCGCTTTGTGATTAACGACGACCTTCAGCAATAGCGGTAACGGCTTGTAATTCAGCGGCTTCCTGCTCTTGCTGTTCCTGGCGTTCACGAACGTCGAGGATCTGGTTGTTGATCAGACCTTCTTCGATTTCGCGCAGCGCGATTACAGTGGTTTTATCGTTTTCTTCCGGTACCAGCGGATCCTTTCCGCCTACCTGCATCTGACGAGCGCGACGCGCGGCGACCAGTACCAGGTCAAAACGGTTACCAATTTTCTCTACAGCGTCCTGAACAGTTACGCGTGCCATACTTAAAAAGCTCCACAGGTGAAGAAATGACTGGGCATGATACTGAAATCAGGTTCAGTCTGCCAACAATTTGCTGATTAAAGCGTCATGACGCTGCTTTTGGCGGCTCATGCGCAGACGTTCGGCGCGAATAATGGTCTTCAAATCGGTCAACGCGGTATCGAAGTCATCATTCACAATCAGGTAATCATATTCGGCGTAATGGCTCATTTCTGCAACAGCTTGCGCCATACGCTTTGCAATGACCTCTTCGCTGTCCTGACCGCGACCGCGTAGACGGCGGTCCAGTTCAATTTTGGACGGCGGTAAAATAAAGATACTCCGCGCGTGCGGCATCTTCTGGCGAATTTGCTGCGCACCCTGCCAGTCGATATCGAGAAAAACATCGACACCGGTCGCCAGTACTTGCTCAATGGCCTCACGCGAAGTGCCATAGTAATTACCAAAAACTTCTGCGTGTTCGAGGAACGCATCTCTGCTAATCATTTCTTTAAATTCATCATGATTAACAAAGAAATAATGTTCACCGTGGACCTCACCAGGACGCGGTTGGCGTGTGGTGTGTGAAACAGAAACCTGGGTGTCATACAACGGTTGGGTTTTTAATAAAGCCTGAATCAGGCTGGATTTACCCGCGCCACTGGGGGCAGAAACAATATAAAGCGTGCCTTGAGCCATGAGTATCTTTCGTATGTGATTAGCGAAATAAAGCCTACATACGAGCTTATTATACACGGCGCGGCCATGTGACGTAGCCCTTGCTCACACTTTTTGCGCAAAGTTGTTGCGTTTTGCGTAGCTGCTTCCGCATTTACCTGTCATTCACTGCAATAAAGACGATTCTCAGGAAGCGTCCTCGCAGACTCCGTTTTTGCCACTCGGCTTTGCTTTCATCACGTTGTATATCTGCCTGACTATCTACAGCGGAGGTGATGATGAAAGTATGGATGGCGATATTAATAAGTATCTTGTGCTGGCAATCATCGGCGTGGGCAGTCTGTCCGGCCTGGTCGCCAGCCAGAGCACAGGAAGAAATTTCCCGCCTGCAACAGCAAATAAAACAGTGGGACGATGACTACTGGAAAGAAGGGAAAAGTGAGGTGGAAGACGGTATTTACGATCAGTTAAGTGCCCGTCTCACGCAGTGGCAACGCTGTTTTGGTGAAGAGACGCATCGCGACGCTATGATGCCGCCTTTAAACGGTGCGGTTATACATCCGGTTGCACATACGGGTGTACGCAAAATGGCGGATAAAATCGCATTAAGTCTGTGGATGCGCGAACGTAGCGATCTTTGGGTGCAGCCAAAAGTTGATGGCGTTGCGGTAACCCTGGTTTATCGGGACGGGAAACTGAACAAAGCAATCAGTCGCGGCAATGGCCTGAAAGGCGAGGACTGGACGCAGAAAGTTCGCTTAATTTCCGCTGTGCCGCAAACCGTTAGCGGGCCTTTAGCCAACAGTACGCTTCAGGGGGAAATATTTCTCAAACGCGAGGGGCATATCCAAAAACAAATGGGGGGAATAAATGCCCGCGCAAAAGTTGCTGGTCTGATGATGCGCCAGGACGATAGCGACACGCTGAATTCTCTGGGCGTTTTTGTCTGGGCATGGCCGGATGGACCGCAGTTAATGACCGATCGTTTAAAAGAGCTGGCTACCGCTGGTTTTACTCTAACGCAGACGTATACCCGTGCGGTGAAAAATGCTGATGAAGTTGCGCGCGTACGCAATGCGTGGTGGAAAACGAAATTACCCTTCGTCACCGATGGCGTGGTTGTGCGAGCGGCGAAAGAACCCGAATCCCGCCATTGGCTACCAGGCCAGGCAGAATGGCTGGTGGCCTGGAAATATCAACCTGTAGCTCGGGTTGCCGAAGTGAAGGCGATTCAGTTTGCGGTGGGTAAGAGCGGTAAAATATCGGTGGTTGCGTCACTCGCACCTGTCATGCTTGATGATAAAAAAGTCCAGCGGGTGAATATTGGTTCCGTCAGGCGCTGGCAGGAGTGGGATATTGCGCCTGGTGATCAGATCCTCGTCAGCCTTGCCGGTCAGGGTATTCCTCGCATTGATGATGTGGTGTGGCGCGGTGCAGAACGTACAAAACCGACACCGCCAGAAAACCGCTTTAACTCGTTGACCTGCTACTTTGCTTCTGATGTTTGTCAGGAACAGTTCATTTCACGCTTAGTCTGGCTGGGGTCAAAACAGGTTCTTGGGCTGGATGGCATTGGTGAGGCCGGCTGGCGCTCGCTGCATCAGACTCATCGCTTTGAGCATATCTTTTCCTGGCTTTTATTAACGCCAGAGCAATTACAGAACACGCCGGGGATCGCGAAAAGTAAAAGTGCGCAGCTATGGCATCAGTTTAATCTGGCTCGTAAGCAGCCTTTTACTCGCTGGGTGATGGCAATGGGAATACCGCTAACCCGGGCGGCGCTTAATGCCAGTGATGAACGGTCCTGGTCGCAACTTTTATTGAGCACGGAGCAGTTCTGGCAGCAGCTGCCGGGGACTGGATCGGGGCGTGTCAGACAGGTTATTGAATGGAAGGAAAATGCGCAAATCAAGAAGCTGGGCAGTTGGCTGGCTGCCCAGCAGATCACAGGTTTTGAACCTTAGTGTCCTTCGTGGCTGTAGTAAAAGACCGGTAATCCCAGCTTAAGGCGTAGCGCCAGTAAGCGGGCAAAAAAGCCGAATACCAGGGTGGAGATAATTACCACATCATGGTTAGAAACATAGTGTTGCAGCGCGATGTACAGCACGGCGGAGGCAAATGAGACACCGGCATACAACTCTTTCTGGAATACCAGCGGGATGCGTTTACAGAACATATCGCGCAAAACGCCGCCAAATACGCCGGTCGTCACAGCTGCGACAACGGCAATGATCGGGCCGTGTCCCATATCCAGTGCAACCTGTGCGCCAATGATAGAAAAGACCACCAGTCCGAGCGCATCGAGCACCAGAAACACTTTGCGCAGATAAGGCATTACAGGAGCAACTATAGTGGTGAGTACTGCAGCGGTAGCGACGATAATCACATATTCCGGGTGTTTGACCCAGCCGAGCGGATAGTGGCCCAGCAGAATATCGCGCACTGACCCTCCGCCAATTGCCGTGGCGGTCGCAATAATAATTACGCCAAATGTATCCATGCGCCGTCGTCCGGCCGCCAGCGCCCCCGTCATGGCTTCGGCAGTAATGCCAACCAAATACAAAATGTGTAACAGCATGGTTCTCTCCCTAAAAATCTGTCTGGAAGGGTAGCGATTTGTGCGCATTGTCACGATTGAGATTTTTTAAGGAGAGAATAGATTGATAATTTGTAGTTATGTGAAATTGCTATTTTCTGTAGTAAGAATGCATTTTTCTGATTTTGTGATAAGTAAAATGCATTAGAAAAAGTATGGAGTAAATAAATGTGAGGACGAAACTATATGCGTAGCGCCGCTGTAATTAACAACGGCCTACGGAGATATGTCGCTTACTCAATATTCTGAATCTGCTCGCGCATCTGCTCAATCAACACTTTCAGCTCGATGGCGGAGTTTGTCACTTCGGCGTTGATAGATTTCGACGCAAGAGTGTTCGACTCGCGGTTGAACTCCTGCATCATAAAGTCCAGACGACGACCAACGGCTTCTTTTTTCTTCAGAATGTTGTAGGTCTCTTTGACATGCGCTTCGAGGCGGTCCAGTTCTTCGGCAACGTCAATTCGTTGTGCCAGCAGAACCAACTCCTGCTCCAGACGGTTGTTTTCCAGTTGCACCTGAGCATCTTCCAGCTTCGCTATCAGACGCTCACGCTGCCATTGCAGGATTTCCGGCATATGGGCGCGGACTTTGGCCACTTCGGCGGTGACGCCTTCCAGACGCTGCTCAATCAACACTTTCAGTGCCTGACCTTCGGTTTCGCGCGCGATGATAAAGTCATCCAGGGTGCCATCCAACGCCGCGAGAATTTCAGCGGCAATCGCGTCGAGATCCTGCTCCTGGGCTGCCATCACGCCCGGCCAGCGTAGAATATCAACCGGGTTGATTTCCCCTTCGTCACTCTGCATTTTTACCCAGTTCGCGGCAGTTACCAGCTGTTTAGCCAGTTTTTCGTTGAGGATCAGCTCACCTTGCGCGCTAACATCTGGCTCATAGCGCAGGGTACATTCCACTTTACCGCGCGTCAGGCGAGAACGAATACGCTCACGAACGACAGGTTCAAGGCTACGGAACTGCTCCGGCAGACGAAAGTAAGTTTCCAGATAACGCTGGTTTACCGAGCGCATTTCCCAGGTTGCGCTCCCCCATTCACCCTTGATTTCACGCCGGGCGTAGGCGGTCATACTGCGGATCATAGACGTTCCTGTTTATAAAAGGAGAGGTGGAAGGATTATAGCCATCGATGCCTTGTCAGGATAGGAATAACCGCCGGAAGTCCGTATAATGCGCAGCCACATTTGTTTCAAGCCGGAGATTTCAATATGCGTCCAGCAGGCCGTAGCAATAATCAGGTGCGTCCCGTTACCCTGACTCGTAACTATACAAAACATGCAGAAGGCTCGGTGCTGGTCGAATTTGGCGATACCAAAGTGTTGTGTACCGCCTCTATTGAAGAAGGCGTGCCGCGCTTCCTGAAAGGTCAGGGCCAGGGCTGGATCACCGCAGAGTACGGTATGCTGCCACGTTCTACCCATACCCGTAACGCGCGTGAAGCGGCGAAAGGTAAGCAGGGTGGACGCACAATGGAAATCCAGCGTCTGATCGCCCGTGCTCTTCGCGCGGCAGTAGATTTGAAAGCACTGGGTGAGTTCACCATTACGCTGGACTGCGACGTGCTTCAGGCTGATGGTGGCACGCGTACCGCTTCGATTACGGGTGCCTGCGTGGCGCTGGCAGATGCGCTACAGAAGCTGGTGGAAAACGGCAAGCTGAAAACTAATCCAATGAAAGGGATGGTAGCCGCGGTCTCTGTCGGGATTGTGAACGGTGAAGCGGTTTGCGATCTGGAATATGTTGAAGACTCTGCCGCAGAGACCGACATGAACGTAGTGATGACCGAAGACGGGCGTATCATTGAAGTGCAGGGGACGGCAGAAGGCGAACCGTTCACCCACGAAGAGTTACTCACCTTGTTGGCGCTGGCCCGAGGGGGAATCGAATCCATTGTAGCGACGCAGAAGGCGGCGCTGGCAAACTGATTTTTAAGGCGACTGATGAGTCGCCTTTTTTTTGTCTGTAGAAAAGTAAGATGAGGAGCGAAGGCATGAAACCATATCAGCGCCAGTTTATTGAATTTGCGCTTAGCAAGCAGGTGTTAAAGTTTGGCGAGTTCACGCTGAAATCCGGGCGCAAAAGCCCCTATTTCTTCAACGCCGGGCTGTTTAATACCGGGCGCGATCTGGCACTGTTAGGCCGTTTTTACGCTGAAGCATTGGTGGATTCCGGCATTGAGTTCGATCTGCTGTTTGGCCCTGCTTACAAAGGGATCCCGATTGCCACCACTACCGCCGTGGCGCTGGCGGAGCATCATGACCTTGACCTGCCGTACTGCTTTAACCGCAAAGAGGCAAAAGACCACGGTGAAGGCGGTAATCTGGTTGGTAGCGCGTTACAAGGACGCGTAATGCTGGTAGATGATGTGATCACCGCCGGAACGGCGATTCGCGAGTCGATGGAAATTATTCAGGCCAATGGCGCGACGCTTGCAGGCGTGTTGATTTCGCTTGATCGTCAGGAACGCGGGCGCGGCGAAATTTCGGCGATTCAGGAAGTTGAGCGTGATTACAACTGCAAGGTGATCTCTATCATCACCCTGAAAGACCTGATTGCTTACCTGGAAGAGAAGCCGGAAATGGCGGAACATCTGGCGGCGGTTAAGGCCTATCGCGAAGAGTTCGGCGTTTAAAGAAACTCGCCGGATGAAAAGTCATCCGGCGTCATATTACTGCAACTGTGCGGCAATTAGCGGCCAGCGGGCGTCAAAATCATCCGTCGGGCGGTATTTAAACTCGCTGCGGACAAAGCGTGACAGCATACCTTCACAGAAGGCCAGGATCTGGCTTGCCAGCAGGGTTTCATCGGTGGTGTAACCTTCACCCTCACGCATTCTCTTTTCGCGCAATACCTGACGCAACTGCGCTTCAATACGCTCGAACAGCTGGTTGATGCGCCCTTGCAGGCGATCCTGTTCAAACATTAGTGCATGACCAGTGAGGATGCGGGTCAGGCCAGGATTACGCTCACCAAAACCGAGAAGCAGCAACACAATCAGACGCAGGCGCGCTGTGGTGTCCTTCTCATCTTTCAGAATCAGATTGATGCGAGTAATCAGGCTATCTTCGATAAACTCAATCAGGCTATCGAACATGCGGGTCTTACTGGGGAAGTGGCGATACAGTGCCGCTTCGGAAACGCCGACAGAGGCGGCCAGTTTTGCCGTCGTGATACGTTGGCTTCCATCGCTGGATTCCAGCATCAGCGCCAGAGACTGAAGTATTTCCTCGCGACGGTTCCTTTTCGCAGTTTGTTTTTCTGCCATGTTACAAAATACCCCTGAAAATAAGCACTTGCCAGGCGGCACCCACGCTATGACCGCAAACGAAATGTTTGCGGCTATGTTATGACGTTATTCGGATGCGTATGTGTTACTGACGACCAGAGTGACCAAAGCCGCCTTCACCGCGGTCGGTGGCGTCGAAATCTTCCACCAGATTAAATTCAGCCTGTACTACCGGAACAAAAATCATCTGGGCGATGCGTTCGCCAGGTTGAATGGTGAAGCTGTCCTGACCACGGTTCCACACGGAAATCATCAACTGGCCCTGATAGTCAGAATCGATCAATCCTACCAGGTTACCAAGCACGATACCGTGCTTATGTCCCAATCCGGAGCGCGGCAGCATCATTGCCGCCAGTGAAGGATCGGCAATATGAATCGCCAGCCCGGTCGGAACCAGCGTAGTGTCACCCGGAGCCAGTTCTACGGCGTCGTCGAGACAGGCACGCAGGTCAAGTCCGGCAGAGCCAGAGGTGGCATAAGTCGGGAGCGGAAATTCCTTCCCAACGCGCGGGTCCAGAATCTTAACGTCGATTTTTTTCATCATAACGGGTCACGATCTCGTCGAGTAATAATTGGCCAAGGAGCTCTTTGCGCTCAAGCGGTAAGACTTTATCTCCGTCCTGCCAGAAAAGGTGTAATGCGTTGTTGTCGCTGTTAAATCCTTGAGTTGGCTGGGAAACATCGTTCGCGCAGATCAGATCAAGGTTTTTACGGATACGTTTTTGCCGGGCGTATTCTTCCACATTATTTGTTTCGGCGGCAAATCCAACGACGTAGGGGCGATGGTCTTTTAGTGCGGCAACTCCTGCGACGATATCGGGGTTTTTAACCATTTTTATTGTTAATTCATCACCCTGCGTGGCCTGCTTTTTGATTTTTTCTGGGGCCACGGTAGCTGCGCGATAATCCGCCACGGCGGCGCAACCGATAAAAATATTTTGCTGCTGTACAGATGCATTCACGGCGGCTTCCATTTCCAGCGCGGTCATCACATCAACACGTTTAACAAACGGTGGCGTCGGTAGTGAAACCGGACCTGATACCAGCGTGACGTTCGCGCCACGACGGGCAGCGGCGGCGGCGATAGCAAAACCCATCTTGCCTGAGCTGTGATTAGAGATATAACGCACCGGATCGAGCGGTTCACGCGTCGGGCCGGCGGTAATCATAATGTTCAGATGTTTCAGGTCGTTGACGGGCGAAAAATGCGCTACCGCCATATCAACAATGGTTAACGGATCGAGCATTCGCCCAGGGCCGATATCACCACAAGCCTGACTGCCACTGTCTGGCCCCCAAATGAGCAAACCACGGGAAGCAAGCACCTCTAAATTATGCTGCGTGGCAGCGGCACGGTACATCTGCTGGTTCATGGCGGGGAGCACGGCTACAGGCGCAGGTGTGGCCAGACAAATCGTCGATACCAGATCATTCGCCATTCCGGCAGCAACACGGGCAATCAAATCTGCCGTGGCAGGGGCGAGAATCACTAAATCAGCCCATTTACCCAGCTCAATATGGCCCATAGCGGCTTCGGCTGCCGGGTCCAGCAGACTGTCGGAAACGGGATAACCAGAAACCGCCTGCAAGCTAAGTGGGGTGATAAAGGCTTTTGCCGCTTCGGTCATGGCTACGCGGACGTCGGCCCCGCGATCGCGCAAACGACGCACCAGTTCAGGGGTTTTATAGGCAGCAATACCGCCGCTAACGCCGAGAACGATTTTTTTACCGGCCAGGCTCATGATGATTTTTCCTGTTGGGTGACACCAGAAGTTGGCGATTTTATCACAATACTTTTGTTGTCGTGCCTTCACCTGAGAATCACTTTGCGAGGTGCTTTCCAGGATTGAAAACTGGCCGTCGATTTAACGGAACGGCTATGACAGGATGCGAGCACCACAAAGGAGGTGAAGGTGAAAAACAATGCACAGCTGTTGATGCCGCGCGAAAAAATGCTGAGGTTTGGTATTAGCGCCTTAACGGATGTCGAGCTGCTGGCGCTATTTCTGCGTACCGGAACGCGCGGTAAAGATGTATTAACCCTGGCAAAAGAGATGCTGGAGAATTTCGGCTCTCTTTATGGCTTGTTAACCTCTGAATATGAACAGTTTAGTGGCGTTCATGGAATTGGCGTGGCGAAATTTGCCCAGTTAAAGGGGATTGCTGAACTGGCGCGGCGTTACTACAACGTGCGGATGCGTGAAGAAAGCCCTTTACTCAGCCCGGAGATGACGCGGGAATTTTTACAAAGCCAGCTCACGGGTGAGGAGCGGGAGATCTTTATGGTGATCTTTCTCGACTCACAACACCGGGTTATAACGCATAGCCGTCTTTTTTCCGGCACGCTAAACCATGTTGAAGTCCATCCTCGGGAAATTATCCGCGAAGCGATAAAAATAAATGCTTCGGCGCTGATCCTTGCACATAATCACCCTTCGGGTTGTGCTGAACCCAGTAAAGCGGATAAACTCATTACTGAACGGATAATAAAGAGTTGTCAGTTCATGGATTTACGCGTGCTCGACCATATCGTGATTGGGCGTGGAGAGTATGTTTCTTTTGCCGAACGCGGCTGGATTTAACCCGCTATGCGCGATCCTTCGGGATCTTTGTCTGTTCGGGACTTGAGCACATCGCTGAGTCAGCGTATACTACGCCACCTTTGAGAATCTCGGGTTTGGCATTTGGGCCTGGCAATCGAGAGTTCACATAGAACTGCGATGACCGGGCTGTAAAGCCTGACGAGGCGCCAATACCCCATACGAAGCTCGAGCTAATTTGATTTTTGGAGAATAGACATGTCCCGAGTCTGCCAAGTTACTGGCAAGCGTCCGGTGACCGGTAACAACCGTTCCCACGCACTGAACGCGACTAAACGCCGTTTCCTGCCGAACCTGCACTCTCACCGTTTCTGGGTTGAGAGCGAGAAGCGTTTTGTCACCCTGCGCGTATCTGCTAAAGGTATGCGTGTAATCGATAAAAAAGGCATCGATACAGTTCTGGCTGAACTGCGTGCCCGTGGCGAAAAGTACTAAGTACTTAGAGGAAATAAATCATGGCTAAAGGTATTCGTGAGAAAATCAAGCTGGTTTCTTCTGCTGGTACTGGTCACTTCTATACCACTACGAAGAACAAACGTACTAAGCCGGAAAAACTGGAACTGAAAAAATTCGATCCAGTTGTTCGCCAGCACGTGATCTACAAAGAAGCGAAAATCAAATAATTTTTGCTTTGATGTAACGAAAAACCTCGCCCCGGCGGGGTTTTTTGTTATCTGCCTGCCCCCATATTGACTGCATCTGTTCATTCCTGGAGATGCTATGCCTGAATTACCCGAAGTTGAAACCAGCCGTCGCGGCATAGAACCGCATCTCGTTGGTGCAACCATTCTTCATGCGGTGGTGCGCAACGGACGCTTGCGCTGGCCGGTTTCAGAAGAGATCTACCGTTTAAGCGACCAACCAGTGCTTAGCGTGCAGCGGCGGGCTAAATATCTGCTGCTGGAGCTGCCTGAGGGCTGGATTATCATTCATTTGGGGATGTCTGGCAGTCTGCGCATCCTTCCAGAAGAACTTCCCCCTGAAAAGCATGACCATGTGGATTTGGTGATGAGCAACGGTAAAGTGCTGCGCTACACCGATCCGCGCCGCTTTGGTGCCTGGCTATGGACCAAAGAGCTGGAAGGGCACAACGTTCTGGCCCATCTTGGACCGGAGCCGCTTAGTGACGATTTCAACGGTGAGTACCTGCATCAGAAGTGCGCGAAGAAAAAAACGGCGATTAAACCGTGGCTGATGGATAACAAGCTGGTGGTAGGGGTAGGGAATATCTATGCCAGCGAATCTCTGTTTGCGGCGGGGATCCATCCGGATCGGCTGGCGTCATCACTGTCGCTGGCAGAGTGTGAATTGTTAGCTCGGGTGATTAAAGCGGTGTTGCTGCGTTCGATTGAGCAGGGCGGTACAACTCTGAAAGATTTTCTGCAAAGTGATGGTAAACCGGGCTATTTCGCTCAGGAATTGCAGGTTTACGGGCGAAAAGGTGAGTCGTGTCGGGTGTGTGGTACGCCGATTGTGGCGACTAAACATGCGCAGCGGGCAACGTTTTATTGTCGGCAGTGCCAGAAGTAATTCATGCGCGCCGGATGGCATACCATCCGGCATAAACGCTACGCTAACTTCGCCATCAGCGCCTGATGGACATTCTCCGGCAGGAAATGGGTGACATCGCCCTGATGGCGCGCCACCTCTTTCACCAACGATGAAGAGATAAACGACCACTCTTTCGACGGCATCAGAAACACACTTTCCAGTTCCGGCATTAAGTGGCGATTCATATGCGCCAGCTGCATTTCATATTCAAAATCCGCCACCGCACGCAGGCCACGAATCAGCACCGTAGCGTGTTGATTACGGGCGAAGTTCGCCATCAAATCACTAAACCCGACCACTTCCACGTTCCCCAGATGCGCGGTTGCCTGCTGTGCCAGCGCCACACGCTCTTCCAGAGTAAACATCGGTTTTTTACTGGGGCTGGCGGCAATCGCCAGAATAACGTGATCGAACATTTGCGTGGCGCGCGTCACGATATCGATATGACCATTGGTAATGGGATCGAAAGTACCCGGATAAATCGCCCGTTTTTGCATAACAACCTCAATGCGTTTTCGGTGGCAGGTAAGGTTCCAGCAGTTGAAGCAGACGCTGTAGCGCGCCCTGGTTTTGATACAGTACTTCAACGGCATGACGGCCATAGAAACTACGGTAATCGGCGTCGGTGAGTAAAGAGGAAACCTCTTTTGCAAGCGACGTGGCATCGGTAACGGTAATCAGCCCGCTTGCCTGCTCCAGCCGCGCGCAAATGTCTTTAAAGTTAAAAGTATGCGGCCCCATCAATACCGGAATAGCGTGTGCGGCAGCTTCCAGCGGATTATGCCCACCACGTTCAACCAGTGAACCGCCAACAAAGGCGAGATCGGCAATGCCGTACAGTAACATCAACTCGCCCATCGTATCGCCAACCACAACCTGCGTGCTGGTGGAGGGGACTTCCCCTGAAGATCGTGTGATATAGCTTAGTCCAGCCTGGCGGACAAGGTTAATCGCATCCGGGAAGCGTTCTGGATGACGGGGTACCAGGATGAGCAATAAATTCGGGAATTGCTGTAACAATGCCTGATGTGCGGCGATCACCACACTCTCTTCGCCTTCATGAGTGCTGGTGGCAATCCATACCGGGCGGTGTGGTGCCCATTGGCGGCGCAGCGTCACGGCTTTAGCAGCCAACTGCGGCGTTACAGAAATATCGAATTTCAGGCTACCGGTAACGGTCACCTGATTATTTTTTGCGCCCAACGCCACAAAACGAGCACCATCTTCTTCATTTTGGGCGGCAATCAGCGTAATACGACGCAGCAAGCGACGGACGAATTTACCCAGTTTGGCATAACCTGCGGCCGAGCGGGCAGAGAGTCGCGCGTTAGCGATCACCAGCGGAATTTTACGTTTATGTAGCGCCGCAATCAGGTTAGGCCATAGTTCGGTTTCCATAATCAACACCAGTTTAGGGTCGACTTTATTCAGGAAACGGTTGAGTGCATCGGGCAGGTCATACGGCAGATAAACGTGCTGAACATCCTTCCCGAAAGCCGATTGTACGCGCTCCGAACCGGTTGGAGTCATGGTTGTTACGGTAATCGGTAAATCAGGATAACGATGACGCAGTGCGCGCACCAACGGGATCGCCGCCAGAGTTTCACCGACGGAGACGGAGTGCAGCATAATGCCGCCTGGTTTTAGCGGATGGCGGTAAAAACCGTAACGTTCACCCCAGCGTTTTCGATAGGCCGGAGCCTTACGTCCGCGCACCCAGAGCCGTATCCAGATCAGTGGCTGAATAAGGTAGAGAAGGGCGGTGTAAAGCAATTCGAGCATAGTAAATAGCTGACTTATGGATGTGCTGGGGATTCTATGTATTTAGCTGTGGCTTTACCATTACTTTTCCCGTTTTTGACTTAAATAGCAATTTACCCGCCAATTCTTGCTGAACATCTATACTTTTTTTGTATTTTTATGCGATTCATTGATTTCTGCAGTACGTGCAGGAAGGAATCGCAGAGCAACAGTAAAAGAATATGGTTGCTAATGATTTTATTTGATTGATTTCTTTATTGAAAATCAACAATGTGCTTAAAAATCATTCGAGTCGGATTGCCGCGAAAGAAGTGATACACTAGCGCGTCAATATCAGTGCGGTATCAGTATTCAGGTAGCTGTTGAGCCTGGGGCGGTAGCGTGCTTTTTCTGCTTCACCTTAATCGGATAATCTCAACAAAAAGAGTTACTTGTGGATAAGCCATTTCGAAGAATTTTGCTCATTAAGATGCGTTTTCATGGGGATATGTTATTAACTACTCCCGTCATTAGTTCGCTGAAAAAAAATTACCCTGACGCAAAAATCGATGTGCTGCTTTATCAGGACACCATCCCGATCCTGTCTGAAAATCCAGAGATTAACGCGCTCTACGGCATAAAAAATAAAAAAGCAAAAGCCTCAGAAAAAATTGCCAACTTTTTTCATCTCATCAAGGTATTACGTGCCAATAAGTATGACCTTATCGTTAATCTTACCGATCAATGGATGGTTGCTATACTGGTTCGCTTATTAAATGCCCGTGTGAAAATTTCCCAGGATTATCATCATCGGCAGTCTGCTTTTTGGCGTAATAGTTTCACTCATTTGGTGCCGTTGCAGGGTGGAAATGTGGTGGAAAGTAACTTATCCGTGCTGACGCCATTGGGACTTGAATCGTTGGTGAAGCAGACAACCATGAGTTACCCGCCTGCAAGCTGGAAACGTATGCGTCGCGAACTTGATCACGCTGGTGTTGGACAAAATTATGTGGTTATCCAACCTACGGCGCGGCAAATCTTCAAATGCTGGGACAACGCCAAGTTTTCCGCTGTGATTGATGCCTTACATGCTCGTGGTTATGAAGTCGTTCTGACGTCCGGCCCAGATAAAGACGATCTGGCCTGCGTCAATGAAATTGCGCAGGGATGCCAGACGCCACCAGTAACGGCGCTGGCCGGAAAGGTGACCTTCCCGGAACTTGGTGCGTTAATCGATCATGCGCAGCTGTTTATTGGCGTTGATTCCGCACCGGCGCATATTGCCGCTGCAGTTAATACGCCGCTGATATCGCTGTTTGGTGCGACAGACCATATTTTCTGGCGTCCCTGGTCAAATAACATGATTCAATTCTGGGCGGGAGATTACCGGGAAATGCCAACGCGCGATCAGCGTGACCGAAATGAGATGTATCTTTCGGTTATTCCGGCGGCAGATGTCATTGCTGCTGTCGATAAATTACTGCCCTCCTCCACGACAGGTACGTCGTTATGATCGTTGCTTTTTGTTTATATAAATATTTTCCCTTTGGCGGTTTGCAGCGCGATTTTATGCGTATTGCTCAGACAGTCGCCGCCCGAGGTCATCATGTTCGGGTTTATACCCAGTCGTGGGAAGGCGAATGCCCTGATGTATTTGAACTGATCAAAGTGCCGGTTAAATCGCATACCAATCACGGGCGCAATGCGGAGTATTTTGCCTGGGTGCAAAAACATTTACGCGAACATCCCGTCGATAAAGTCGTTGGATTCAACAAAATGCCGGGGCTGGACGTTTATTATGCCGCTGATGTTTGTTATGCCGAGAAAGTAGCGCAGGAAAAAGGCTTTTTCTATCGCCTGACGTCACGTTATCGCCATTATGCCGCCTTTGAGCGGGCAACCTTCGAACAGGGCAAGCCGACACAGCTGCTGATGCTGACAGATAAGCAAATCGCCGATTTCCAGAAACATTATCAGACTGAAGCGGAGCGTTTTCATATTCTGCCACCGGGGATTTATCCTGATCGTAAATATAGCCAGCAGCCAGCTAATAGCCGTGAAATCTTCCGTAAGAAGAATGGAATAACCGAACAACAATATTTATTGTTGCAGGTCGGTTCAGACTTCACGCGTAAAGGTGTCGATCGTTCCATTGAAGCACTTGCTTCGTTACCGGATTCGCTGCGCCACAACACATTGCTATATGTTGTTGGGCAGGATAAACCGCGAAAATTTGAGGCGCTGGCAGAAAAACGCGGCGTGCGCAGTAATGTTCACTTCTTCTCGGGGCGCAACGATGTCTCGGAATTAATGGCGGCGGCGGATTTATTACTGCATCCTGCCTACCAGGAAGCGGCGGGAATTGTGCTGCTGGAAGCGATTACTGCAGGATTACCGGTACTAACAACTGCCGTTTGTGGCTATGCGCATTATATTGTCGACGCCAATTGCGGCGAGGCTATTGCTGAGCCATTCCGCCAGGAAACATTGAATGAGATTTTACGCAAAGCGTTAACGCAATTTTCATTGCGCCAGGCCTGGGCGGAAAATGCGCGACATTATGCTGATACACAAGATTTATACAGTCTGCCAGAGAAAGCGGCGGATATCATAACGGGTGGTCTGGATGGTTGAACTTAAAGAGCCGTTTGCCACGTTATGGCGCGGAAAAGATCCTTTTGAGGAAGTTAAAACTTTGCAGGGTGAGGTATTTCGTGAACTGGAAACTCGCCGTACTCTGCGCTTTGAAATGGCGGGCAAAAGCTATTTTCTCAAATGGCATCGCGGCACGACCCTGAAAGAGATAATCAAAAATTTACTCTCATTGCGGATGCCAGTATTAGGCGCAGACCGCGAATGGAATGCGATTCATCGACTGCGGGATGTCGGCGTTGATACTATGTATGGGGTGGCATTCGGCGAAAAAGGCATTAATCCGCTCACCAGAACCTCGTTTATTATAACCGAAGATCTGACACCAACCATCAGTCTGGAAGATTACTGTGCTGACTGGGCGACTAACCCTCCAGATGTTCGCGTAAAGCGTATGCTTATTAAGCGTGTCGCGACGATGGTGCGCGATATGCATGCTGCGGGCATTAACCACCGTGACTGTTATATCTGTCATTTCCTGCTGCACTTGCCTTTTTCCGGTAAGAAAGAGGAGTTAAAAATTTCGGTAATTGATCTGCACCGGGCGCAGCTTCGCACGCGCGTTCCACGTCGTTGGCGCGATAAAGATCTTATAGGGCTTTATTTTTCTTCGATGAATATTGGCCTGACTCAGCGGGATATCTGGCGGTTTATGAAAGTGTATTTTGTCGCCTCGCTTAAAGACATTCTCAAGCAGGAACAAGGACTGCTGTCGCAAGCAGAAGCAAAAGCCACAAAAATCAGGGAAAGAACGATTCGAAAATCGTTGTAATTTCCGGAGAGAAATATGAGTGCCCACTATTTTAATCCACAAGAGATGATCAATAAGACAATCATCTTCGATGAAAGGCCAGCGGCGTCAGTGGCATCATCATTCCATGTTGCTTATGGCATTGATAAAAACTTTCTTTTTGGTTGTGGTGTTTCAATCACGTCAGTTTTGTTACATAACAACGACGTAAGTTTTGTTTTCCACGTTTTTATTGATGATATCCCTGAAGCCGATATCCAGCGTTTAGCCCAATTGGCGAAAAGCTATCGTACCTGTATCCAGATCCATCTAGTAAATTGTGAACGGCTTAAGGCATTACCGACGACCAAAAATTGGTCTATTGCCATGTATTTCCGTTTTGTAATTGCAGATTACTTTATTGATCAACAAGATAAGATCCTTTACCTGGATGCTGATATCGCCTGTCAGGGAAACTTAAAGCCGCTGATAACAATGGATCTTGCCAATAACGTTGCTGCTGTTGTTACTGAACGCGATGCTAACTGGTGGTCGTTACGGGGTCAAAGTCTGCAGTGTAATGAACTTGAAAAGGGTTACTTTAATTCAGGTGTCCTGTTAATTAATACACTAGCGTGGGCGCAGGAGTCCGTTTCTGCTAAAGCGATGTCGATGCTTGCTGATAAAGCCATCGTTTCCCGTTTAACCTATATGGATCAAGATATCCTTAATCTTATCCTGTTAGGGAAAGTTAAACTCATTGAAGCTAAATACAATACGCAATTTAGTTTAAATTATGAATTAAAAAAATCATTTGTTTGTCCAATTAATGATGAAACCGTATTAATTCATTATGTCGGCCCGACAAAACCCTGGCATTACTGGGCCGGTTATCCAAGTGCGCAACCTTTTATCAAAGCCAAAGAAGCATCGCCCTGGAAAAATGAACCGTTAATGCGGCCAGTTAACTCAAACTATGCTCGTTATTGCGCTAAGCATAATTTTAAACAAAACAAACCAATTAACGGGATAATGAATTATATTTATTATTTTTATTTAAAGATAATAAAATGATATTGAGAAAAGTTAAATGAATGAATTTATAAAAGAACGGTTTTCATATTTAGCAGATAATAAAAAAGAAAACGCCCCAGAGCTAAATGTTTCCTACGGTATCGATAAGAATTTTTTGTATGGTGCTGGCGTTTCAATTTCTTCCGTTTTGATTAATAATTCAGATATTAATTTTGTCTTTCATGTTTTCACTGATTATGTAGATGACGATTATTTAAAGTCATTTAATGAAACGGCAAAACAATTTAATACCTCAATTATTGTATATTTAATTGACCCCAAATACTTTGCTGATCTGCCGACGTCACAGTTTTGGTCGTACGCAACATACTTCAGGGTATTGTCTTTTGAATATCTGAGTGAAAGTATTTCTACACTGCTGTATCTGGATGCCGATGTTGTTTGTAAAGGAAGCCTGAAACCTCTCACAGAAATTATATTTAAAGATGAGTTTGCTGCGGTCATTCCTGACAATGATAGTACTCAGGCGGCATGTGCAAAACGCCTCAACATTCCCGAAATGAATGGACGTTATTTCAATGCAGGCGTTATCTATGTCAATCTTAAAAAATGGCATGAAGCAAATTTGACACCGTATTTACTCACGCTTTTACGAGGGGAAACTAAATATGGCTCTCTTAAATATTTAGATCAGGATGCGTTGAATATCGCATTTAATATGAATAATATCTACCTCGCGAAGGATTTTGATACTATTTATACCCTGAAAAACGAACTTCATGATCGTAGTCATCGAAAGTATCAGCAAACCATTACCGATAAAACAGTATTGATTCACTATACAGGGATAACTAAACCATGGCATAGCTGGGCTGGATATCCATCTGCATCATACTTTAATATCGCGCGTGAACAATCTCCCTGGAAGAAATATCCTCTTAAAGAGGCGCGGACTGTTGCAGAAATGCAGAAACAATATAAGCATCTGTTTGCCCATGGTGAGTATATTAAAGGTATAACTTCATTAATTAAGTACAAGCTTAAGAAATAAATTACTCTTATGATTACAAGTATACGCTATCGCGGCTTCTCATTTTATTACAAAGATAACGATAATAAATATAAAGAAATCTTTGATGAAATACTGGCCTATAATTTTAAAACAGTAAAAGTATTACGTAATATTGATGATACCAAAGTATCGTTGATTGATACGAAATATGGTCGCTATGTTTTTAAAGTCTTTGCTCCCAAAACGAAAAGGAATGAACGTTTTTTTAAATCTTTTGTAAAAGGTGACTACTATCAGAATTTGATCGTTGAAACCGATCGTGTCAGAAGTGCAGGTCTTACTTTTCCTAATGATTTTTATTTTCTGGCTGAGCGTAAAATTTTCAACTATGCCAGTGTTTTTATCATGCTTATCGAGTATGTCGAGGGCGTAGAACTCAATGATATGCCGATTATTCCAGAAAATGTTAAAGCAGAAATTAAGGCTTCAATGGAAAAATTGCATGCCTTAAATATGCTATCGGGCGACCCTCACCGGGGTAACTTTATCGTTAGTAAAGATGGTGTCAGGATAATTGACCTATCCGGTAAAAGCTGTACGGCAGAGCGTAAAGCTCGTGATCGTCTGGCCATGGAACGTCACCTGGGTATTGCCAACGAAATAAAAGATTATGGCTACTATTCAGTAATCTACAGAACCAAACTACGCAAATTTATTAAAAAATTAAAAGGCAAAGCGTAAACCACACAGTCAAAACGGAACCAACATGGATTTATTAGCTGAGAGTATTACTGAAGTCGCTGTCTCTGGGGAAATTGCTAACACCGATCGTGTGTTAAATATCGCTTACGGTATTGACCGCAACTTTTTATTTGGTGCGGCAGTATCTATGCAATCAGTTGTTATGCATAACCCGTACCTTGCGGTTAAGTTTCATCTCTTTACTGACTACATTGATGAAGATTATCTACAACGTGTTAATGCTTTTACCAACAAAAATGCTAACGTTGAAGTAAGAATTTATAAAGTCTCCAATGCCTTTATTGATATCTTCCCCAGCCTGAAACAGTGGTCTTATGCAACATTCTTCCGTTTAGTTGCGTTCCAGTATTTGAGTGAAACTATTGAAAATCTGTTATATATCGATGCTGATGTCATCTGTAAAGGCTCATTAGCTGGATTGCTTGATATTAATTTTGATGGCGATAAGTTCGCGGCTGTTATTAAAGATGTGCCTTTTATGCAGGAAAAACCAGCGAAGCGTCTGGCTATAGAGGGACTTCCAGGGAATTATTTCAACGCCGGTGTAGTATATCTGCAGCTTGAAGCATGGGCGAAAAATGATTTTATGAATAAAGCCATTGCCATGCTGGCAAGTGACCCGCAGCACACGAAATATAAATGCCTTGATCAGGATATTTTAAATATTCTGTTCTTTGGTCATTGTATTTTTATTAGCGGCGATTATGATTGCTTTTATGGCATTGACTATGAGTTAAAAAATAAAAGCGATGAAGATTATAAAAAGACCATTACCGATGATACTAAGCTGATTCATTATGTTGGCGTAACGAAGCCCTGGAACGACTGGACGAATTATCCCTGCCAGAAGTATTTTAATGAGGCTTATCAGGCTTCTTGCTGGAATGATGTGGCGTTTATTCCAGCCACGAATGAAAAGCAGTATCAAGTGAAATCCAGACATTTGAAAAGAAATGGTAAAATTGCATCTTCATTTTACTATTTCATGCTCTATTATAGTAAGAAAATAGCGCGTAAGCATTTTTCCAAATAATTATTAAGATTAATCATCCAGAGATTTTTTAATGAACTTGCCCATTTATATTGTCTCACTTAAAAGAGATATTGAGCGAAGAAATAAAATAAATGATGTTTTTTATCGATTAAATATTAATTTTGATTTTTTTGATGCCATAGATGCTAAAGACCCTCAAAATAAAGAAATTATTGATAAAATGAGATTAAGTGGTGTCGGCGCAGAAATGACTGATGGAGAAATTGCTTGTACATTAAGTCATCAGCTTATATATCAGGATATGATAGATAAAAATATAGAATGGGCAGTCATTCTCGAGGATGATGTTATCGTCAATGAGAAATTTAAAAAATTTCTGCAATATTTTAATCTTTCTGAAAAAGACAAGTTAAAACATAATAATTTGTATTTGCTTGGAGGACAGAAAGGATTACATGATTATCCGGTATTGGGGCAAAGCCTTTTTAGTAAAGTTAAGGTAAGTACTTGTACTTTTCGGCGTGTTAATTTCAATAAAAATAAAATTCGGCGTACATGTTCATATTTGATGAATAAAGATATGGCACAAAATTTGCTCAAATTGACAAAGGATTATGGCACCTATCGAGCTGATAGCTGGAAGTTAATGCATCAACATAATATTATAAAAGAGTTTTATTTAGACGAAATAATATTACATCCTATTTTAAATGAGTTTAATAGTCATCTTGAAAGTGAAAGGCTATTAACATCGGGAAAAAAACAACCTAGAACAAGGCTTCAGAAAAGAATGAAGTTTATACGCTCCTGGATAAAGGTGGCTTTTTTTTCTCTTTTGAAATGAGATTGTTAATTTCAATTTGTTGTGAGATATTAACGTGGAAGTAAAAATTGAGCAATTTCGAAATAATAGCTGTAATTTTATTTTTTTATTGTATTTAATCGGTTTGTTGTTTGTGCCAATTGATCTTAATATCACCACTAAAATAATTAATGCGACAGGTATATTTTCTCTTTTCTTATTAATTGTAAATAAAAATCATAATTATAATAAAAATGTCATTATATTAATTCTTGGTTTACTTCTTTTAGGTGCAATGAACCTGATATGGTATGAATTTTATAAAACAGAAGATGTAGTATATAGAAATGCTTATCGAGGCTACCTTGAGTCTGGAAAACTATTAGTATTTAGCTCGTTGACATTTTTATTACTAAGTAAAAATAAATTCAGGCAAAATGAAAAACTACATTTTATTTCAGCTATCTTAGTTCAAATAATCATGCTATGTAGAGCATATTATCAAGGGATATATTTGCATGCAGACCGCATTCCCCTCTCCGCCATGAATGGGAATATTGGTCAGATGGGGGCAGCGACTATTGCGGCTTATGTGATTACATTCACTACTTTATATTCTTCAATTGTATTCATCAAAATGCAATCGAAATATAAATGGTTTCTATTTTATGCTAACTTTGCTTTAAGCTTTGCAGCAGTAATGATGACAGGAACGCGTGCGGCAATTTTCACATTCCCACTTATGATTATGGTCATATTATTTCTTCAGCATCGTGATCAAAAAGTGTTTTTATTTAAAGGATTGAGTGGTGTTTTTATATTGCTACTTGCTTGTGGTTTGATATTTAATAAGGAAATTGATAGGCGAATTAATTCATTAAAAGCTGATGTTATTTCATATGCTACAAAAAATAACAGTCAATCCTCGGTCGGAGCACGTTTTGCAATGGTTAATGCAGGAATTAAAGGAAGTCCTGATGGTTTTAATTGGCAATCTCTTGAGCAGCGTGCTGAAAAGATAAAAGCATTAAGTGCAGAAAATAATATTTATAGTGGAGCTTTATTATTCCTTGATGTACATATGCATAATGAAATTGTTGAAGCTCTTTCCACGAAAGGGAAAATTGGTCTTCTTGTTCTTATTATGTTCTATGTTGCAATGATCTACTACTGTATCCGGGAGAAAAAATATATACTTTTGGTTTTCCCTGCTTCTATTATGTTATTTGGCATTAGTGATGTCATTACGCATGCTAAACCAATACCGGCATCGTGGATTGTGTGCCTCTTCCTGTCTATATCGTTTTTGAGTAAAAAAGAACCACAATAATAAAAATGTTGATTAAGTAAGTGGGTATAATGCCCACTTACTATTTATTAAATCAATGTAATTTCTTTATAAACAGCCGCTGCTTCTAAATTATTTAAACTCTTTAGCGGAGCCCTACAAACCATCTGATTCTTCCCATACCCACCAATTAATCCCGGATCGGTTGGTCCATAAACCGTGATATTGGGTCTATCCAGTGCCGCCGTTAAATGGCTTAACCCCGTATCCACCGACACTACAAATTTAGCCCCGGCCAGCACGCGGGCAACGCCTTCCAGACTCATCTTCGGCAATACTTCAACATAAGCAAATCCTTCCGCCAGTCGTTTCGCCCGTTCTTCCTCATGCGGCGCGCCCCACGGAAGTTTAATCCGTATTCCTGAATCTGCCAGTAAACCAATCAAATCTCGCCATTGTTCTTCCGGCCAGTGTTTATCATCACGGGTCGTCGCATGAAGAAATACGGCATATTCGCCAGCATCTGTAGGCAGGTTCGTCAAGAAATGCTGTGCAATAGCATAATCGCCCTGGGTTTGCGGTTTGCTATAGCCCAGACTTTTGGCAAACAGTTCGCGGGTGCGTTCTACGGCGTGCTGCTGTTTTGCAATATGATGCTTACGATTGTAAAACAGGCTGGCTAAAGGTTCGCGAGCGGTTTGCCAGTCCATTCCATGCTTTACGCCATGCGCCAGACGCGTCACCAGCGCCGCGCTTTTTACCAGCCCCTGAGCGTCGATAACTGCGTCATAGTTCTCTGCTTGTAGCGCTTCACGAAACGCTTTCCGTTCAGCTTTTATGGGGGCCGAGAACCAGGCTTTACGCCAGCGACGTATTGCCACAGGAATAACTCGCTCAACAGCGGCGTGCCAGGAAGGAATTTGTGCGAACCCTTCTTCCACCACCCAGTCAAACTTAATCCCCGGGATTGCCTGCTGGGCATCAGTGAGTGCGGGCAACGTATGGAGAACATCGCCCATCGACGATGTTTTAACGATCAGAACCCGCATCCGTCAGGCTTCCTCTTGTAACAATAGCGCGTTAAGTTCTTCCAGTACGCGCTGGGGAGTAATGTCGATCAAGCTCTGGTGATAACCCTCCGCAGCGTCACCTTTACGCACTTTGTGATAGCCGGTAATCAGGCGGATCACGCGCGCTTTATGGGATAGCGGCGGTGTGAAGTCCGGGCTACTCGGACCATACAGGGCAACCAGCGGACGATTGAGCGCCGCCGCAACGTGCATCAGGCCAGAATCGTTAGTGACAATGGCTTTACAGGCTGCAATCAGGATAACCGCTTGATCAAGCTGTGTTTCCCCCGCCAGGTTACGACACCATGCCTGCTGCTCGGTATTCAAAGCGGCAAGAATCTCATTGCCCGCTTCATGATCTTTCGCCGAGCCAAACAGAACCACCTGATAACCTTCATCAATCAGCTGCTTTGCCAGCTCCGCATAGTGGTAGTGTGGCCAGCGTTTTGCCGGACCAAACTCCGCACCCGGGCAAAAGCCAATCATCGGACGTTCTGATGAAAGTGAAAATTGATTACAGGTATATGATTTTTCACCTTCGCTCACCTGCAACTGCGGCCATAACAATGGCTGCGGCAGATCTTGTGCGGTACGCATAATGCCTTTGTCATAGGCCAGCGCCACATAGCGTTCCACCATTAGCGGCCAGGCTTCTTTATCGAGCACGCGTACATCGTTGAGTAAACCGTAGCGCATCTCGCCGCGCCAGCCGGTGCGATGAGGAATACCCGCGAAGAAAGGCACTAATGCGGATTTGAAGGAGTTAGGTAAGACGTAGGCGCGGTCGTAGCGCTTTTCACGCAGACTATGACCCAGTTTGCGGCGTTCGCCGATTTCCAGCGCTCCGTGACCGAGAGGCATAGGAATAGCTTCGTTAACTTCCGGCATCCGCGATAATAATGGACGGCACCATGCCGGTGCCATCACGTCGATTATCGCCTGGGGATAGCGCGCCTGGAGCGTGCGATAGAGACTTTGCGACATCATCATGTCGCCCACCCATGACGGGCCGATCACCAGTATTTTCATGCAGAGCTCTTATGCGTCACGATTCAGCCAGGCCATGTATTCCGTTACGCCTTCGGCAACGGTTTTGAACGGTTTATCGTAACCCGCCGCGCGCAGATTCGTCAGATCTGCCTGAGTGAACGCCTGGTAGCGGCCTTTCAGTTTATCCGGGAACGGAATGTATTCGATTTGGCCTTTCTTGTGATAAGCAAGCGTAGCATCTGCTACTGCCTGGAAGGATTCCGCACGACCGGTGCCGAGGTTGAAGATGCCGGAAACGCCATTTTCCAGGAACCACAGGTTTACATCTGCCACATCGCCCACATAGACGAAGTCACGTTTGAAGTTCTCGCTACCTTCGAACAGCTTCGGTGATTCACCGTTATTAAGCTGGGTGTTGAGATGGAAAGCGACGCTCGCCATGCTGCCTTTATGGCCTTCACGCGGTCCATAAACGTTGAAATAACGGAAGCCAACAATCTGTGAGTTCGCTTCAGGCAGGATTTGGCGAACATATTCATCAAACAGGAATTTTGAGTAACCGTAGACATTCAACGGTTTTTCATATTCGCGGGATTCAATAAAGTCGGAGGTGCGTCCACCGTAAGTGGCTGCGGAAGAGGCATACAGGAACGGGATTTCGCGCTCCAGACAGTAGTGCAGCAGCTCTTTGGAGTATTGATAGTTGTTATCCATCATATACTTGCCGTCCCACTCGGTGGTGGAAGAGCACGCGCCTTCGTGGAAAATCGCTTCGACATCGCCGAACTCTTCGCCAGCCATAATCTGGATCAGGAAGTCTTCCTTATCCATATAGTCCGCGATATCCAGATCCACCAGGTTCACAAACTTGGTGCCGTCTTTCAGGTTGTCCACCACCAGAATATCGGTGATGCCTTTATCATTCAGGGCTTTAACGATGTTGCTTCCGATAAAGCCCGCGCCGCCGGTAACGATGATCATAACTGTAACCTTCGAATTATGGAGTCAGAGACAATCTCAGACACGAATACTTCTATCATATCACTACATGACGTTGGCTTCAGCCATTCACCAAAAGTGAGGGGGCTGGACGTTATTTATCCTGAATTTTGCAGAAGTGTTAACGCGTCATCTCGTCGCGACCTATAAGTTTGGGTAATATGTGCTGGAATTTGCCCTGTCTGGAGAATCGCAATGCGTGGAGAATTTTATCAGCAGTTAACCAACGATCTGGAAACCGCACGGGCGGAAGGGTTGTTTAAAGAAGAGCGCATTATTACGTCTGCGCAGCAAGCAGATATCACTGTGGCTGATGGAAGCCACGTCATTAACTTTTGTGCCAACAACTATCTCGGGCTGGCGAATCATCCGGATCTGATTGCGGCGGCAAAGGCGGGAATGGATTCTCACGGTTTCGGCATGGCTTCGGTGCGTTTTATTTGCGGCACTCAGGACAGCCATAAAGAGCTTGAACAGAAACTGGCGGCATTCCTGGGGATGGAAGATGCGATTCTCTACTCTTCCTGCTTTGATGCTAACGGTGGCCTGTTTGAAACGCTGTTGGGCGCGGAAGACGCCATTATCTCCGACGCACTGAACCACGCGTCTATTATTGATGGTGTGCGTCTGTGTAAAGCTAAACGCTATCGCTATGCCAACAACGATATGCAGGAGCTTGAAGCTCGTCTGAAAGAAGCGCGTGAAGCCGGTGCGCGTCATGTGCTGATTGCTACCGATGGTGTGTTCTCGATGGACGGCGTGATTGCCAACCTGAAAGGCGTTTGCGATCTGGCAGATAAATATGATGCCCTGGTGATGGTAGATGATTCACACGCGGTCGGTTTTGTCGGTGAAAATGGTCGTGGTTCCCATGAATACTGCGATGTGATGGGCCGGGTCGATATTATCACCGGTACGCTTGGTAAAGCGCTGGGCGGGGCTTCTGGTGGTTATACCGCGGCGCGCAAAGAAGTGGTTGAGTGGCTGCGCCAGCGTTCTCGTCCGTACCTGTTCTCCAACTCGCTGGCACCGGCCATTGTTGCCGCTTCCATCAAAGTGCTGGAGATGGTTGAAGCGGGTAGCGAGCTGCGTGACCGTCTGTGGGCGAACGCGCGTCAGTTCCGTGAGCAAATGTCGGCGGCGGGCTTTACCCTGGCGGGAGCCGATCACGCCATTATTCCGGTCATGCTTGGCGATGCGGTAGTAGCGCAGAAATTTGCTCGTGAGCTGCAAAAAGAGGGGATTTACGTCACCGGTTTCTTCTATCCGGTCGTTCCGAAAGGTCAGGCGCGTATTCGTACCCAGATGTCTGCGGCGCATACCCCTGAGCAAATTACGCGTGCAGTAGAAGCATTCACGCGTATTGGTAAACAACTGGGCGTTATCGCCTGAGGATGTGAGATGAAAGCGTTATCCAAACTGAAAGCGGAAGAGGGCATCTGGATGACCGACGTTCCTGTACCGGAACTCGGGCATAACGATCTGCTGATTAAAATCCGTAAAACAGCCATCTGCGGGACTGACGTTCACATCTATAACTGGGATGAGTGGTCGCAAAAAACCATCCCGGTGCCGATGGTCGTGGGCCATGAATATGTCGGTGAAGTGGTAGGTATTGGTCAGGAAGTGAAAGGCTTCAAGATTGGCGATCGCGTTTCTGGCGAAGGCCATATCACCTGCGGTCACTGTCGCAACTGTCGTGGCGGTCGTACCCATCTGTGCCGCAACACGATCGGCGTCGGCGTTAACCGTCCGGGCTGCTTCGCCGAGTATCTGGTGATTCCGGCGTTCAACGCTTTCAAAATCCCCGACAATATCTCCGATGATCTGGCTTCCATTTTTGATCCCTTCGGTAACGCCGTGCATACCGCGCTGTCGTTCGATCTGGTGGGCGAGGATGTGCTGGTCTCTGGTGCAGGCCCGATTGGTATTATGGCGGCGGCGGTGGCGAAACACGTTGGTGCACGTAACGTGGTGATTACTGATGTTAACGAATACCGCCTTGAGTTGGCGCGTAAAATGGGTATCACCCGTGCGGTTAACGTCGCTAAAGAGAACCTCAATGATGTGATGGCAGAACTGGGCATGACCGAAGGCTTTGATGTCGGTCTGGAAATGTCCGGTGCGCCGCCAGCGTTTCGTACCATGCTCGACACCATGAACCACGGCGGTCGTATTGCGATGCTGGGTATTCCACCGTCTGATATGTCTATCGACTGGACCAAAGTGATCTTTAAAGGCTTGTTCATTAAAGGTATTTACGGTCGTGAGATGTTTGAAACCTGGTACAAGATGGCGGCGCTGATTCAGTCTGGCCTCGATCTTTCGCCGATCATTACCCATCGTTTCTCTATCGATGATTTCCAGAAGGGCTTTGACGCCATGCGTTCGGGCCAGTCCGGGAAAGTTATCCTGAGCTGGGATTAACACAAACAAGGGCTGGTATTCCAGCCCTTTTTCCTGAGGATAATCTGTTAAATATGTAAAATGCTGTCAGTAAAATAAAGAATGGGTAATTGCGCTGATCTCTTATATAGCTGTTCTCATTATCTCTCTACCCTGAAGTGACTCTCTCACCTGTAAAAATAATATCTCACAGGCTTAATAGTTTCTTAATACAAAGCCTGTAAAACGTCAGGATAACTTCAGAGGTCGTCGGTAATTTATGATGAACAGCACCAATAAACTTAGTGTTATTATTCCGTTATATAATGCAGGCGATGATTTCCGCACTTGTATGGAATCTTTAATTACGCAAACCTGGACTGCTCTGGAAATCATTATTATTAATGATGGTTCAACGGATAATTCTGTTGAAATAGCAAAGCATTACGCAGAAAACTATCCGCACGTTCGTTTGTTGCATCAGGCGAATGCTGGCGCATCGGTGGCGCGTAATCGTGGGATCGAGGTGGCGACGGGCAAATATGTCGCTTTTGTCGATGCTGACGATGAGGTGTATCCCACCATGTACGAAACGCTGATGACCATGGCGTTAGAGGACGACCTCGACGTGGCGCAGTGCAACGCTGACTGGTGTTTTCGTGAAACGGGAGAAACCTGGCAATCCATCCCCACCGATCGCCTTCGCTCAACCGGCGTATTAACCGGCCCGGATTGGTTGCGGATGGGGCTTTCTTCCCGCCGTTGGACTCACGTTGTCTGGATGGGGGTTTATCGCCGCGATGTTATTGTTAAAAATAACATTAAATTTATTGCCGGATTACATCATCAGGATATTGTCTGGACAACAGAATTTATGTTTAATGCGCTGCGTGCGCGATATACCGAGCAATCGTTATATAAATATTATCTGCATAATACGTCAGTGAGTCGGTTGAATAGACAAGGGAATAAAAACCTTAATTATCAACGTCACTATATTAAGATTACCCGCCTGCTAGAGAAATTAAATCGAAATTATGCCGACAAAATTACGATTTATCCGGAATTTCATCAGCAAATAACTTACGAAGCATTGCGTGTTTGCCATGCGGTGCGCAAAGAGCCGGATATTATTACCCACCAACGGATGATTGCCGAGATATTTACTTCCGGTATGTATAAGCGCCTGATTACCAATGTGCGCAGCGTGAAGGTGGGTTATCAGGCGTTACTGTGGTCTTTCCGCTTATGGCAATGGCGCGACAAAACGCGGTCGCACCATCGCATTACGCGTAGCGCCTTTAATTTACGCTAGCGTTAAGCTTCGCCGCTTCAGGCTGTTTGCCCCAGCCTTGCCACTGATGCTGGAAGTAAACGATCAGCGTGCTCTGGCTGATGCTTTCGCTTAATACTTCAAAGAAGCGATTAGCATAAACAGGTTCTATCGGTTTCTTCGGTTTGCAGAGCTTCACGCCACGGAACGGATTACGCGGTGTGTCGGGCACAGTGTTTTTCGGCGGTGTAGACGTATCAATCTGCGGTTCATTCAGCAAGCTGCTGGCTTTCACCAGCGTAATGTCTGGCGGCAGGTTATAAACCATCTGTTGTAGCACGCGTACCGTTGAAGGGTGAGGATGCCCAATGGCAATGGTTGAACCGTTGCGACGCGCCAGATCAATTGCGCGATTGAACTGCACACGGATGTCCGCTTCATTTTGCGAATCGTCGAGGAACACTTTCCGTTTGATCACCTTCACGCCAGTGCCTTGCGCTGCGCGCATCGCCTGGGTATTACCGATGGTTACGCTGTCGAGGAAGTAAAGATTGTAACGCTCCAGCGCCTGCATCACTTTCTGCATACCAAACAGGTTAGAGGTCATCTTGCTGCCCATGTGGTTGTTGATCCCCACGGCATAGGGCACGTTATTGACCGCACTACGAATAATGCGCTCAATTTCGTCGCTGCTCATCTCCGGGCGTAGCGTATTTTTCTCCAGCGGCTGTTTACTCAGTGGTGCCATCGGTAGATGAATCAACACTTCGTGACCGCTGTTATGCGCTTTGGTTGCCATCTCTCTGGCGTGCGGTGAATCGGGTAATACAGCGACGGAGATAGCGGAAGGCATCGCCAGCACCTGGTTTTCGTTGTGCGGGCGATACCCAAAATCATCAATGACGATGGCAAGCTTGCCAGCAATTACGGGGGAGGAGAGCGCCAACAGAGCGGCAAATGCAAGAACGTTACGACGAAATGGAAACAAAACTTATCTTCCCAACCACGGCTGTGGATTGACCGCCTGACCCTGGCGGCGAATTTCGAAATAGAGTGAAGGCCGACCCTGACCGCCACTGCTGCCCACCAGTGCAATTGGCTGGCCCGCGCGAACCTGCGAACCAACGCTCACCAGTGCGCTCTGATTATAGCCGTAAAGACTCATGTCGCCTTTACCATGCTCAACCACCACCACCAGACCGTAGCCTTGCAGCCAGTCAGCCAGAATCACCCGACCGTCGGCAATGGCTTTAACTTCAGTACCTTCAGAGGCACCGATAACCATTCCTTTCCAGCGTAATTCACCCTGTAGCTGCTCGCCATAGCGATGCAGCGTCGGCCCGCGAACTGGCCAGAATGCCTGACCACGCGGCGCACCCAGGCCACCAGTTCGGGACATCAGCGATTTTTCGCTTTCGGTCGGTTTGTAGGTGGTGCCTTTGCGCGTCGCTTCTTTCTGGCGGTCGCGAACCGCCTGGGCCTCACGCGCTTCTCGTTCAGCACGCGCTTTCGCCGCGGCTTCCGCACGGGCAATGCTGTTACGCAGACGGGATTCGTTGGCGCGCAGCTCGCTCAACTGTTGCTGACCTTGCTGGATGGAAGACTCCAGCCCTGCCAGCGTCTTTTTACGCTCGTTCAGCGCCTGGGTCAGCTTCGCCTGTTGGGCGCGCT
Source organism: Escherichia sp. WS338 (assembly GCF_046486405.1). Lineage (NCBI taxonomy): Bacteria > Pseudomonadati > Pseudomonadota > Gammaproteobacteria > Enterobacterales > Enterobacteriaceae > Escherichia > Escherichia sp. WS338. The sequence continues at coordinate 13,390 of NZ_JBJQLL010000010.1, read as the reverse complement.
GCTCATACAACAGCGTTTGTTGCTCGCTCTGTTTCTCTTCCAGCTCGGCGCGTTGCATAGCGACTTCTTCACGCGTTTGTTTCAACTGAGCAATGGTTTCTTGTCGCGCCTGGTTGAGATAGCCGAAATAAGCCTGTAAACGCTGACCACGCTGGCTTTCTTCACCGCTAAGAATGAGCTGAATACCGGTATGTTCACCCTGACGAAACGCGGCATCCAGTTGTGCGGCGAGGCTGCGCTCCTGGGCGGCTTTTTGCTGCTCCAGTTTGGCAATCGACGCGTTCATCTCATCAATCTGTTTATTCAGTTGATTGAGCGTGTTTTGCGTTTCGCGCAGCTTACGGGTGGCTTCCGAGATCGCTTCTTCCTGCTTTTTCAACTGAGCAAGCAGGCTGGAGCGTTGTTGTTGCTTTTGGCGTACCGCGCGCTCTTTCGCGGCGATATCGGCCTGAATAGATTTGAGTTGGTCACGCTCATCCGCGTGGGCGGAAAAGGCGCACAACAATACGCCAGCGCTAAGAACGCTGGCGTAGATGATGGGCCTGATTGCAAACCTGCGCGGTTTCACGGCCCGTGTCATGGTATTAATCGCCTTTCCCCTCATGGGGAGGGATTATTCCACGATGAACAGCGGCTTACCAGTCATCTCTTGCGGGATTTCCATACCCATCAGCGACAACATGGTCGGCGCGATGTCAGAAAGTTTGCCGCCTTCAACCGCTTTCACGTTCTTATCACCAACGTAAATCAGCGGAACTGGCAGGTTGGTGTGTGCCGTGTGTGCCTGACCCGTTGCCGGATCGCGCATCTGTTCAGCGTTACCGTGGTCAGCGGTGATCAGCAGTTGTCCACCCACGGACTCAACCGCTTTCGCGACTTCTTCCACGCAGTGATCCAGCGCTTCAACCGCTTTAACCGCCGCTTCCATCACCCCGGTGTGACCTACCATGTCGCCGTTCGGATAGTTACAGATAATGGTGTCGTATTTGCCGCTCTTGATTGCCGCAACCAGTTTTTCGGTCAGCTCTGCGGAGCTCATTTCCGGTTGCAGATCGTAGGTAGCCACTTTCGGTGAGTTGATCAGAATGCGATCTTCGCCTTTGAACGATTCTTCTACGCCACCGTTGAAGAAGAAAGTAACGTGGGCATATTTTTCGGTTTCGGAAATACGCAACTGAGTTTTGTCGTTTTTCGCCATCCACTCGCCGAAGGTGTTAACCAGGGAAGCGGGTGGGTAAGCAACCGCAGTTTTGATGTCAGCGGCGTATTCGGTCAGCATCACGAAATCGACGTTAACCACTTTCTTACGCGCGAAGCCATCGAAATCAGCGTTCACGAATGCACGAGTGATTTCACGTGCGCGGTCAGCACGGAAGTTCATGAAAATCAGCGCATCGCCGTCTTCCATTGCCGCGTCTGGCTGACCTTCTGCACGAATAACGGTCGCTTTCACGAATTCGTCGTTTTCGTCGCGAGCATAAGCAGCCTGCAAACCAGCAACGGCGGTATCGGCCTGGAACTCGCCCTGCGCCAGAGTCAGCAGGTCATAAGCTTTTTCAACGCGATCCCAACGGTTATCGCGGTCCATGGCGTAGTAACGACCAATGATGGACGCTACGCGGCCTTTGCCCAGTGCGGCAAATTTCTCTTCGAATTTTTTCAGCGAGGATTCAGCACTGCGCGGCGGAGTGTCGCGACCGTCAAGGAATGCGTGCAGGTAGATTTTTTCTGCGCCGCGTTCAGCTGCCAGTTCTACCATCGCCATGATGTGATCTTCGTGGCTGTGTACACCACCTGCGGAGAGCAGACCCATAATGTGAACTGCTTTGCCTGCGTTTTTCGCTTTATCTACCGCGCCAGTCAGTACCGGGTTAGCGAAGAAAGCGCGATCTTTGATTTCAACGTCCAGACGAGTCAGGTCCTGATACACGATGCGGCCGGCACCCAGGTTAACGTGACCTACTTCGGAGTTACCCATCTGACGGTCAGGCAGACCGACTTCCAGACCGGAAGCGTCGATCAGGGTATGCGGACGATTGGCCCACAGTGCATCCATTACCGGGGTTTTAGCACTAAAAATGGCGTTATCCTGCTGTTCTTCACGATAGCCATAGCCATCCAGAATCACCAGTACCATAGGTTTTTTAGAAACCGACATTGCGACAACCTCATACTCAAGAGTCAAAATTTGCGTAATTTTACTACAGCTGAATCGATAAAATAGCCTCTGAAGATCAAAATATACGACCGCTCGCGGCAAGCAGATGCCAGATTTACGCTTTTTTTTCGTAGCGCCCCGCAAAATTGCATTCCAGTTAACGCGCTGGCTGTATTTGCCGCAACGCGCAGGTATACTCCTTTCCTGGTTTTTTTAATCACTACGTCGGGAGTTGTTACCCCCCATGCAAGAAATTATGCAATTTGTTGGCCGTCATCCCATACTGAGTATCGCCTGGATCGCGTTACTGGTGGCGGTTCTTGTGACTACGTTTAAGAGCCTGACCTCGAAAGTGAAGGTGATTACTCGTGGTGAAGCTACGCGTCTGATCAACAAAGAAGACGCTGTGGTTGTGGATTTACGTCAGCGTGATGACTTCCGTAAAGGCCATATCGCAGGTTCTATCAACCTGTTGCCGAGCGAAATCAAAGCCAACAATGTTGGTGAGCTTGAGAAGCACAAAGACAAACCGGTTATCGTGGTAGATGGTTCTGGCATGCAGTGCCAGGAGCCTGCAAACGCGCTGACGAAAGCTGGTTTTGCGCAAGTATTCGTACTGAAAGAAGGCGTCGCTGGCTGGGCTGGCGAAAACTTGCCTTTGGTGCGCGGCAAATAATTTACCTGTCGTCTTTCATGATGCAGGCCGTTAGCTGCAATTAGGCCCCCAGCGACTTATTGATATAAGCTTCTGGGGACACTCCATTTTGCTGCCGCCCTGCAACATGAAATTTCAGGGTAAAAAACAGGAGCTAATTTATGGCCAATGTTGAAATCTATACCAAAGAAACCTGCCCGTATTGCCATCGTGCAAAAGCACTGCTGAGCAGCAAGGGCGTGAGTTTTCAGGAGTTGCCGATCGATGGCAATGCCGCTAAGCGTGAAGAGATGATCAAACGCAGCGGTCGCACCACGGTTCCACAGATTTTTATTGACGCACAGCACATTGGTGGCTGTGATGACTTGTATGCATTGGATGCACGTGGTGGACTGGATCCCCTGCTGAAATAACGTGTGAACGTTGGCATTACATTGCGCAGTATTTTAAGGACAACACTTAAGGGTTTTCTACACATGTCAGAACAAAACAACACCGAAATGACTTTCCAGATCCAACGTATTTATACCAAGGATATTTCTTTCGAAGCGCCGAACGCGCCGCACGTTTTCCAGAAAGATTGGCAACCAGAAGTTAAACTTGATCTGGATACGGCATCTACTCAACTGGCAGATGACGTTTACGAAGTGGTACTGCGTGTTACCGTAACGGCCTCCCTGGGCGAAGAAACCGCGTTCCTGTGTGAAGTTCAGCAGGGCGGTATTTTCTCCATCGCGGGTATCGAAGGCACCCAGATGGCACATTGCCTGGGCGCATACTGCCCGAACATTCTGTTCCCGTATGCTCGTGAGTGCATCACCAGCATGGTATCCCGCGGTACATTCCCGCAACTGAACCTTGCGCCGGTTAACTTCGATGCGCTGTTCATGAACTATTTGCAGCAGCAGGCTGGCGAAGGTACTGAAGAACATCAGGATGCCTGATGAACCAACGTAATGCTTCAATGACTGTGATCGGTGCCGGCTCGTACGGCACCGCTCTTGCCATCACCCTGGCAAGAAATGGCCACGAGGTTGTCCTCTGGGGCCATGACCCTGAACATATCGCAACGCTTGAACGCGACCGCTGTAACGCCGCGTTTCTCCCCGATGTGCCTTTTCCCGATACGCTCCATCTTGAAAGCGATCTCGCCACTGCGCTGGCAGCCAGCCGTAATATTCTCGTCGTCGTACCCAGCCATGTCTTTGGTGAAGTGCTGCGCCAGATTAAACCGCTGATGCGTCCTGATGCGCGTCTGGTGTGGGCGACCAAAGGGCTGGAAGCAGAAACCGGACGTCTGTTACAGGACGTGGCGCGTGAGGCCTTAGGCGATCAAATTCCGCTGGCGGTTATCTCTGGCCCAACGTTTGCGAAAGAACTGGCGGCAGGTTTACCGACGGCCATTTCGCTGGCCTCGACGGACCAGACCTTTGCCGATGACCTCCAGCAATTGCTGCACTGTGGCAAAAGTTTCCGCGTTTACAGCAACCCGGATTTCATCGGTGTGCAGCTTGGCGGCGCGGTGAAAAACGTCATTGCCATTGGCGCGGGGATGTCCGACGGTATCGGTTTTGGCGCGAATGCGCGTACGGCGCTGATCACCCGTGGGCTGGCTGAGATGTCGCGTCTTGGCGCGGCGCTGGGTGCCGATCCTGCCACCTTTATGGGCATGGCGGGGCTGGGCGATCTGGTGCTTACCTGTACTGATAACCAGTCACGTAACCGCCGTTTTGGCATGATGCTCGGTCAGGGCATGGATGTACAAAGCGCGCAGGAGAAAATTGGTCAGGTGGTGGAAGGCTACCGCAATACGAAAGAAGTCCGCGAACTGGCGCATCGCTTCGGCGTTGAAATGCCAATAACCGAGGAAATTTATCAAGTATTATATTGCGGAAAAAACGCGCGCGAGGCAGCATTGACTTTACTAGGTCGTGCACGCAAGGACGAGCGCAGCAGCCACTAAACCCAGGGAACCTTTGTTACCACTATGACCCGGCCCGCGCAGAACGGGTCGGTCATTATCTTATCGTGTGGAGTAAGCAATGTCGTGTGAAGAACTGGAAATTGTCTGGAACAATATTAAAGCTGAAGCCAGAACGCTGGCGGACTGTGAGCCAATGCTGGCCAGTTTTTACCACGCGACGCTACTCAAGCACGAAAACCTTGGCAGTGCACTGAGCTACATGCTGGCGAACAAGCTGTCATCGCCCATTATGCCGGCTATTGCTATCCGTGAAGTGGTGGAAGAAGCCTACGCCGCCGACCCGGAAATGATCGCTTCTGCGGCCTGTGATATTCAGGCAGTGCGTACCCGCGACCCGGCGGTGGATAAATACTCAACCCCGTTGCTATATCTGAAGGGTTTTCATGCTTTGCAGGCGTATCGCATCGGTCACTGGTTGTGGAATCAGGGCCGTCGCGCGCTGGCTATTTTTCTACAAAACCAGGTCTCTGTAACGTTCCAGGTTGATATACACCCGGCAGCAAAAATTGGTCGCGGTATCATGCTCGACCACGCCACGGGCATCGTTGTGGGTGAAACGGCGGTGATTGAAAACGACGTATCGATTCTGCAATCTGTGACGCTTGGCGGTACGGGTAAATCTGGTGGCGACCGTCATCCGAAAATTCGTGAAGGTGTGATGATTGGCGCGGGCGCGAAAATTCTCGGCAATATTGAAGTTGGGCGCGGCGCGAAGATTGGCGCAGGTTCCGTGGTGCTGCAACCGGTGCCGCCGCATACCACCGCCGCTGGCGTTCCGGCACGCATTGTCGGCAAGCCGGATAGCGATAAACCGTCAATGGATATGGATCAGCATTTCAACGGTATTAACCATACGTTTGAAAATGGGGATGGGATCTGACGTCCTGTGATTGTGCCGGATGCGATGTAATCATCTATCCGGCATACAGTAACTAATCTCTCAACACCGCTCCCGGATATCCCAGCTGCCGCCAGGCTTCATACACCACGACCGACACCGCATTGGACAGGTTCATGCTGCGACTGTCCGGCACCATTGGAATGCGAATTTTTTGTTCAGCGGGCAGGGCATCAAGAATGCTCGCTGGCAGGCCGCGTGTTTCCGGGCCGAACATCAGATAATCGCCATCCTGATAGCTTACGGCGCTGTGAGCAGGCGTACCTTTCGTGGTGAGGGCAAACAGACGCTGGGGATTTTCTGCTTCGAGAAACGCGCGATAGTCATGATGACGCGTAACGGCGGTAAACTCGTGATAGTCCAGCCCCGCGCGGCGCAGGCGCTTATCGTCCCAGGCAAATCCCATCGGTTCGATGATATGCAGACGAAAGCCGGTATTAGCGCAAAGACGGATGATGTTGCCAGTATTTGGCGGAATTTCTGGTTCGTAAAGTACGATGTTTAGCATACTGCCCCCTTAGTGCGGGGGCAGGATAGCAGAAAATTGGTGATTGGTACGGCCTTTTCCCCTCACCCCCAACTATGCCGCATTCCCTTTCGCCATCGGAGCTAGTGCCGCAGGCAATTCTTTATCCAGCCCTTGCACCAGCGAATCTTGCGTAATTTCGCTAATCGATTTCGCGCCAGTCAGCGTCATCGCCACTTTCATCTCTTTTTCGATCAGATTTAGCAGGTTAGCTACACCCGCCTGGCCCGCTGTTGCCAGCGCATACAGGAAAGCACGACCCAGCAGTACGGTGTCGGCACCGAGCGCAATCATACGCACGACATCAAGCCCGTTACGTATTCCGCTATCCGCCAGAATGGCGATATCACCTTTCACCGCATCTGCAATAGCGGGCAACGCACGAGCGGAAGAGAGTACACCGTCCAGCTGGCGGCCACCGTGGTTAGAAACCACAATCCCATCAGCACCAAAACGTACTGCATCGCGCGCATCTTCCGGATCGAGGATCCCTTTGATCACCATCGGGCCATCCCAGAAATCGCGGATCCACTCAAGGTCTTTCCATGAGATGGACGGATCGAAGTTATTCCCCAGCCAGCCGATGTAATCTTCCAGTCCGGTCGGTTTGCCGAGATAAGCTGAGATATTACCTAAATCATGCGGACGACCGTTCAGGCCCACATCCCACGCCCATTGCGGATGCGTCACCGCCTGCAAATAGCGGCGCATTGCCGCGTTCGGGCCGCTCATCCCAGAATGCGCATCACGATAACGCGCTCCCGGTGTTGGCATATCCACGGTGAAAACCAGTGTCGAACAACCCGCTGCTTTTGCTCGCTCCAGTGCGTTACGCATAAAGCCGCGATCGCGCAGCACATAAAGCTGGAACCACATCGGACGTTTGATAGCCGGAGCCACTTCTTCAATCGGGCAAACGGAAACCGTCGAGAGAGTAAACGGAATGCCATGCGCATCCGCTGCTTTGGCAGCCTGAACTTCGCCTCGTCGCGCATACATGCCACACAAACCTACCGGACCTAGCGCCACCGGCATCGACAATTTCTCATTAAACAGCGTCGTTTCCAGGCTTAAGTCAGACATGTTTTTCAGAATACGCTGGCGCAGCGCCACTTCTGACAAATCTTCCACGTTGCGGCGCAGCGTGTATTCAGAATATGCACCCCCATCCATATAGTGGAACAGGAACGGCGGCAGAATGCGTTGCGCTGCGGCGCGATAATCGCTGGCTGCGGAAATAATCATGCGTTTTTCTCCCTCGAATGCTCATTATGGTCACCAGGCAGGCGGGTAATGCGTGCATGGCGAGCCCGATCTTCATCGAATCGTTTCATGGTGGTGTGAACAAAGCTAAGGTGCGCCATCATTGCTTTACGCGCCCCGTCAGCATCACCGGCAAAAATGGCGTCAATGACTGCCTGATGTTGTTCGGTCAGCTGTGAAAAAACCGGGGGTACCAGATACATCCGCTGGCGGCTATGCTTCACGGAGGATTGCAGGACATCGAAGAAACCGCGCATGGTTTGCAGCAGCACGATGTTATGTGAGGCTTCGGCAATCGCCAGATGAAAACGAACGTCCGCTTGTGAGGCGAGATCCGGGTCTTCACTTAGCGTTGCTTCAAAGCAAAGCTGAATCTTTTCTTTTTCGCCAGGTGTGGCGCGCATTGCCGCATGCCACGCGGTGCTGGCTTCAATGGCGTAGCGGGCTTCCAGAATATCGAAACTGTAATCCGGATCATCGGCCATCAGCGTTTTCAGCGGCTGGACGATGTTTTGCTCCGACCATGTGTCATGACGCCAGCGAATAAACGTCCCGCCGCCACGTCGACTGAGCAGCACACCTTCGCTTACCAGTTTCGCCAGCGCCTCGCGCAGTGAATTTCTCGACACGCCGAGTTGCATCGCCAGTTGACGTTCAGCGGGCAACTTCATGCCCGCTTCCAGGTTTTTTTCATCAATCAGCGCCCGCACACGATCGGCAACCTCGTCTGACAGGCGTCTGGGTAAAACAATCATTAAGGAATCATCCACGTTAAGACATAGGCCTGAAGCGTGGTGATCACGCCCACCATACAGGTGAAGATCAGGCTGTGTTTGACAGTAAAGCGGAACAAATCAGACTCTTTGCCCACCAGGCCTACCGCCGCACAGGCGATAGCGATAGATTGCGGAGAGATCATTTTGCCGGTGACACCACCGGTGGTGTTGGCAGCAACCAGCAACAGGTCAGAAACGCCAATTTGTTGTGCGGCGGTAGCCTGCAAAGCGGCAAACAAAGCATTAGATGACGTATCCGACCCGGTCAGGAATACCCCAAGCCAGCCGAGGAACGGCGAGAAGAAGGTGAATGCATGACCGGTGTGCGCCAGTGCCAGCGCCAGTGTTGATGACAAACCGGAATAGTTCGAGATAAAGGCGAACGCCAGCACCATACCGATGGAGTAGATAGGCAGAGCCAGTTCTTTCAGCGTGCTGCCGAAGGTGCTGATAGCGTCAGATGGTTTCATCTTCAGCCAGACAATCGAGAGCAGGGCAGCAAAAAGAATGGCGGTACCGGTGGCAGAGAACCAGTCAAACTTAAACACGGCGGCATACGCTGTCGCTTCGCTGACCACTGGCGGCATACGGGCAACCAGTTTATCGAGGTACGGCACCGGAATGTTGATCACCCACTCATACAGCGCACCGCCTGAAGCGAACAGGGCTTTAAACGGTGGAATACTCCACAGCGTTACGGTGGCGGTCAGGAACAGGAACGGTGTCCAGGCGCGAAGCACCTGACCTGCGGTGTAACCGGTGTGAGCCAGCGTCATATCAACCTGTGACGCCCCCAAGTCACCGAAACGGAATACGCGCACTGGTTGCCAGCGTTTGAGGAACAGCGTCAGGCAGAGCAGTGATACCAGCGAAGAGATAATGTCTGGCAGTTCCGGCCCAATGAAGTTAGAGCTGAGGTATTGAGCAATGGCAAACGAACCACCTGCCACCACGACCGCAGGCCACGTTTCTTTGATTCCGCGCCAACCGTCCATAATCGCCATGATCCAGAACAGCACGATAATGGTCATAAACGGCAGCTGACGCCCCACCATCTGACCAATCTCAAAGCTGTCGATGCCTGTTACCTGCCCGGCGACCAGAATCGGAATACCCATCGCACCAAATGCCACTGGCGCGGTGTTAACAATCAGGCACAGCCCGGCGGCGTACAGCGGTTTAAAGCCCAGGCCGACCAGCAATGCGGCGGTAATTGCTACCGGTGCGCCAAAGCCTGCGGCTCCTTCAAGGAAAGCGCCGAAACAGAAACCGACGATCAGCATTTGCAGGCGCTGGTCAGGGGTTATCGAAAGAATAGACGAGCGGATGATGTCAAACTGCCCGGTTTTCACCGAGATCTTATAGACGAACACCGCTGCAATAATGATCCACGCGATGGGCCACAACCCGTAGAAGAAGCCATAAACCACCGAGGCCAGCGCGTTAGCGACCGGCATTTTATAGAACAGCAAAGCCACGGCAAGGGCGATTGCCACCGTCCATGAGGCGGCGACGTATCCTTTCAGTTTGAGCTTAATCAGCGCAAAGAAGAAAAACAGGATGGGAAGCGATGCTATCAGGCTGGAAAGCCAGATATTCCCGGCGGGATCGTAGTTTTGTTGCCAGAGATTCATTGCAGGTCTCCTGCAGTCCACACACGCCGTGTAATGAGTCTGTTGCTCATCTCCTTGTCACACGTTGTGTAAAAGTGGCACTGCCAATTGTGTTGTGTAGGGATAATGACAATGAATAGTTAACTAAATGTTATGTATTGGCAACGTTGATGTGAGTTTTAATTGGGGAATTGTGAACCAGAGGTCAGATCAATGAAGAATTGGTAGGGCCAATTCTGGGAGAGAGGTAATGAAGAAAAGGGCAATTCCCATCAGAGAATTGCCCTCAGATTGTTGATCTGGTGCGCCTTATCTTGCCGGATGCGGCGTGAACGCATTATCCGGCCTACAGGGTAGTGCTGAATCACCCCGTAGGCCTGATAAGCGTAGCGCATCAGGCAATGTGGCGTTTACCCATTCGTTAATGGATGATTACCACTGAATACCGGCACCGAGCGCGGCGGAGTATTCACCCTGGCTATTGGTACTACCTTGTAATTTGTAGACCCAACGACCATTGGCGCTCACCATCGACACACCTAAAGCAACAGCCGATTCACCGTTGTAAGTACCGCCACCAATAGAGGCCATGCTGGCACCTGGCGTGTAAGCCTGCGGCAGACCGGTCATCGCCATTGCAGAAGCGATACCACCGCTCAACTTGCTTTCGGTTTTGGACAGTTTGTTATCTATCTCAACCATGCGCTGATCGGTGTATTGCTTCGTTTCCTGCACGCTTTGCTTCAACTGCGCGTAGTTCACCGCGTCGTTGTTGTTAACGCCAGCGGAAACGTTGCTGATGCGAGTCGTTCCGCCATTACCACCGCCGAGAGTGATGTTGCTGTAATCAACAGAACCGTCAGCTTTGGTGTCATACCGCACGCCGCCTGCTTCGGAAGACTTCAACTGCGCAACGTTAACCGCGTCAGTAGCATTTTTACCAGCGGCAACGTTGGTGATACGGCGTTGGTTAGTGGAAGAACCTACGGAGATCGTATTTTCTTCGTTTGCCACAGAGCCAGTACCCAGCGCAACGCTGTTATCAGCGGCAGCAATAGAGCCAGAGCCAATCGCAACACTGTCTTTACCCTGCGCGTTAGCATCTACGCCATCGGTGTTGGTCTTGAAGTACTTGGTGCTACCGGTGCTTACGATATCGCCAATACCGTTTTCGATATTGGTGACGCGGGTATCCAGATTCGTTACCTGAGTATTCAGGTTAGTAATGCTCTGGGTATTCTGGGAAACCTGCGCGTCCGTTACTTTCAACTGACCCACGTTAACCGCATCGGTATCCGCCGACCCCGCTGCGACGTTGGTGATCTGACGTTGACCGTCTTCGCTACCTACGGAGAATTCACCCACAGAGTTCTGCGGTGCATCCATGTTGTAGGCGGTGTAGCCAGTCTGAGCGCCGCGAGTGGTCTGAGAACCATTACCCATTGCAATACTGTTTGCATGGTTGGCGCGTGCGTTAGAACCGATAGCAATACCGTTGATGGCATCTGCCAGAACCAGAGTATTCAGGCCGATACCAATACCCGCATTACCATTGACGATAGTTTTCGCGCCCATCGCCAGCGAGTCTTCCCCGACAGCCAGTGAGTCTTCAGCCGTTGAGTTGGCGTGGAAGTATTTGGTCGGCGTGGTAGCGACTGCACCAATGGCATTTTGCAACTGGCGAACCGTAACGGCGTCATGGGCTTCGGAACCATCGGCTACGTTGATGATTTGACGATATTTACCGTCATCACCAATAGACAGCGCACCAAGTAGTTCGCCATCCGTGGTGTCATAACCAATCACAACACCTTCTTCCGACACGCTGGTGTCACGAGAACCTTTAACTATTACACGGCTGGAAACGGAGCTGCTACCCAGGGCAATACCGGTATCAACGTCGCTGTAGCTGCCCTGACCGATGGCTACGCTGCTATCGCCTTCGGCAACAGAGTTATAACCCACAGCCGTAGCGCCAATACCTGAAGCGCTGGCATCGTTGAACGCTAAGCCGTTGTCGTTGGTACGTACATAGTTAATACCCGCACCGTTATCTTCGATGTAGGTTTCGCTGGTGTTACCGGCAAGCTGATTGATGATTTCGCTGTTCTGCTGGATCATCATATTGGTGTTAAACAGCTGAGAACCGTTGATGGCGTCGGTACTGCCTTCGCCAATGTTACCATCAGCAACATTTGTGATGATGCTGGCCTTGCCGTCATGGCTGGCGTTGTAGGCACCTGCGCCGTCATTGGCCGTTGCATCCCACAGCAGAGCGTTATCGTCGAGCGCATCCAGGGCGTCACCGACGTTGTTGTACTCGGCATTTGCAATGGTGTAAGTCGGCGCAGTGATAGAACCATCAGCGTTAACTTCTGCGTCACCACCCAGGGCATCGGCAATGTACTTGTTGGTGGTATACAGTTGTGAACCGTTAATGGCATCGCTGCTGGTGGCAGAGATTGCACCGTTAGCGACGTTAGTGATTACACTGGCTGTTTTATCTTTTCCGTGAGCGGCGCTAAATGCACCATTACCATCATTGGCTGTGGCATCCCACAACAGAGCGTCATCGAGCGTGGTATCGATTGCTTCCAGCGCGTCACCGACGTTGCTGTAACTGCCGCCAGCGATGGCATAAGTCGGTGCGGTGATTGTGCCGTCAGCATTGACTTCTGCGTCACCACCCAGAGTATCGGCAATGTACTTACTGGTGTCATAGAGCTGTGAGCCGTTAATAGCGTCGCTGCTGGTAGAGGAAATTGCACCGTCTGCAACATTAGTAATGATGCTGGCCGTGTTATCTTTTCCGCGACCGGCGCTAAACGCACCGTCACCGCCCTTGGCGGTCGCATCCCAGAGTAGGGCGTCACCGAGTGATGTGCTAAATGACGTGTTAATGGCTGCCAGAGCATCACCGACGTTATTGTAGTCAGTACCACCAATAGTGTAGGTTGGCCCGGTTAATACACCCGCATCGCTGATATCAGCACCACCGCCAAGGTATGACGTAAATGAATCAGCTAAGCCATAAAGTTGTGAGCCATTAATGGCGTCAGTGCTATCAGAGGATACAGTGCCTGCCAGTAAGTTGGTGATTTTGCTGTCAGTACCGTTGGTGCCGTGTTTGGCACTGAATGCACCCGCCGTAGCGTTCCACAGCAGGGAATCGTCACCGAGACTGTCAACAGCGTCAGTCAGGTTGGTGATGTTGGTGGTGTTCGTGGCGATATTGGTGGTGTTGGCTGCCACGGCATCGTTAGTGGTTTTGAGCTGAGAGCCGTTAACCGCGTCAGTGCTGCCAGCCGTCAGGTCACCGTCTTTGACGTTAGTGATTTTGCTGGTGGCATCAGTACCGTGCGCGGCGCTGAATGCTTTCGCTGCATCATTCCACAGCAGAGAGTCATCACCGAGACTGTCAACAGCGTCAGTCAGGTTGGTGATGTTGGTGGTGTTCGTGGCGATATTGGTGGTGTTGGCTGCCACGGCATCGTTAGTGGTTTTGAGCTGAGAGCCG